>JBGOSQ010000011.1:0-39289 GCA_041476045.1 Thermoplasmata archaeon | reverse complement strand
GCGGCTAGAGGAACCGGAGGTCGGCCGGAAGCGTCCCGACGTAGCGCCGGAACGCCGCGGGCCAGCCGTCCGGATCGAGTCCCTTCTGGGCGAGGAAGGCGGTGAGCCAGCGTTCGAGGCCGATCCCCGAGCAGCCGGACCACAGCTCGCCGCGCTGCGCGCGGATCGTGAAGGCGCGTGTGTACTTGTCGCCGACGATGGAGAGGTTCTGGAACTCGAGCCACTCGGAGGTCTCGCGGGCTCCGCGATAGGGAAGGTACGCCTCGAAGTCGATCGTCCCCTTGACGCGCTCCGTCGCGTCCTCGACGCCGACCCCTCCGGACTGCTGCATGTAGAACGGCGTCACCCAGGCGGTCCGCCATTCGAGCTCAAGGATCGCGTCGAAGACGTGGGTGTACCGTTCGAGGAGCTTCTGGCGCAGCTCGATCAACTGTTCCGGCGTCCCCACGTAGACCGGCTCTATCCGGTGGAACTCGTCGACCCGCTCGAGTCCGTGGCGTCCGCCGCTCTCGTACCGGTTGGAGACGGCCGTGGCGTCGTAGACGCGAACCGGAAGACTGTCCGACGCGAGGGTGCGCCCCGAGAGCCACCAGTAGATCGTTGGGCATTGGGCGTAGCAGGAGACGGCCGTCGGGGGCGATACCAGCTTCGCGAGCTCCCCCTCGGGGACGCGACGCGTGATCTTGACCAAGTCGGTGAACGTCTCCCACGCCGCCGGGTCGCGGGTGCGGGGCTCGGTGACGTAGTAGAACTCACCGGGAAGTCCTTCCATGTGGCCGGTCTTGAGCAGGATGTCGAAGGAGTCGTGATGGGGCTGGACGACCTCGGAGAAACCGAGGGGGGCGAGGACCTCCTTTCGCGCGATCCGCGCCATCGTTCGGAGGAGGTGGGCGGCGATCGGTCCCAGGAACCACTTGCCCTTCGTGGGGCCGCTCCGGACCCATTGGCGCTTGAGCATCTCCTCGGTGGGGTCGAGCCGGAAGGCGTGCTCGCGGGGCGGGCTCGCCGAGAGGAGGGCCCAGTACGCCTCCTTTCCTTCGTAGCTCTGGCGCTTGGACTTCTCCTGGACGAGCGCGATCGCGCGGTCCATCCAGTTGTCCCGGAGCGCCTCTTCCGAGAGATCGGTCAGCGTGAGGGTCGCCGATTCCCCCTCGATCGTGAGCGTGTGAGGGAGCGGGAGGCTCACCTCGGTCTTTGGCGGCGGGGAGAGCGGGAAGCGGACCCGGTAGAGCGGGGCCCGGAACGAACGGACGCCGATGTGCGCCGCCTTGCCGAGCTCCTCCCCGAGGTGTCGGAGAAGCGCCAGGACCGCCTGGTGGGGTCTCGCGCCCGTCGACTCGATCGTGAGGGAGAGGCGGTCGCCGTCCACCGACCATCGAGTGAGCTGCCCCGAACCGCGCGTGCCGATCGAGCGGCGGAGCGCCTCTTCGGCAAGGGCCGGCAGGCGCGTCGCGAGGAGGTCGCCCTCGGGCGCCGGAGCGCTGAGCGTCGCCTCGACCTGCAGTTCGTGCTCCATCGCACCGACGGACGGGCCCCGGATATTAACGGTACGCGCGGAGGCACTGCCTCGGCGTTGGGGCGCCGCGCCGGGACTGGGACCGCGACACGGTTACTCTTTTACGTCCCCTCCGGTCCCACCGCCCGAGGCAACCGACCGTGACCGCGGAACCGCAGAAATTCGGACTCTTCATCGGCGGAAAGTGGGTGACCCCGAAGGGAACCCAGCGGTTCTCGACCCGGAACCCCGCGACGGGGGAGGAGCTCGCGTCGTTCGTTGCGGGCCGCCCCGAGGACGTCAGCAACGCGGTAGCCGCGGCGCAGAAGGCGTTCCTCGGCTGGCGCGATACGCCGGCCCCGAAGCGGGGCGAGATCCTCCTCCGGGCCGCCCAGATCCTCCGGGACCGGAAGGAGGTGGTCGGCCGCATCGTCACCCAGGAGATGGGCAAGATCCTCCCCGAGGGCCGCGGCGACGTCCAGGAGTCGATCGACTTCATCGAGTACATGGCCGGCGAGGGCCGACGGCTCGCGGGCGAGACGATCCCCTCCGAGCTGCATTCGAAGTTCTGCCTCACCGTCCGACAACCCAAGGGGGTCGTCGCGTGCATCACGCCGTGGAACTTCCCGACCGCGATCCCGAACTGGAAGATCGCCGCCGCCGTCATCTGCGGCAACACCGTCGTCTTCAAGCCGGCGTCGAACACCGCCTACTGCGCCGCCGAGGTCGTGAAGGTCTACGAGGCAGCGGGGCTTCCGCCCGGCGTCCTCAACTTCGTCACCGGCTCGGGTGCGATCGTCGGGAACGCGCTCGTCGGTGACCCGCGCGTGCGCGCCATCTCCTTCACCGGTGGCGTCGAGACCGGGCGCGACGTCTACGTGCGGGGCGCCCAGCAGCTCAAGATGGTCCACCTCGAGCTCGGAGGCAAGAACCCGGAGATCGTGATGGACGACGCGGAGCTCCCGCTGGCGCTCGAGGGGGTCCTCTTCGGCGCGTTCGGAACCTCCGGCCAGCGCTGCACCGCGACGAGCCGTCTCATCCTCCACGAGAAGATCTACGAGCCGTTCCTCAAGATGCTCCTCGAGCGCGTCGACAAGCTCGTCGTCGGCGACCCGCTCGACGCGAAGGTCGACATGGGCCCCGTGGCGTCGGCGGACCAGGAACAGAAGATCCTCCAGTACATCGAGATCGGGAAGAAGGAGGGAGCGAAGCTCCTGCGCGGAGGCAAGAAGCTCACCGGCGGCGCCTACGACCGGGGCTTCTTCATCGCCCCCACGATCTTCGAGACGAAGCACGGGAGCCGGATCTCGAAGGAGGAGATCTTCGGCCCCGTCCTCTCCGTGATGAAGGTCAAGGACTACGAGGAGGCCGTCCGCGTCGCGAACGACGTCGACTACGGGCTCTCCTCCTCGATCTACACCAAAGACGTCAACCGTGCCTTCCGGGCCGTGGGCGACCTCGAGGCGGGGATCACCTACGTCAACGCGCCCACGATCGGCGCCGAGGTCCAGCTCCCGTTCGGCGGCGTCAAGAACACCGGGAACGGCGGCCGCGAGGCGGGCTCGGCGGCGATCGAGGAGTTCACCGAGGTCAAGAGCGTCTTCATCGACTTCTCCCAGCGCCTCCAGAAGGCCCAGATCGATCCGCGGTAGCGGCGATGGGCGGCTTCCGCGGCTCGGACGAGACCTTGGACGAGGAGATCGCCACCATCGAGGCGATCGCGCGGCTGAGGGTGCGCCGATACGCGCGCGATCTCCGGGACCTCGAGCGCGATCTCCACGAGCTCAAGGTCGAGCGCGCCCGTCGGCGCGCGCACGCCGAGGTCCCGAGCGCCGCCGCGGTTCCGTCGGAGACCGACGGCGTATCTCAGTAGGACGGGCCGGCGCGGTTCGGATTGTCGAAGTTCGTCAGCAGCGTCTGGTTGAGCGGTCGGGGACGCGCGAGCGGGGCCAGGAGCGGGTCCTCCTCGAGCGCCGGCATCGTCTCGCCGAGCGGGACGTCCACGACGATCTCGCGGGTCCGGCCGCCCCGCCCGCGCGAGACGATCGTCGCGCGGATGAGGCCCAGGTTCTCGAGCTCGGAAAGGTAGTTGGAGATGCTCCGGGCGTGGAGCGGGGGAAGGCCGAGACGCTGGGAGAGCTTCGTGTAGCTCTCATAGACCTCGCCGGTGAGGACCCCGCCGCGGCGCCGTTCGAAGGACTGGAGGATCGCGTAGAGGAGGACCTTGCAGTGCGGGGGAAGGGTCCGGCAGCACTCGACGATGATGTCGAGCTCGAGCCGGCTCTTGGCCTTCACGACGTGGTCGGAGGTGATCCGCTTCGCGCGGTCCCGCTCGGCCATTTCCGCCGCGAGGCGCAGGAGCGCGAGCGCGCGCCGGGCATCCCCGTTCTCGAGGGCGGCGTACGCGGCGCACCGCTCGATCACACCCGCGTCGACGACACCTTCGCGGAACGCTTCCTTGGCCCGCTCGCGCAGGATGTCCTGGAGCTGGGTCGCGTCGTAGGGTGGGAAGAGGATCTTCTCCTCGTTGAGCCGGCTGCGGACCCGTGCGTCCAGGTTGTTGGTGAACTTCAGATCGTTCGAGATGCCGACGATCACGAGGCGGGCCGACTGGAGCTCGGTGTTGAGCTGGCTCAGCGTGTAGAGGACGCCATCGCCGCTGCGCGCGACGAGGCGATCGATCTCGTCGAGGACGAGGATCTCGATGCCGCCGTGCGCGTCCAGGAGCTGGCGCATCGCCGTCTGCACGCGGTCCAGCGACCAGCCGGTGGGGATCCGCTCGGCTTCGGTGGTGGCGAACTGGTTGCCGATCGTCTGGAGGAGACTGTAGGCGGTGTCGAGGTTCCCGCAGTTGACGGTGATGAAGACGACCTCCGAGTTGAGGTCGGTCCGACGCTGGACGTCCTGGCGCACCTGCGCGACGACCGCCGTCTTGCCGGTGCCGATCTTCCCGTAGATGAGGAGGTTCGAGGGAACGTTCCCGCGCAGGGCCGGGGCGAGCACCTCGGCGACCTGGCGGATCTGGTGCTCGCGGTGCGGGAGCCGCGGCGGTACGTAGGACTCGCGCAGGATCTCGCGATGCCCTCGATAGAGGTCGTTCGTGCTTCGAAGGATCGCGTCGAACACCTCCGTCGCGGTGCTCGGCCCGCCGGAGGGCGTGGCGTTGGCGAGGGGCGCGCCGGGCGTCAACGCCGACGCTCCGGACGGCGCCCCCGGCTCGATCGCGGCCCTCGCACCGGCGGGCGAGTCTGCCCGCTGCGCTTCGGTTTCGGGCGGAGAAGGGACCACGGTCGATGCCTACCCGGGCCTCGGGCGGGCTGTCGGAGGTGGGGGCACCATATCTATCTTGTGTCCGGGCCCGACGCTGCGCACGTCCTCCGGCCGTTTTTTCCCCGAAACTCGGAGCGAAACGGATTCGACGTGCCAACCACCAGCGCTTTGGCCTGAACCGGTCTCGTGCCGCCGTGCTTTCCGGTCGTTCCATCGCGGTCGTTCTGGTCCTGGCCCTCCTGCTCGCGATCCCGACCGCCCTCGGGCACGCGCCGGGGGCGACCGCGCCGGCGCCGTGGCTCCATTCGGGGCCCCCGCACGCGGCGAGAGGCTCGGTCGCGGCTCCGCTCCCCACCCCGTCGCTCGGCGCGGCCGCCGGCCATCCTTCCAGCGGTCTCGGGCACCCGGCGGCGACGCCGCGGAACGTCCTCGTCGACGTGCCGTGCAACTCGTCGGGGAACGCCGAGGTCGAACAGGCCTACGACCCGACCGTCGGCTACCTGTACGAGGCGTGGATCGGCTGCGGCGGCATCGGCTTCTCGCGCTCGATCGATGGCGGCTACTCCTTCGAGACCGCGTTCTCGGTGGCCGGCAGCACTCCCGCGGGCGGGTTCAGCTGGGACCCCGCGATCACGCTCTCCCCGAACGGCACGATCTACGTCGCCTTCATGGTCGACGTGCCGGGCGATGCCCCCGTCGTCGCCTGGTCCTGGGACCACGGCCAGACGTTCGCCGGCTGGTCGCTCGTCTTCACCCCGCCTACCAACACGTTCTCCGACCGCGGCTTCATCGCCGTCGCGCCGAACGGAACGGTCTACGTGACGTGGGACTACTCGCCGATGGCGAACTGGCCGAACGGTTCGGCCCTCGACCAGGAAGGGTGCGCGAGCGGCGGGAGCTGCTACTTCACCAACGGGGACTACAACATCGTGATCGCCTGGTCGTCGAACGGCGGACAGAACTGGTCGGGGTTCGTTCCCGTGGACCCCGAGTACCCGTGGGGCGGCGCGCCGTGCGGCCCGCTCCTCATCACTCCCAACGGCACGATCGCCGTCCTCTTCGAGGACTACGACATTTCCGGCGCCGACCACGCCCTCGGCCTTGGCTACAACTACTTCACGCGCTCCTTCAACGGCGGGGTCAACTGGACGGCCCCCGTCCGGCTCTCGAACTACTCGTTCCCCAACAACGTCTGGTGGATCGACGGCGACATCGCCCAGGACAACTCCGGGACCCTCTACGCGACGTACGATTCGGTCAACGCGACCGAGGACACGGCGTGGGTCGCCCTCTCGCGGGACGGCGGGGCGAGCTGGTCGCCGTCGATCCGGGTCAACCCGGACGTGAACTCGGCCGCCCACAACCTCGTGGACAGCGTCGGGGGGGAGAACGGGACCGTGTACATCGCATGGATGTCCAACGCCTCCGGTTCGCAGCGGGCCTTCGAGGCGGCTCTCGGCGGGAACGGCTCCACGTGGGGACCGGTGACTCTGCTCTCCGCGCTCGACGGGATCGCCGGCTACTGGATCGGCGACACCATGGGGTTGAGCTACCTCGGGGGTGGCAGCGTGGCGGTCAGCTGGACCTACGGCGTCGACCAGGCCGGGTTCGTTGCCTCACAGATCTTCGCGGCCGTCGTCGGAGAGTCCCCGCCGGGACCCCCGATCCTCGCCGGACTTCAACCGGGCGCCGCCCGCGCCACGCTCGACTGGAACGCGCCCACCGATCCGGAACCGGTCACCGGGTACATCGTCTCCTGGGGCCCCGAGGGGGGCGTGGGCCAGAACCTCAGCGTGCCCGGCACGGCCCGTTCGGCCACCGTCACCAACCTCGTCCCGTACGCGCACTACGGGATCGAGGTGACCGCGCTCAACGCCGCCGGTCTCGGACCGTCCAGCGGCCCCATCAACTTCTCGCTGTCCGCGTGGACCCGGATCAGCGGCTCCGTGGTGCCGACATCGGCCTCGGTCCTTTTGGATGACGTTCCCCTCCCCGTGGTCGGGGGTTCCTTCACCGCGAACACCTCGTACTCTCCCCACGTCGTCACCGCCGAGGCGACGGACTACCAGAGCCAGGTCTTCGCGCTGTCCCCGGCGTGGAACGGGACGGTCTGGGGCAACTTCTCGCTCTCGCTCCTCACTGGGACGATCCAGGGGTACGTCTCGCCGGTGACGAGCAACGTGTCGTGGCGCGGCACGTTGGAGCCGGTGAGCTCCAACGGGTTCTTCTCCGTCACCGCGGCGGCCGGAGCGACCGGGGCGCTCGTCGTCCAGTTCCCCGGCCTCATCCCGTCGTACCGGAACCTCACGGTCGTCGCCAACCGCACCCTCTGGGAGAACGCAACGCTCACCGCCCCGAACGGAACGCTGCGCTTCCACGTCCTCCCCGCGGGCGCCGCGCTGTTCGTCGACGATCGGACGATCCCCCTCGACGCCGCCGGGAACGCGAGCCTCTCGCTGGTCGGGGGGATCTACCGTCTCGAAGCGACGGCGGAATCGTACTATCCCTACTTCTCGAACGCTACGCTCCGACCCGGCGAGGTCGCGAACGTCGCCGTCACGCTCATCCCGATCGCCGGCACGCCGAACCCGAACGGCACCGTTGGGGAGGGTTCGCCGAACCCCCTCGCGGATCCGCTCGTCCTCGCGCTGATCGTCGGGGTCGTGCTCCTCGCGATCGCGATCTTCCAGATCGGGCGGCGCCGTCGCCTCCCGCCGGAAGAGGCGGGGCCTGAGGGAAACGTCGCGATCGAGGACACCGAGGGCGTCGAGGAGCCGGCGCTCGACCCCGGCGAAAGCCCCGCGCCTTAGGTCAGCGAGACCTCGCCGTCCTCTTCCCCGTCCCGGGGAGGAGGCGACTCGACCGGTCCGCGTCGCCGGGCGAGCAGGAGGGCGAGGATCCCGAAGCCGGCCGCTGCGACGATCAACGTCACATCGAGCTCCGTGAACCCCTGGTTCGAGGCTCCGCCGCTCCCTGTCGTCGCGAACGCGCTCAGGTTGAACTCCCGCGTGCCCGCCCGTCCCGAGGGATCGGTCGCGGTCACGTTGACGCTGTAGGTGCCGGGAGCGCGGAAGTCGTGCGAAACCAAGGCGCCGTGCGCGACGCCGCCGTCCCCGAACGTCCAGACGACCACCGACGGCCCCGAACCGCCTCCGACGCTGGCCTGGAAGTCGTAGGAGAGCGAGCCGTTGGGGCCCGGCGTCACCGAGACGAACGGGACCGGGAACGCGTACACGACGATCGGCAGCGTGGTCGCATTCGTCCCGCTCGTGACGATATCGGTGACCGAGAGGAGGACCGTGTAATCCCCCGAGGTCGCGTAGACGTGGAAGGGGCTCGCGGCAGAGGCGAAGTCGCCGTCCCCGAACGACCAGTTCCACGCGTACTGGCTCGAGCCCCCCGAGGCTGTGGCCTGGAAGTAGAGCCCCGTGCCCGCGTAGGCAGGGGCGTTCAAGAGGTCCGCCGAAAGCGAGGGCGAGACGCCGGGGGAGACGTAGACCGTCGTCGTCGTGATCGCGACGTCGTAGAAGATATCGACGACGTGGAGCACGACCACGAACGATCCCGGCCCGGGGAACGTGAAGGTCGTGTTCAGGAAGAACGTCCCGTTCGCCTCCTCGATCGCGGGCGTCAGGGCCGCGCCCGACGGGAACGAGTAGAGGACGGAGAAGAGGGAATCGTTGGTCCCTCCCGTCACCGACGCCGAGAAGGTATCGGTGAACGGGGCGCGACCGCCGGGCTGTGTGGAGATCGGGCTCAGGGCGAGCGGCGAGGGCGTGGCGGCGAGGATAGCATCGCCACCGGGGAGCCAGCCCACCCCGTAGGAGTTCCGCGCGAAGACCTGCGCGAAGAGCGTCACCCCCTCCGACCCGGAGCGGATGAGGTTGGGACGCGTCGTGTTCCAGACCGTGATCCCGGCGACCGTATAGTTCGAGGTCGTCGAGCGCCCGAGCTCCCAGGCGAGGGCGGGGTCGGTCGTCGTGACGATCGCGTAGCCCGTCATCGGGGCCACGCGCGAGGCGGGCACGGAGTAGGAGATGTTGACGAGGAAATCGCCCGCTTGGGCGAGCTGAACCGCGCCGTGGGGCGTCGCGAAGATGGGGAAGTCGTACGGGCCGAGCGCGATCGTGTCCCCGACGGCGTCGGAGGCCGAGAGTCGGACCACCGCCTCGCCCCAGTACCCGCCCAGGTCGTGGAGGAACGTGAAATTCCCCGTCGCGGTATCGTTCGCGACCGACGCGCCGTCGCCGGGCGCGAGGGTCAGTTCGTAGGGGCCCACGCCGCCGGAGATGACGCCGGAGATGTTGAGGACGGCCGATCCCAGCCACGCTCCTCCCGGCGGGGTCCACGCCGTCGCGATCGTGAGGGCGGGGGCCGTCGGAGAAGCCAGGAGGACGAGCGACGGCGCCGACGCACCTCCGACCGCGTTGAGCGCGGAGACGCTGAGGTTGTACGAGATCCCGAAGGCCCCGAGATCGAGGACGGTGCTGTTCACGGCCCCGACGGTCAGGAGCGTCGACGCGCCGCTCGGGGCGGTCGCGTTGACGAGGTAGCCGACGGTGAGCGGATCCGAGCCGTTCCACCGTACTCGGTACCCGCCCGCGATGGCGGTGATGTCGGCCGAGGTGACGACGGGCGCCGACGGCGCGGGAAAGACGCAGGCGGTCGCGCCACCCATCGTCACCGAGCCCCGCACGATAGCGGAGGCGTGACCGGAGTTGGAGTATCCGACGATCCAGTACGGGTACTGGCCGGAGAAGCTGGACCCGAACTGCGCGTCGAACGTCCCGTCGTACGGGCTCGCGAAGGCGCTCGACGGGAAGCCCCATCCCGTCACGCTGGCGTTGCCGGTCGCGTCCTCGCAGGCGAAGCTGGAGACCAATACGGCGTTGATCCCCGACGGATCGGTCACCTCACCGCGAACGTGGTACAATGTCCCCGACACGCTCGTCGTGACGTTTCCGATCGCGTTCGCGACCTCGTACGTAGGGACGATCCCGACCGCCGGGGTTCCGGGACCGCCGTACGAACGGATGCTCGACGGGTACTCTCCGCCGAACTCCCACGCGGGCGCACGGGCGATCGCGTGGAGGCTCCAGTACGGGTAGAAGCCGCCGGGCGGGTCGGCGAACCCCGAACAGGCGATCGGGCCTATCGCGCACGACCCGGTGCTCGACACCGTCGCGACCGCGTCGAAATCCCGCAGGAAGGCCGCGCCGTTCGTGTCCCGGAACTTCGCGGAGGTGATCGAGACCGGGGTCGTTGTCCCGACGACGGTGCGGTTGTAGGAGAGGCATCCGCTCGGAGCGTTGCCGGGGACCGGGCAGTTCGTCGCGACCGCCGCGATGCCGGGCGCGAGCCCCCATACACGCTGGGAGAGGTTCGCGTTCGAGAACAACGGCAGGAGGGCGCGGCCCATCAGCGTCGTGCCCGCGGTGTAGGTGAACGAAAGATCGCTACCGAACCGGCTCGTGTCGTTCACGTACACCGCCAGCGGGATCCCCGTGGCCGTCCCCGTGAACGTGATCTGGAGCGTGTCGCCCGGGAGGAAGCTGCCGGTTGGCGTCAATGGCGGGCCCCCGGGGACCTCCCGAACGATCTGGTCCTCGCAGTACCGAGTACCCTCCATCGTGACGAGCGCGGTGTCGTTCGTGCAGACCGGGTCGCACGAGGACGGAGGGGCGAGGTCGTACGCGGGCGCCCGGAGAGCCCACGTCGCGCTGAAGTTCGAGCGGAAAGGGCTCGCCGGTGGAAGGAGCTGGACGACGACCTGCGTCGCCCCGTCGCGCGAGCAGAGGACGCCCGAGGTCCACATCCGGAACGAGATGGAGGCGATCGTCGACCCGGTGGCCGAACCAGAGGGTGGGAGGACGACGGTAAAGCTCGCGGCCTCGCCCGCGCCGCTCGCGTTGGAGAGGAAGCTCAACGAGCTCTCATCGGGTCCGAAGGCGCACGGGGATTGGGCCGACGGGTCGACCGATGGGGCCGGCCACGCGCCATCCCAGAGCGCCGGGGCCTCGGTGGCCGCCGTGGCACACGAACTCGCGGACGGAGCCTCGAGCGCGGAGCTTCCGAGGGTCCGCGCCGTTGCGGGCGTTGAGCTCGCCGTTGCGAGGCCCGAGAGCGGCAGGGACGATCCCGTTGGGCTCGCCGCGGGCGTCGGCAGGGCAGAGAGGACCAGGAGCAGAACGAGGAGCGCGAGAGCGCTGAAATGGGCCGGGCCGGCCGAACGAATCGGATGCATCGGTTCGGCGACGCCGCTCCTCGGTAAAACCCCTCGCCGTCGGTACACGCTCTTCACCGCGGCCCACGAAGGAAGTGGAAAGAATCGGCGCCGGCCGGGCGCGTGCGCCCGGCCGGCCTTGGGAACACGTTCGCTAGCCGGGGGGAGTGGCCTCGCCCATCGATCCGTCGGACTGCAGTTTGGGCAGGTCCGAGGGGTTCGTGCCCTGGTAGAGCTCCTCCGGAGGTGCCGCCGGGCCTTCGTCCGACCCGCCGCCGCCACCTCCGCCGCCGCCACCACCACCGCCGCGCCGCCGCATCAAGAGGACCATCGCGACGACCGCGACCAGCACGATCACGACGACGATCGCGAGGACCGTCGTCAGCGGGATACCACCCTCGCTCGGGGAGCCGTTGGTATTGTTGTTGGGGCAGTTGCCCAGCTCCTGGCAGGTCTTGACGGGGGTCGTCAGGTTCATCACGACGTCGAACCGGCTCGTGTTGCCCGGCGTCACGTAGACGTTGCCCGTCGTCGTGTTGTAGAGGTTCTCGCTCGCCGTGATCGTCCAGAGGTGGAGGCCCAGGAGGCTTACGTTGAACGTTCCCGTGTGGGAGTCGTACGCCTGGATGCCGCCGCCCGCGGTCGCGTTCGTCATGCTGAGCCTCAGGTTGCTGAGCGCCGCAACCGGGGTCGCGGTCCCCGCGATCCAGCCGTGGTTCGTCAGCGAGACGTTGACGATCGTGGCGTGACCCGGCGTCACCTGGATGCCCTGCATGTCGGAGAGGTTGTACCCGGGCTGGGTCGCCGTGACCGAGTGGAAGCCGCCCGAGACGCTCTGGTTGAACGTTCCGAACGCCGTGACGACGACGACGTCATCGACCCGGACGACGAGCCCGGTCTTCGCGGGGTTGACGATCCCCGAGATCCAGCCGCCGACCAGGTTGAAGTTGCAGACCGTCGCCAGGTTCGGCTTGACCTCGACCTCATTGCCCTGGCAGACCGCCGAGGTGAAGCCGGGCTTCGACGCGTTGAGCCAATACCAGCCCCACGGGAGGGGGATGTTGAACTGCCCGTTCGCCACGTTGATCGCGGAGGACTCGTTAACGGTCGAGTTCAGCAGGAGGAACGACGACGCCGGCGTGATCGTCCCCGTGAGGAACCCGTTCTGCCGCGCGAGAGTGAAGTTCTCCCACGTCGTCCGGCCCGCGGTCACCGGCACCAGCCGGTTGTCGCTGACGTACTTCGGCTCGGAGGCGTTGAGGAAGTACGTCTGGCCCGACGGGACCGAGATCGTGAACTGGTAGGCCGTCGTGTTATACGGCGTGAGCGTCACGGGCGCGCTGTCGAGCGTGAGCGTCGCGCCCGCGCCGTTGGGGGCGAACGTCCCCGCGATGAACGCCGCGGGGACCGGCGTATAGAGGGCGACGAGCGAGCCCGCGCCCTGCCACGTGAACGTCGTCCGGTAGTTCGTCGACGTGCTGAGCCCGGCCCAGCCGGTGAAGGAGTCGACGTACGTCGCGTTGAACGGCACGTTCTGCGGGACTTGGACCGAAACGGTCGCGCCGAAGTCCACGCCGGTATTGAGCGGGAGCGAGTAGGTCGTCGTCGCGCCGAAGACCGTCACCTGCGCGTTGATCGGGCTCGCCGCGGTCGTCGAGACGTTCAGGATGTTCACATTCGCCGTGTAGAGCTGGACGTTGTAGCCCGTCGAGCACGACGACGACCGGCAATCGGACCAGATCGGGACCAGGCCCGCGGAGGTGCCGACGCCGCCCATGTAGTACCCGATGTCCTGGAGCGCGCCGTTGGGCGTGCTCGAGACGCTCGACAGAAGGAACTGGGGGGACCACGTGACGCCGCCGTCCCGCGACAGGGTGCCGTAGAGATTGTAGTAGCCGGAGCCGGTCCCGAACGCGTAGTACGTCACCCAGACCGTCCCGTCCGGCGTGACGGTCACGACGGGCTCCAGGTAGTGGAGCGAGGGCGTCGCGGCGGTGAGGTACTGGGACGGCTGCCAGAGAACGCCGCCATTGGTGCTGCGTTCGAAGGCGATCCCGACCTGTCCGGTGAGCGTCAGGGTCCGGTTGTCCTGCCATACAACGTAGAGGTTACCCGAGTGGGGCGAGGAGGTCCAGTTGTCGGCGGCGAAGCTGGGGTACTGGTTCGTGTCGACGGAGTCGGGGGTCGCCGCGCAGCCGTAGCACGTCGGGTTCACGTTGTTGAACCCGATCTCGGCGAGCGCCGACCAACTCTGGCCCCCGTCGGTCGACTTCGCCCACTGCCACTGGATCTGGCCGGAGCTCGAGGCGTTCGCGCTCGACACGTCCGCCATCACGTCATAGATGACGTTCGCGGGAGCCGGGCCGAAGTGCACGACTGAGGACTGGGAAACGGGTCCGGAGACGTTGATGGGGGCGCTCCACGAGACGCCGCCGTCCATCGAGAACGCCTCCTGGACCGTCGCCTGGAGGGCGCCGAGCGTGCAGTTCGCGACGTCCCAGATGAAGTGAAGGATGTCCCACGTGGCGACCGCGCTGGTGCCGTTCGTGGCGACGAACGGGTGCTCGGGGATGTCGTGGGCCACGAGCTGGGTTCCGCCGCACGCTGCGGGGAAGGTGACGTTCAGGAACGCCGAGTTCGAGCTCACCTGCGCGACCGGCGACCAGGTGAGGCCGCTGTCGGAAGAGCGCGTGACGCCGTAACCCCACGGGGCCTCGAAGCCGAGCGAGGAGCCACACGGGATGGAGACGGGGACGGAGATGCACGCCGGAGCGTAGCCCGTGATCTCGAGCGCGACGCCGTTGGGCGCCGCCGCGACGACGTTGCTGCCGGTCGTCATAGCGCCCGCGGCCGGGTCGGCCATGTTGTTCCAGTGGGTCACGTTCTGCGGGACGGTGAAGTTGGTCCACGAGGCGCCGCCGTCTGTCGACCTAAAGATGTTCGAGTAGCCGGTCGTGGTCGTCGCGGGTCCGACGAAGCCGGTGTTGCAGAGGACGCCGCCGGAGACGTTGAAGATCGTGATCATCGACCCGCCGCCCGCGATGAGCGTCTGGTTGGAAGAGCCGACCTGGGCGATCGAGGAGCCGCCGATCGTGGGGATGTACTGCCCCTGGGCTCCGGTGATGATGCCCCAGCCCTGGCAGTCCGAGCTACCGATGTAGTTGTTGACGAGCCCCGTCGCGGAGGGCGTGGGGCGGGCGGCGGGGAGTGCGCCCGCGGGCGCGGCGGTCTGGGTCAGGATCGAGCTGACGATCGGTCCCAGGCCCTGGAGGCCGGTTCCGGTGCGGTGGGCGATGGCGGAGAGCAGGGCTTGCTCGCGAATGCCCAACGGCGAGCTCAGCACGGAAGGCGAGACGCCGACCGCGTGCGGGGTCAGGAGGGCGGCATGGGCCGGGGCCGGCGCCGCGCTCGCGTGACCCAATGAAGGGGTCAGGAACGACGCCGCCTGGATCGGCATGCCGAGGACCGCCACGAGTACGAGGATGCCCACGATGCTGACGGACCGTGGCGACGTTGTGAAAGGGCTCGCGCGCGGGGTTTGAGTGCGTTCGGACATGGGGTTCTCTTTCTGGCTCTCTCGATGGGATATCATGGTTTCGGTGGTTCCATTTCGGCGGAGTCGGTCGCCGTCGCATCGCCCTCTAGTGGGGACGGCGGGGACGGCGGCAACAGGGAGGGAGTGGGCTCCGCGGGGGGCCGGCGGAAGCGCGATCCGATGAGGACGATCGCGAGAAGCGCGATGACGGCGATCGCGATGCCGGCGATGGCGAGCGGGGCGACCTGGAAGCTGTCGACGGCGCCTTGCGCGACCACCTGGATCGTCCCGGTCGCGTTCGCGGACCGGTTGTACGGGTCCGTCACCATCACGTTGACGTGGTAGAACCCGGGCGACGCGTACGAGTGCGAGGTGAAGTTCACCGGCGTCGAAGTGACGGCGCCGTCGCCGAACGTCCAGGTGAACGTGTAGGTGTACGGCGGCACGAGCACCGCCACCGTGGCACCGAACGGCACGAGTATCCCCGCGAAGGAACCGGTTGCGAGGTCGAGCGTCAGCGTCGGGAGGACGGGCTGGTAGACCGCGAGCACGGTACCGGTCCCGTTCACCCACAGGGTCGTGTTCGTGATCGCGAGCCCGCCCGTGATGTCCCACCGCACGAGGTGGTCCCCCGTGCACGGCGCGGGCTGGATCGGGTAGGTGCCGTGGGCGAGGGTGAGCACGGTCCCGTTGCCGACGTCCTGGCCCGAGATGCGGACGCCGCCGCAGCGGGGCGGATTGATCGTGACGCCGACCGAGTATCGGACCGGCAGGAAGACGGCCGTGAGCACCGAGCCCGTGGTGAGGGTGATCGTACCGCCCGCGATCATCGCACCGGAGGAGTTGACCCACGAGGAGAACCCGTAGCCCGTGCACGGAGTGACGCCGAGGGTGTAGGACCGGTACTCCGTCAGCTGGAGCGTGCTGTTCGATGCGTAGGAGGTATTGGCGATCTCGATCGTTCCGCAGCCGTACGGCGACGTGTAGACGAAGATCGTCGCGAGCGGCCTAAAGATCGCCTCGATCGCGCCCGGGCCGTTGAGGTAGGCGGTCGAGTTGAGGATCGTGATGTCGCCAAAGGTGATCCACTTGACGAAGCCGTAGGCGGAGCACGGCTGGGCCGACACGGTGGCCTGCGAACCCGTGGCGACATAGGTGTAGTTGGAGCTCGTGTACCGGACGCCCGCGAGATAGATCGCGCCGCACATGGACGGGTCGGTGAGGAACCCGACGAACTGGGTGGGGCTCCCGCTGAAGAATGCCGCGGTCACGGATCCGGAGCCGTTCACGTAGGCGATGTTGCCCGTGACGGAAACGCCGTCCGTCCCCGTTATCGAGAAGAGATAATGGTTCGCGCACGGGGTCGCGGTGACCGAATGCGTCGAGTTGTTGGCGACCACGACCGACTGCCCGTCGGTGTAGTCGACTCCATCCCACGTGATCGTCCCGCAATTGGGTGGGCTCGTGTGGAACGTGACGATCGTGAGGACGTAGTTCGTCTCGGTGATCGTCCCCGAGCCGGAGACGGTCAAGACGCCGTTCGCGATGCTGAGCTGGCCGGTCGTCGTGAACTGGAGGAGGCCGAAATGGTAGCACGGGTCCCCCGCGATCGCGTAGTTCCCGGCGAGCTCGGAGAGCGACTGCCCGTCGGTGTACCCGGCCCCCTGGAAGAGGATGCCGCCGCACGTCGCGGGGAGGGTGTGGAAGATGATCTGGAAGGCGGAGGTCGAGAGGACGAAGTTGGCGTAGAGCGACCCGTTCCCGCCCGCGACGAAGTTGGTGCCGAGGATCGTGAAGTTGCCGGTGAAGTTCCACCCCGAGAACGAGTAGCCGCCGCACCCAGTCGCGCCGAGCGAGACGTTCGCCGCGTCGAGGACCTGGACGGGCTCACCGGTGGCGTTGGGGGTGTACCCCGTGCCGCCCAGGAGGATCACGCCGCAGAGCTGGGGGTTCGTGTAGAGGACGACAGTGTCCAATGGGCGGACGTAGTACCACGTCGCCTGGATCGTACCCGCGGCGCTGATCGTTACCTGACCGTTGAGCGCGCCGGTCGGAGCGATCGTGATCCCGGGGGTGAGGCTCCAGCCGGAGAACTGGTACGGATAGCAGCCGACCCCGAGGATCGGGTAGGTGCCCGGCGACAGGCTCGCGAAGGTGCCGCTCGCGTGGAGGACGCCGTTGATCTTCACCCCACCGCAGGTCCCGAGCGAGCTCAGGACCTGGACGGCGAACGTTGGGAGCGGCCCGCGCTGGACATGATACGAGCTCCCCGCGGCCGGTGTGAGCAGCTGCGCGGAAGCGTTGTTGGTCGCGTTGACGGTGAAATTGACCCACCCGTCGGGGCCCGTGGGGATCGTGGCGTCCCAGACGCCGTCGTTGCGCGTCCCGCTCATGAGGGTCATCGGGATCGACACCGCGCTCGCGGCGTTGACCCGGTACGCGACCCCCGCGTAGCGGACGTTCCCCAGGTCCTGGAGGTGCGTCGTCACCGTGATCGTTCCGCCCGAGGCGACGAACCCCGCGCGCGAGTCGTTGGCGATGCTCGAGAAGTAGAACGGTGTCAGATCGTTCGGCGCCGCCGTCGAGAGGAGCTCGAAGATCGTACCGCCCCAGTCCTGGGTCGTCCAGGACCGGGAGACGCCGAAGTCCAGGACCGTGCCGTTGTACGAGAACGACGGGTAGTAGCCCGTACCACCGAGCGTGTCCTGGTTGAAGCACTGGGCGACGGTCCCCGTCGTGGCAAAGCCGTTGCAGACGCCCGACGTCGAGACCGGGGCGAAGTACCGGTAGTCCCCGTTGTAGCCGCCGTTGAGCCAGAAGTGCGGGATCCCGAACTCGACGGGGTTCGTGCCGTTGTACGTGGTGTCGTTGTAGGAGTCGCAGGAGGCGAACGCCATCGGCCCGAACGGGCACATCGTGAAACCGACGCCCAGGCCGTACGACATCTTGACCCCCCACTTGAGCATGCAGGTGTCCACGCACGAGGCGTCGTAGAACGGGTTGTAGTCCCCCGTGCCGGTGTTCGTCGTGTTGAGGACGAGCGCCAAGAAGTTGGCGGGCGTCGTCGTGTCGTTGAGCCAGACGTCGAGCCCTGTCGGGACCATCCGGTCCCCCGCGAAGGTGACATCGAGCCAGTCGCCCGGGTTGACGTTGACCGACGAGTTCGGTCCCGTCATGTCGTCGAGCACGCAGTAGAAGCTGTTGTTCCAGGAGATCCCCATGCCGGGGCATCCGTACGGCTCGAAGCTCTGGTTCACGAGCGCAATGATGTGGACCGAGGCGGTGTAGCTGCTGACGGGGGCCCCGTTCGGCTGGAAGACGATCTCCGAGTACGTCTGGTCCCATTCGGAGAAGGCGTCGCCGTTCGTCACCATGCCGACGTAGAACTGCGGGTAGGAGGCGAGCTGGTACGTGTTCGCATCGACCGGGACGTGCACCGGGATCGTCCACCGCTGACCGGAACTGGCGGTCGGTGAGGAGAACGTGGCGTGCACTTCATCGATGCTGATCTTGGGGCAGGGGATCTGGTTGATCTGGTCCGGCACGAGCGGCCAGACCGGGGGGCTCCCCACCTGGGTCCACGTCGGGAAGAACGGTGGACAGACGATCCCGGGGTGGGGCGAGGCCGCCGGGGCCGCCGCAGCGAACGGGGACCCGGTGGGACCCGGAGAAGCGAGCGGGGTGCCGGGGGCCGCGCCGGGCGCGCCGGCCCAGACCGACGGAACGACGAACAGCGCCGCCACCACGAGCGCGAACGCGATCGCCCGGTAGTTGAAGCGTCTCACGGTCGCCTCCGTTCACCGCTCGCGCGGTAGCTCCGACACGTCCACCGCGTCGACGACCGGGACGTCGCGCGCGAGCTTGGGATCGTACACCTCGAGGCTCGGGGCGATCTCGATCTCGCGGGCGCGGGGCTTGACCTGGGGCCGCTTCGGGTGGCGGCGCTCGTACTCGCGCCGGTCGTACCAGAAGCTGAAGCCCATGACCGCGACGGCGCCGCCGCCGATGGCCACGCCGACCTGGAGGTACGACGCGTACGGGAGCGACGCGAGCGCGGGCTGGTAGACCCCGAGGAGGAAGAGGAGGACCCCCAAGGCCCCGACGCCGAGCCACGCCGACGCGTCGAGGTACTGCGCGAGCTCGTTGAGATTGTCCATCGACCGATCAGGCCGGTTGTGGGGGGCCCCGACGGCGATGGGGGATCGGCACGCCTCGCTCCGACCTCGACCATCTCACGCCCGTCCCCCGTCCCGGTCCCTTATCCGCGCGTTCCGTAGGATCGGATGAACTCCTGGGACCAGTTGAGGGTCTCCGGAGTGATCGACGACTTGGTCTTCCCGACGGCTTCGGAGAGGTTCGCCATCCGGACCCCTACGACCATCCCCGTCGGTTCCACCTTCTGGGCCGGCGCGGGCGTCGGTCCGACGCCGAACAGGCCCATCGTGCCCGAGGCGCCGGTTTCGGCCGTCGTCTCCGTGACGAGCTGCTCGCGCAATGCGATCAGCTTCCCCTCGTCGACGCAGCTCGCGATGTCGGCGCCGGAGAACCCTTCGGTCCGACTCGCTAGATCGGCGAAGTCGACGGCGCCCTCGACCGGGACACCCTTGAGGTGGATCCGGAAGATGTCGGCGCGCGCCGAGACGTCGGGAGGCGGCACGTAGAAGATCTTGTCGAACCGGCCCGGGCGTAGCAGTGCCGGGTCGAGCGTCTGCGGACGGTTCGTCGTCGCGATGATGATGACCTTGTCCTTTGGCCTCAGACCGTCCATCTCCGTCAGGAACTGGCTCACCGCGCGCGAGACCTCGGGGGTCTTCATCGAGTCCTTGCTCGCGAGCGCGTCGATCTCGTCGAAGAAGACGATCGACGGCGCGTTCTCGCGCGCCCGGTACAGGACGTCCCGGACCGCCGCTTCCGACTGGCCGGCGAGCGCGCTGACGAGCTCGGGGCCGTTCACGATCTGCATCGGAACGTTGAGCTCGTTCGCGGCCGCGCGCATGACGTGGGTCTTCCCGCATCCCGGCGGGCCGAAGAGTAGGATCCCGCGCCCGGTCTTGATCTTGTAGCTCTCCATGAGCTCCGGCCGGGTCAGGGGCAGCTCCACGTACTCGCGGATCGCCTGCTTGATGTCGAGGAGGCCGCCGACGTCGTCCCACCGGACGACGATCTTGCGCTCCATCCGCTGGACCTGGTGCATCTTCCGCTCGTAATCGAGCTTCATCGTCTCGTAGTCGGAGATCATCCGGAGCGAGATCGACGGCTTGATCCGCGGCATGACCTGGCGGAAGTCGTCCATTCCGAGGGGGGTGAGGACGCCCGTCATCATCTCCCGTCGGACGGCGATCGTCGCCGCCTCTCGGACGAGGTTCGCCAGATCCGCCCCCGAGAACCGTTCGGTCTTCTTCGCGATCTCCGCGAGATCGATGTCCTTCGCGACCGGTCGGCCGACGAGGTGCACGTGGGTGATCTCCATCCGCTCGTTGAAGTCGGGCGGCGGAACGTAGATGATCTTGTCCAGGCGCCCCGGGCGCATCAGCGCCGGGTCGATCAGATCGGGCTTGTTGGTCGATCCGACGACAATGACCCCCGCGGACTTGTCGATGCCGTCCATCTCCGAGAGCAGGATCGACAGGAGCCGGGGCGTCACGTCGTCGGCGGTGTACATGTCGCGGCGCTTCGCCACCGCGTCGATCTCATCCATGAAGAGGATGCACGGGGCCCGTTCGCGCGCGGTCCGGAGGAGGTCCGCGACGCGGTTCTCCGACTCGCCGTACCACTTGCTCATCACGTCCGAGCACTTGATCGAGATCATCTCGACGCCGAGCTCGCTCGCGAGCGCCCGCATCAGCATCGTCTTCCCGCAGCCAGGGGGGCCGAACAATAGGATCCCCTTGGGGGGCTCCAGCCGGAAGCGCGTCGTGACGTCCTTGCGCATCAGCGGGATAATCATCGATTCCTTGATGTCGGCCTTGACGTCGTGGAGACCGCCCACCATCTCGAACGTGGTCTTCTGGAGGCCGCGCATCTCGGCGACGCGCGTTCCGACGCTCGTGGCGCCCATGCGGGACGTGAAGAACGCCTCGAACGCGTCGCGGATGACCAGCGATCCCGCGACCGCTGTGATCATCCCGGGGATGAACATCCAGACGACGAGCGGCGTCGCCCACGTCGTGTAGCCGAACGCCGCGAAGGCGCCGACGGTCGCGACGATCAGGACGACCCCGGCGTAGAGCGAGTACTTCCAGAGCGTCGCCCAGGACTGGTTCTCGCGCTCCTTGAGCGCCCACGTCACGACCGCGGCCGCGATGCACAACGCGCCGATCTGGACCAACGGGATCGTGATCGCGCCGAACCCCGAGCCGCCGAGGGCGAGGGTGTTGGGGTCCGGGTTGAGGAGCGCTCCGTAGGCCGATCCGATCGCGTTCGGCGAGAAGAACGGATACGGGAGCGTGGGAGCGAGCGCGGCCGCGTGGCCCGTCGTGAGGCTCGGCGACGTGTTCGCGCCGGGACCGACGAGGTAGCCCAGGACCGGCAGGTTGCCCAGCGTGACGAACAGCGTCACGAGCATCCCGCCGACGACGGCGACCGCGATCCCGATGTAGAGCGAGAAGATCATCGCGAGGAACACCGGGATGGCGAAGGAGAGACCGACGGGTGCGAGGAACAGCACCATGAAACACGCGACCCCGAACTTGAGATCGATGAGCGAGGCGAACAGTACGGGGACCGCGGCCATCAGGAAGATGAAACCCAGCGCCCCGGACTGATAGCTCACCTCGGGCACGACGAGTAGAACCAGCAGCATCAGAGACACGTGGGGGAACTTCCACGAGATCAGCATCACCGAGGCCGCGATGACGAGGACGAACCACCAGGGGTAGAACGGCAGGAAGAACCCGCCGAACAGCGCGGTGATCCCCATGAGGCCGACCGTGAGGTGGCGCGGGTCCTTCGTCTGCCGCATGAGCCAGCGCTCGATCTGGCGGTCGAAGACCCAGCCCGCGGCGAACAGGACGATCCCGACGCCGGCCAGGAAGACGAACAGATAGTCGTAGAGGGGTGCGGGGTACGGCTGGATGAACTGCTGGCCGATCGCCACGGCCGCCGCTCCGCCCAACCCGGCGTCGATCGCGTTGAACGTCGCGTCGGCGGCGGCGTCGAGCGTGAGGTACGTGAACCCGCTGTAGAGGCCCTTCGGGAGCTGGGCCTTGACGACGGTGAACGTCAGGACGACCCAGCTGCCGGAGCCGATCCAGCTCGCCTTCCCGGCGAGGATCCCGAACAGATCGTTCGAGAGCGTCGACTGGGAGGCGCGTTGGCTCGACGGCAGGCCGGCGATCGACTGGAACGTGAGCGTCGTCGTATCGGTCGAACTATTGTAGAGCGTGCTGGCGACCTGGTCCTTGATGACGACCATGTCGCCGGCGTGCACCGACGAGCCGGAGAGCGTGACGACGTTGATCGCCTGGTCGTTCTGGAGGGTGGCGCGTCCGTCCGTGAGGAACTGGGAGGCGGTCTTCGCGTGCACGACGTACGGGTAGAACGCCGCGTAGAGGCCGGCGCCCGTCGCGACCAGGAGTAGGCCGATGATCGCGAGGGTCCAGAACACGCGGGTCCGCTTTCCCTTACGGCTCGCCGGGGCGCGCGGAGGTCCCTTCGCGGGGGCCTTCGGGGGCGGGCGCCGGGCGGGGGTTCCCGTGCGCGTCGCGGGCCGGATCGCGGTCGCACCGGTCGGTGCGGCACGCGGGGCCGGTGCGGCCGCGGGCGCGGGCGCCGTCGCCGCCGGTCGCGGCGGGACGGCCGCCGGGGCCGGGGCCTTCTGGGGTGCGTTCGGGGTCGGCGGCGTCTTGCTGCTCGGTGTTCCCATTCTCCTCTCCTACTCCATTACAGTGTGATGCGGCGCTGCTCCGCCTCGGCCTTTCGGCGGCGTTCCTTGAACCAGCTGGAAATCGGTACCATCATGACCGCCGCGCCGAGGAGCCCGACGACGGCGGGGATCGTCAGCGAGGGCACCGGCGCCGCGTACGTCGGGGGGACCGACTGCGACGCGAGATAGAAGACGACGACGAACGGGTTCTGCGTCGATACGGTCCCCGTCCACGTCTGCGTCTGTCCGAAGGCGCGGACGGTCACGACGTAGGTTCCGAACGCGGTGGGGAGGTAGCCGGAGCCGCTCACGGGCTGTGGGTTCGCGAACCCCAACACGTAGCCGTGGCTCGTCTCCGACCAGGTGTCGTTGGAGACGGTGAAATCCAGGCTCGGAACGAGCTGGCCCGTAGCGAGATCGATCGCCTCGAAGAAGAAGAGACCATAGCCGGGCGGGAGACCGACCGCGAGGGCTCCCTTCTCCGTGTACGAGTAGTTGCCGGAGGAGATTGGGTTGCCGTAGATGTCCTTCGCGACGACGCTGAAGACGAGGCCGGCCGATGGGGGCAGGCCGGGGACGATGACGTAGGAGGTGTTCCAGTTCGCGGGAAGCATCGGGAGGGTTCCGAAGGTCACGCCGTTCGTATCGACGTAGCGGAAGTGGAGCTCGGCGGAGCTGAGCGTGACGTTCTGGATCGCCGAGTGGACCGAGATGTTCACCGGGGTTCCCGTCGCGAGCAGGTTGCCCGTCGCCGTCGACGTCACATCCGGCGAGCTCGAGAGGATCAGATTGTTGAGGACCCCGCCCGTCGGGTCCCACCAGCTGCCGTTGTGCGACCAGTTGAACGTGTACGTCGGGCTGTAGATCCGATCGATCGCGCCGCCCTCCCACGGGACCCAGCAGGTCATGTTGAACGTGACCTGGGTGTCGGGGTACGGGCCTAACGGCTGGGTGAGCTCCATGTGGGTATGGTTGCCGGGTCCGAAGTTCTGGTAGTAGGTTCCCACCACACCGCCCTCGAGGTGGAACGTTCCCTGCGCCGCCGGGATCGCGATCGCCGGGGCGCTGGAGAAGTTGAGCGAGTCCAAGAAGATCTGCAGGGTCTGCTTCGGGTTGGGCTCGAAAACAGGCGCCGACAGGACCGACGGGGACGTCGTGACGGCGATGATGTTCGAGAAGTTCACCGGCGTGTTGCCCGGTGAGGTCGGGGCGAACGGCGAGGCGACGTAGAAGCCCCACGTCGCGTTGTTGAACCCGCCGGACCACTGGATCGGCTCGTACGTTCCGCCGACGGTGCTCGCCGAGTAGATCGTGCTCGGGCTCGCCTCGGTCGTGCTGAGTGTCAGGTTGAAGTACACCTGGGAGCCGGGCCAGAAGTAGCGGTAGTCGTTGAAGTAGAACGAGGCGGTCCGGTAGAACGGCGGCGCGATGAACATCGAGAGCTGCGTGGGCGTGGCCGGTGAGAAGCCCTTGATGTCGGGCGAGGGAGCGTTCGGTGAGGGCCAGCCGGTGCCCCAGATCGTCACCTTGGCGACGCTGAGCGCCACGTTCGTGGTGACGTTCATCCAGAAGCCGTTCGTGTACGTCGGGATGACGTTGTTGCACGGGACGATCTTGAAGTTCTGACCGGAGAGCGAGGGGGATCCCGGCGTCCAGAACGTGACGGCCGCGTCGGTGAAGAAGCTCGCGCTCTGCCAGTTCGGGACGCCGCCCGGGGTCTGACACTGCGAGGAGGCGGCACCGACTGCGTCGGGGGCGGAGACTTCGACCGCCGCAGGGGCGGAGGCCGGGACCGCCGCCGAGACCGACGGGGGGGAGGCGCCACCCGCAAAGCGATCGACGTGCGGGGCCGGGAGGTTCGCGTTCGGGGCCGTGTGCGAGAATGCGAGGCCGATGCCGGAGACCATCACGAACGCGAGCGCCACCGAGAGCGCGAGGTGTCGGGCGTGGGTCCTCATAGCGTCACCCGCTTCTCCTCTTCCTTCCGGCGCGCCCGGATCTGGCGCCACCAGAGGGCGAGCGGAGCGGCGACGGCAGCGGTGCCGAGCAGCCCGAGGACGCCGGCGATCGGTACGGCACCGTTCGAGACGGCGGGGGAGGCGGGGGTGTGGGTCGGGGTCGTGTTCAGCCAGAAGACGATCGCGTTCGCCTCCTGGACGACCTGGTAGTTGGGTCCCTGGACGAGGCTCTGCCGGTTCGTCATCGAGTGCAGGCCCCGGATGGTGACGTTGATCGGATCTCCCATCTGGCCGTCGCCGGGCGTGAACCCGGACACGGAGAGGAAGATCGTGTAGGAACTGTTCGCGGGCAGCAGCAGCGGGACGAACGCGTTCCGCGTCTGGTTCGGATACGCGACGCCGAGGGTCGTGTTCGCGACCGAGTTGTAGAAGTTGCGCGGGCCCACGATCTGGACGTGGGCGCCGGTGACCCAGGTCTTCGTCCCGTTGTCGTAGACGAAGACGTAGAAGAACGTCGAGTTGCCCTGGACGATCGGGACGTAGGTCGCGAAATCGGGGATGTAGTACCCGAAGGAGGGGCAGGATTCGAGCCGCTGGGTGAAGTCCCAGGCGAGGATCGTGAAGTTGACGAACGTCCCTAGAGGGAGCCCCGAGAGAGTTCCTTCGAAGTGGGTCGAGCTGACCCGCACGAGCGGGACGTCGACGTGGACGACCTCGTGGAGGAGCGGGTACGAGACCGATTCCACGATCTCCGCGGCGCTGATCGCGGTGCCGAGGTTGCGGCTCGTCACGGTGACCTGGAGCGTCTCGCCCGGATTGAGCGAGGCCTGGCCCAGCGGCTGGATGACGACCGAGTTGGGGGTCGTCTCGAGGTTGAGATCGTCGATGCAGATCCCCGAGAGGAACGAGCCGTTCCCGCCGACCACGTAGTTCGCGATCGGCGTCGTCAGCTGGTCCGAGGCGACGTCGAAGACCGTGAGCCAATAGGAGACGGTCGCGCCTTCGGTCTGCGCGTACGAAGCGGGGACGGTGAGCTTCGTCGAGGTGGCGCCGGTCCCGCCGGAGACCGTGACGGGGAAGACGATCGTCCCGGTTTGGATCGTCGCCCCGTTCGGGGCGATCTCGAGAAGATCGACGAACGCCGAACCGATCGAGGCGTTCGACAGCGCGTCGGCCTGCGTCGTGTTGAGGACCAGGCTCACGGTGTCGTTCCAGTTGGGGAACCGGGGAGTGACGGTGAGATTGATGTCCTCGAACGTCGCGGAGGCGCCGGCGTACTGGGCCGCGCCGGGGTACGGCGAGTACGGCCACGCGCCGGAGAACGTGAACTGGAAGTGCGGTCCCTCCCGGTGGATGAACGTGTTCGACTGGTTGTACGTGAGCTCGATCCACCAGGTCACCGTCTCGCCGGGGTAGAAGTTCGGGACCCCCGTGGAGCTTTTGGCCGAGATCGTCACGGTATACCACCAGTAGTATCCGGACTTGTTCGTCGGGACCAGCGTAGGTCCCTGCCAGATCTGCGTCGGGTTGTTGCCGTGCCAGTAATCGCCGGAGAAGAGGCTGTAGAACACGTCGCCGTTCCACAGGACCCCCGAGCAGTTCAGGAGGATCGGCGACTTCTGCCCGGAGTGCGCCGCGTTCGGCCATTCGAGCTGCGTCCGGGACTTGATGCAGAGATCGAGATTGCTCGTCGCGTTCGGCTCGACGTTCGCGATGAAGCCGCCCACGCCCGGAATGATGTTGGTCTCGGTCTGATTGCAGATCGAGACGCAGACGCCGATATCGATATTGTAGCAGGACGGATTGAACACCTCGGCGGCCGGGCGCGGTGCCGCGGCCGTCGGTGCGGGAACGGCGGAAGGGGTGGCGGAGGCCCGGCTAGCAACGCCCGGGCCCGCGACGGAGGGAGGGGCGAGGCCGCCACCCGCGCCGATGAGATTCGGCAGCCCCATGAGGATCAGAACGACGAGGACGCTCGCCGCGATGAGGAGGCCCCGGCGAACGGAGGGGGCGCGGCGTCGGTCGGCGTTGGACGCCTCGGTCGGTTGAGGGGAGATCACGTTGCTTCCGCTCCTATCGTGGCCCGGCCGTCGGCGGGGTATCTTGGCCCATCGCACGGCAAACAAGACGCAGCACTCGGGGGGGTGGGACCGTTCACGGTTATAGACCTCTACTATGCCCACGGAAGAGGTCGCGCGGCCTTTCGGTCGTCGCGTTGTGCGCTCGCACGGATGCCGCCAGACGGCGCGCCCTCTTCCCTTTCGCCCCTACGATTCGGGTCGTTCCATAGCGGCGGCAAGCGAACGATCGGGCACGTGGAACGGTAGCGCGGGTGTCCCCACGACGTAGGTCCGGAGCGTGCCGGTAGCGCCGGCGACCGCCCTGCCCGGATCCCATCCGACCCCCTACGGGCGTGGCCGGACGGCTCCCTTCGGAGGTGCGGTCGGCGCGCCGGTGCGTCGGGGCGGCGTCCTCGTCGTCGGGCCTCGGCGGCGTCGCGTCACCACGAGCGCCATCGCGAGCATCGCCACGGCCACGAGGACCAAGGCGCCCACGAGCACCCAGGTGCCGGAGGTCCCCGACACGGCGGTCGTCGCCGTCGGGTTCGACTCGGGGCGCAGCGGAATGGGGACCGACTGGCCGGCGGGCGTCACGGAGAACGCCACCGTGCTCGCGAGGTAGCCCGTGTACGTCGCGCTTGCGTTGTACGTGCCCATGTACAGGGTCGCGCTGAACCCGCCGGTCGGATCGGCCGACACGATCTGCGTCACCGGTACCCCGTCGATCGTGATCCCGCGCAGGTGGACGATCGCGCCCGGCAATGGCGTTCCCGCGACCGAGTCGACGACGACCCCGTGGATCATCACCGAGGGCGGAACGAGCGCGAGGTCGTGCACGGCGGGTCCGCCGTTGACGACGACCTGGAAGTCGACCGGCGCGTAGGCGACGGTCCCGCCGCCCTCGTACGTTGCGGTGAGCGTGTGGGTCCCGTTCGGAGCCACGAACGCGTACGCCCCGTTGAAGTCGCTCACTGCGACGACGTCGATCCCTTCCTGGATCGTGACGCCGCTCAGTGCCTGGTTCGTGAGCCCGTCGGCGACCTGGCCGGAGACCGAGAAGGTCATCACCTGGAGCTGGACCAAGACACCGTACACGTTGTTGTGCACCGTGAGCGCCTGGTGGGCCGGCTGGTAGCCGGGGTCGATCACCGTGAGGACGTACGTCCCCCAGAGCACGCTCATCGCGAACCCGCCCTGCGAGTCCGAGAACGTCGAGAACGCCGCGGTCCCGCCGACGGTCGCCGCGACGACCGCTCCGGAGAGGCCGGTCCCCGGGTCGGAGGCGTTGACGATCCGTCCGGTTACTTGGAAGAAGACGTTCACGCCGAGCGGCGTGATCAGGATCGGCTGGAGGGTCAGGTGGACGCCGCTCAGGAGCGTGGCCGAGGAGTAGGAATCCGCGTAACCGTTCGCGAGGACGGCGAGCGTGTACGGACCCGGCGGACCGGCGATCGTGAACGCGCCCCCGGGGTCCGTGAACGACGTGGGGGTGCACTGGCCGCCGCTCCAGGTGGGGCAGGCGAAGACGGAAGCGGTGGAGACCGGGAGCAGCGTCGCCGACGAGAGCACGGTGCCGTACGCCTGTCCGAACTGCTTCAGGAACAGGATCCCGACGGGGAGGATCTCCCCGGGGACCAGGTAGATCGGCAGGTACGAGGCGTTGAACCCGGTCGCGTTCGCCTGGAGGATGTACGACCCCGACGGGACCGCGAGCAGGAACTGGCCGTTGAGCGCGCTCTGGACCTCGAAGCCGCAGAGACCCACAGGGTAGCCCAGGGGCGAGCACGCGGCGACCGTCGCGTGGTTGATCGGGAGGCCCGACGGCAGCGCCCGGACCGTTCCCGAGACGTACGAGTACTCGTTGAGGATGATCGGCTTCATCCAGTTCCAGCAGTCGGAACAGGACCGGCCGACGTTGGTCGTGTTGCTCACGTACCCGCTCGCCGTGACGGTGACGGTGACGAGCCCGGGGTACGACGCGACCCAGTAGACCCCCGTGTCGTTCGTCGTCGCGTGCCAGCAGGACGCGATGCCCGTCGAGTTGAACGGACACGTCTGGACCGCCGCGAACGGGATGGGGGTGAGCCCGGGGTACTTGAGGACCTGGCCCGCGAGGATGCCGACGCCGCTCATGTTGATCACGGGGTCGACCACGATCTGGTCCGGGGCCACGTCGACGAGGCTCGCGTTCGGCAGGTAGGCCCAGTGCTTGACCGTGATCGTGTCGTGCATCCCCGGTGGGGCGTCGCTGACGAACTGCCCCATCCAGTTGGTGGGGAGCGAGCTACCCGAGAGCCCGGCGAGCTGGCTCGCGATGTCGATGGTCGAGAGGGGCAGCGGAAGACCGTTGACCTTGTCGATGACCGTCGGGAGGTTCGGCATCGAGTTGTTGTTGATCCCGATGCTTCGGACCCATCCGTACGGCTGGAGCCCGAGGCCGCCGAGATCGAACAGCGAGGTGCCGTTGACCCACGTCGTCTTCGAACTGTTCACGGAGATCGTGAAGTTCGTCGCGTTGAAGTCCTCCGTTGCGGCGATGGAGATCATCACCGGGTTGCCCGGCGGGGCGGTCATGTTGACGAAGCCGAACGCGTTGGAGACGCCGCTCGAGGAGAGGGTCCCGTTCAGCGGATCGTTCGTCGTCGCGGAGACCCCCACGTAGGCGGCCGGGGCCTGGTCCACGCTGTTGGTGATGCGGAAGGCGACCCAACCGAAGTGGGTGAGGTTGATCTGCGGCATCAGCACGACCGACGAGGGGATCGAGTTGTTGAGCGGGTTCGTGAAGTTCATCGTGATGTTCCGCGGGATCGTCGCCTGCGGGGCGGTGCCCGTCAGGACCACCACGTTCGTCGGTCCGGGCGGTAGGAAGAACTGGTAGTATCCGCCGCCGTTGGTCGTCCAGCTGCTCGACGCGTGGTTGGGGCCGAACGTGGCGATCGAGACCGGGGTCCACCGGCTGGGGATCCACGGGACCGAGCCCGTCGGGCTCACGGTGGAGCCGTCGAAGACGTAGCCGCCGACCTCGGCGAATACCGCGAGCGACAGGTTGTGGGTGAGGTTGTTGATCTCCTCCGTCGCGTTGAAGACGGTCGTGTTGCCGCCGAACCCGCCGCTGATGCTGGGACCGACGTTCCCGCCGTTCGGCGTGATCTGGATCTTGTTGTAGACCCCGCCGCCCGTCTGAACGAAGAACGCGCCCTGCGTGCTGAGGGCCAGCGACGTGCCGCAGATGCTCGAGTTGGAGTTGCAGGCGAACGCCGTCGCTCCGGGGGCGAGGAGGATCTGGACGTAACTGGTCCGGTAGTGGACCGTGATGTTGTTCCACGGGGTGATGTAGGCCGAACCGCGGACCCACGGGAGGCTGACCATCGTGACCAGACCGATATGCACATACGACGCGCGCGACGCGTTGAAGAACGTCGAGACGGGGTAGTACCCCTGCGCGGAGACCGTGAGGTTGTACAGGCCCGGCGCGACGCTGTCGTTGAAGTAGCCCTGGCTGTTGGAGCCGTCGCGGATGAGGGAGCACCCGCTCCCGTCCACGGGGCAGGCCTGGATGCCGCCGGCCTGGATCCCCATCCCGTGCTCGCGGTCGAGGAGGGTGCCGTCGACCCAGACGCCGGCCGCGCTGGATCCGAGGACCGCCCGGTGGACGGCGGGGGTCGAGTTCGTTCCGACCGGATAGAGGCGGATCGGCGGGAGGATGGAGGTCAGGCCCGCCGTCGTGTTGACCCAGCTCCAGTCGCTCGTGAAACCGGCCGCGGTCACGAGGACCTCGTAGGTGGTCCACGGCAGCCATCCGCCGAGGAGAGTGCCGTTGAACTGGCCATCGGTCGTCGAGAGCCCGGCACCGAGCGTCGAGCAGCCCGCGACGCTGGGTGTGTCCACGCGGCAGTACTTCACGTCGGCCTCGTAGATGCCGTGGCCGGTGGGGTCGATGAGCTGGCCCTGCAACGTGGCGAGCGGCGTGAGCGTAATGTTGCCGACGTCCGTGGTGGCGGAAGCGTTCACGTACGCCCAGACGGTATTGGGAGCGTAGCCGCTGGCCGAAGCCTGGATCGACACCCAACCGACGGGGGACTGGGTGAGGAACGAACCGTTCAGGTACACCGCTCCGTCGAAGCTCGGCGCCTGCGGGTGGTTGCCGGCGGCGCTGACCTTGACCGAACCGAAGAACACGCCGACGTGCGTGTCCCCTTGAAAGACGTGGCCCCGCACCGAGCCGACGGGGGTCAGGTTGATCGACGTCTGCCCCATCGGGACCGCGGCAATCCCGCCGGTGTACTCAGCGAGAGGCAACGGCTCGATCGCCTTGAAGCAGCACATGTACGGCGTCGATCCCCAGGTGTAGTTGTCCGAGTAGTTCTGGGTCAGCGAGGAGACCCGAAGCCGGCCCGGACCGGGCGGGACCGGCGCGCAGAAGGACGACGACGACCACGAGTAGGGCGAGCAATCCCACGTGCTCGACGACGCGGAGGTTCCCCCGTTGATGTAGCCGTACGCCTGGATCGTCGGGTTGTCCTGCGAGGTCCCGAGCACCGTGAACCCGCCCGCGGGCGGGATGCCGCCGGGCGGCGAGACGTAGACGAGCCCGTACACGTAGTTCCCCGGGGTGAGGTTGGCGTAGGTGTTGGTCTGCTGGTCCGGCGTGACGTTCACGTACGTTTCGTTCCCCCAGACCGGGAGCATGCCCGGGATCGGCCACATCGGAACCGGCCCGCAGGCTCCGATCGTATCCGGGACGACGCTCACGTCGCTGCGGAGCGGGATCGCCGAGAAGGCCACGAACGATTTGGAAATAGAACTGCACGCGCCCGTGCACTGCACGGAAGACATGTTCACCGTGTACGTCGCCGGGTTGATCTGCGGGGACCCGGCCTGGAGGCCGTTCATCCCGCAGGCGGTGGAGAGCCACATGCCCGTGGAGTACTTCGGGGTCGTGATGTTCTCCGTGACGCTGACCCAGAGCCCGATCGCTCCCAACGGGACCATGTAGATCGGTGGGGCCGTCATGCTCGCGTTGACCCACCCGATCGGCACGCTGTTCACGACGTAGTTCGAGGCCTCGGCCACGACGTAGTCGAATCCCTTCGGCGCGAGCGCCTGGACCGTCGCGGTGCCGAGCGTCGGGCCCTGGTTCAAGCAGACGTTCGTCGCCGAGGAGCAGACCTTGATGGCGTTGCACTGGACGGTCGCATACGCCTGGCAGGTGTTGGTGGGGATCACCGAGCGCGTGACCGCGTCGTAGAGGGTCACCTTGACCGCGGGTTCGTTCTCGAGATACACGACCCCGATGTCGATGTGCTGGTTGGGGGTCGCGTTCGCGTAGCGGAAGGTGGACAGGAAGCCGAACGGCGGAGTGAACGTGATGGTCGACGGCAGGGGGCAGAGCGCGATCGTGAACTTGCCGCTCGAGGAGGTGGTACCGCTCGGGTTGCAGATCTGGGACTGGTCGCGGGCGACGGCGCTCACGAAGACGCCGCCCAGCGCGGTGTGCTTCGAGTTGTTCGCCTGGACGGTCCCCGTGAGGACCGCATCCTGTACCATGTAGACGATCGCGTCGAGGTACGTGGTGAGCCCGGAATAGACCTGGACGTAGGTGATGTTGCTGAGGTAGAACCCGAGCGTGAACGTCAGGTAGTCGGCGCCGACCGGGGCCTTCACGGTGAAGGAGCCGTTCACGGTCGACGTGAACGGGGGGATCGCCTGGGCGGGGCAGGACGACGCACCGGAGGCGCTGTACGACTGGACGATGACGCCCTGAAGCGGGACCCCGGTGTTGTTGTAGATGTATCCCGTGACGGACCCCGTCGGGCACGTGTAGCCCGCGGCCGGGTGCGGCGCAGCTGGCGCGGGGCTCGCGGCGCCCGAGAGCGCCCCGTTGTGGATCTTCTGGGCCACCGCGGTCCAGTTGGTCTGGTAGGCCGACTGTTTCATGAAGAGGGAGTTGGCGAGGGCGCGGTCGATCGCGGGGCTCGTGCTGGGATCGCTGCCGGGCATCGAGGCGCCCCACGGGGTGGCGACGCGGTGGGGACCGGGCGTGGTGACGGCGACGACGGCGTGGCCCGCGTGCGCGATTGGGGCGATCGGGACCGAGTGGTCGCGGGCGAGGCCGAGACCGAAGGTCGTCGGCACCGCGAACAGTACGATGATCAGGAGCAGGAAGACGAACCCGAGTGACGCGCGCGTCGAGCGTCCCGAAGGGGCTCGGGTCGCGGTCGCGGGGGTCGACCCATGGTCGCCCGAGGTCCGAACGGGGGGGTGGATTTGCTCCGAGTCTTCTACGCGGCGGGCGTCCATTCTAAGCGCGGTCGAACGGAAAATGCCAGATAAACCTTTAGCTCCGATATCGAGATAAGGAGGCGGCGCCGGCGGGCCCTCCGAAGGGGGCGCTCCGGCGGCCACTCTGGATACACTCCCCCCGCTCGGAGGCCCGCGGAGTGCCGGGCCAAGAGGTTTATGAACCAGGGGCCCGTGGGTCGCCCTCGACCGGAGTCGCGCAAGGATGGACGTTCCGCTCTACGCGATCGCCTTGGTCGTCTTTTCCGTCCTCTATCTGGGCATCGGGGTCTTCCTGGCGTACGTCCTGATCATCACCCTGATCGTGATGTTCCTCTACCTCGCGCTGCGCTGGGGGAACGTCGCGGACAACTACCCGCACGGCCTCGGCGACACGATGATTACGGTCATCTTCATCGGGGTCACCTGGGGCATCTTCACCTACCTCGCGCCCAAGAACCCGATCCCGTTCACGGGACACGGGCTCACCTACACGCACGGTACGTTCAACATCCTTCCGTTCGCGGCGATCTCCCTCGTCCTGATCGTCGTCTTCCTCGCGATCGGGGCGTTCATCGCCAAGGACCTGAAGGGCGCGATGGGCAGCGGCGGAATCGGCGGGGCGACCGACCCCACCCAGAAGCCCAAGCAGGGCGTCGGCGCGTAGGCGCGCCCACCGCTCGCGGGCCCTCTCCGCGGAGAGTCTAAGTAAGGCCCCATCTATCGGACGCTACCGTGCCGGTTCTTACTTCGGGGGAGGTCCGACGCTACCTCTCCGGCCTCGCCTCGGGCCCCGTCGGTTCGCTCGATCCCGCGTCGTTCGAGATGCTCCGATCGCGCGGGGCCGTCACGGGGACGCCCGACGCGGGCACGATCACCGCGGTCGGCAAGCACGTGCTCGCCGAGCTCGAGGTCCGTGCCTACCGAGCCGACCCGATGTCGCTCGATGCGATCGCGGACCAGCTGACCCGCGTATTGACCGATCTCGACAACGTCGCCAAGACCGCCGAGTACTTCCTCGCGGAGTTGGGCCCGGTCACGCCGCGCGAGGCGCTCCCGCTGCTTCGACCCGTCGCCGTCGGTCTCGCGAACCGGCGCGAGACCCCGGGCGAGCTCGCCCAGGAGTTCCGGAACGTCTGGGGCTCCGTCGAGGTCATGGGCGGGGACCCGCGGGACCGCCTTCTCGCGGCCGCGCTCCTCCACGCGGAAGGCGCGGACATCCAGCAGATCTACTCGCCGATGATGTCCACGTCGATCTCGGTCCGCGAGGTCGCGGGCGAGGCCGCTCCCGCCGTCACCGTCGCGGCGCTCCTTCATTTGAACCCCAAGCCGAACGGCAAGCCCGCCTACGAGGAGTACCTCAAGCTCCGCAGATCGACGCGCACCGAGGAGGGCGCGGCGATGCTCGCCGCCACGGGCCGTCCCGTCGAGGAGCTCCTCCAGTCCCGCGCCGCTATGCTCGAATCGATATCCCAGGGCCGCCCGCCCACTGGGGACCACCAGGTCGCCGCGGGATACCTCACGATCGCGGGCGCGAGCGCGCAGGTCCACCTCCCGCGGGTCCTCGAGCTCTCGCGAACGCTCGGGGACCGGTTCGCGAACCCGATCGTCGCCGCCTCGGTCTTGGGGATGCTCGACTGGCTCAACCCGGCCGAGCTCGTGAACTGGCTCGACAAGGCCTCCGATCTCGCCCGATCCCGCAAGCTCGCGCCGACCCGCCGCGAGCTCTCCGCGCTCGGGCTCAATATGGTCCTGGGCCTTCCGCCCACGGAGTTCGCCACCTCCTCGCGGACCCAGATCGCGCCCTTGGTCCACCTCGCGAACGTGGTCGCGATCAACGCGTGGGTCTACGGCGAGCTCATCCCCGTCGGCGCTGCGTCCGCTCCGTAGCGCCTACGGGACGGCCCTAGCGACCTGGGCCGTCGTCGAAATCGCGGGGCATTCACCCCCAATCCATCGCTCGAAAGGGAACTCGCACCAGAGGAAAGGGTTGGTCTAAGGGGCGTTGGGCCGACCTAGCTCGACGGGGGGCCCTCGTCGTACTCGGCCATCGGTGCCGCCGTCGGTTCCTCGGGGCCGCCCATCGGGGCCTCGTCCTCGGACATCGCGGGCTCCGCCTCGCTCATCGGTGGCCGGGAGCGGCGCCGTCCGACGAGGAGGCCGACCACGAGACCCGCGAGGAGGAGCGCCACCAGGAGACCCAACGCCATCAGCTGCCCATTGCCGGCGCTGCTGGTCAGGGTCTCGTGGACGGGCTTCGGTCCGAACGCGACCTGCTCGGTGATCGGTCCCGTGACCGTCACCATGTACGACGCGGAGGAGCCGGTGTAGTTGCCCACACCGGTCCCGTTCCACGACAGGAAGTCGGACGAAGCGTTCGCCACCGCGGCGAGGTTGACCTGCGTCCCCGGCGCGACCCACTGGGTGCCGAGCGGGGTCACGTCGCCGCCGGAGGCTCCCAGGACCGTCACCGCGAACTCCTCGGAGAAGCTCACGGACCAGGTGCCGTTCGATGTCACGTGCGCCGTCGCGTTGGTCGCGTTCGAGACCCATCGGACCCCGGGCGCCGTGTAGACCGTCGGCGCCGTGAGGCCGTAGGTCCCGTTGAGACCGACCACCGTCAGCATCGTGTCGGATCCCGACGCGCCGAGTCCGCCTACCGCGATCGACCAGGTGGTGCCGGTCGGGAGACCGGAGACCGAGACCTGGAGCCAGTACGTCGCGGGCGGGTGGTTGGGGCGCCACTGGAACTGCGCGGTCTCCGTCGTCGGGCCGGACACGTAGAGCGTGATCGTCCCCGACGTGTCGGTGATCGATCCCGTGCCGGTGCCGTTCCAGCTGACGAAGTAGTAGTGCGGGTCCGGCATCGCGTGGAACGAGACCTGCTCCGATGCGTTGAACCAGGTGATCCCGACCGCTCCCGAGCTGCCCCAAGTGGCCGTGCCGCCCGGCGTCGCCGCCAGGCTGACCGCGTACTGCGTCGTGTAGGTGATCGACACCGTTCCGTTGGCGCTGATGTTCAGCGAGCCCGAGGGCATTCCGAGCGTCGAGCTCACGTCCGTCGGGACGAATCGCGTCGTCTCCGTCGAGTTGAGGTACACCGTCGGGACGAGGATCGTGTAGACCCCGTCGGAGATGTTCCCCACCTTGAAGGATCCGAGCCCCGAATACGTCGTGTCGCCGATCGACATCGTGAACGCCGTCCCGGCCGGCAGACCGACCGCCTGGAGCGTCACGTTCCACGTGGCGGGCGAGTTCGGTCGGAACGTCGCGAACTCCGTGACGGCGCTGCGCGGCGAGATCGAGGGGTTCGTGGTCCCGCCCGTATACGACCCGGTCCCGGTTCCGGTCCAGCCGACGAAGTGGTAGCCGCCCGAGGCCGACTCGCCGAGGGCGAGCGAGCCAGAGAGGTGCACCCATTGCGCGTCGGGCGTGGCCGATCCACCGACGGAGGCCGACACCGTGACCCGGTACATCGGACTGTAGTGGAGGAGCACCACGGAGCTCCCGTTCACCGTGAACGCATCGTTCGGCTGGATCGTGAACGTCGACTCGTTGATCACGAGCGGTGTCACGTCGATCGAGCTCACGTAGTAGCCGGTGCCGTTCGACAGATAGACGGCCGAGCCGTTCACCTGCGGGGTGGAGCCGCCCGAGAGCCATACCGAGCCGTTGGCGGTGGCGATCCCGTACGAGGTGCCGCCGACCGTGAGGCCCCAGGCCGTGCCCGACGGAAGGCCCGTTTCACTGAACTGCGTCGAGAACTGCGACGAGCCGATCGGCTGCAGCGTGTACGTGATCATCACGGTACTCGCCTGCGGCATCGCGAGCGGCGAGGTCGTCAGCGTCGAGGGTACCCAGAACATTCCCGTGCTCGGGTCCGGCACCGTCCACGCCTGGAAGGCGGTGAGGCCCGTGCCGACAGTGAACCGGATCAGCGAGGCCGAACTGGTCTCGGAGTCGCTCGACCCGTTCTGGCTGATCAGGGTGACGCCCCAATCGGTGCCGCCGGGGAGCCCCTGCTCCTGGAACCCGAGATCGTAGGTGTAGTTCATGCAGCTCGGGTATCCGAAGGCGGTGTAGTAGCTCCCCCAGCACACGCCGCTCAGCTGGAAGTTCGCGGTCTCGTTCACCGGTCCGGTCGGTATGAACGTGATCGAGGTCGTGTTCGCCGTCACGCTGCCCGGTCCCGTTCCGGTCCACGACTGGAACGTGAGGTTGAGGCACGCGTAGCAGTACGTGTACAGCGACGCGTAGTAGCTCACCGTGAACGTCTGCGTCGTTCCCGACACCACCCAGAAGGGCCCCGGGACCGGCGTGATAGCGACGTTCCCGTAGTACTGGTAGGTCCAGACGTAGTACGGGTACGACGGTACCGTCAGGAGGTTGATCAGGACCTGCTTGTTGAACACCTCGAGGATCGTCGTGTTCGCAGTGAACGACGAGGGCGGAGTCACCGAGTACGCCGGGTAGTACGAGATCCCGTAGGACTGGTTGATCCATGGCGAGTACCACCCGATCGATGACGACGGAGGAACTCCAGAGATCGACAGGTTGTCTCCCGCCGGACCGAACCTCAGGTTCCCCTGGATGTTGACCGACCAGATCGACCCCGCGGGGAGCGCCGTCTCGTTGAACGTCAGCGTGATGCCGGTCGCCATGTAGAGACGGGACGTCTCGACCTCGGCCGACATCGGTGGCAGCGCTCCCGTAGTCGTGTAGTAGGGCAGGTAGCAGCCGTTGAACGAGATGTTCGGGCAGTTGACCGACGTCCACCCGAGGAGGACCTCCTTCCCGGCCGTCAGCGTCGAGGAGGTGAACCCGTCCCAGATGTCCCGGTACGGACCGTAGGTGAACGAGTAGTCGCCCGCCACCACGAGGGGAGAGGACCACGTCGCGCCGTCATCGGTGCTGTTCACGTAGATGTCCTGGGCGGGGCCGCAGTAGGACGTCGTGTACGGGACGGTGATGTTCATGCAGAGCCCGTTGTTGATGTAGGCGTACTGCAGGTGGACCGTTCCGGCCGAGTCGACCGCCATCGAAGGGTTGTACGCGGGACTGTACCAGTCCTGGGTCGTGTTGAACGGCGAAGGGTTCGTCGCCGTCGACCAGGTCGCTCCGCCGTCGCCGGAGCTCTGGAACCAGATCTTGTCGACCTGGTTCTGATAGCAGTACGACCCGTAGATCCCGTTGTTGTAGCAGAAGTTCGACACCGCGGCCGCCGAGTAGGCCACGTACGCCTCGCTTGTGATCGGGTTGTACGCGAGGGTCGTGAACGGCTCCCAGTAGATGTACGGATAGAAGCTGGGGTAGTTCGCGACGACGTTGTCCGCCGCGTGCACGTAGCTGAACGTGCTTCCGTTGTTCGACGACGTCGCCACCAGGATCGAGGCGCTCGTGTAGTAGGTACAGTACTGGGTCCCGCAGATGTACGACTGACCGTAGTTCGTCGAGTATGCGACGTAGACGACGCCGGACGGGTCGACCATGATCGAGGGGGCCGTCGCGTAATCGGTGACCGTCCCGCCGACGTTGTTCCCCTGGACGAGGAGCTTCTGGATCGGGGACCAGGTGGCGCCCGCGTCCGTCGAGCTCGTGAAGTGGACCCAGGACGAGTACGTGGTGCCGTAGTAGTAGTAGATCGGGTTCGAGGCGTTGAACCACGTCAGATAGATCGTGTTCCCGATCGCCGTGATCTGGGGACGCACGTCGGCGAAGTTGTTGAACGGACAGCTGTCGATCGAGGAGTTGAACTCCGTCGCGTCGATGACCGTCGGGGTCGTCCACGTCGTGCCGTGGTCGTAGCTCTCGGTGACAACGACGCGCGAGTTGTTGGCGTAGCCGCACGCCAAGCCGCCGGGCGGCGCGCTGTAGTACGCGTAGGCGGTCGACGACGTGTTCCACTCGATATAGCTTAGGACGAACGTGCCGTTCGCGAGCGATGTCAGGCTCGGCTCGAACGCGCTCGAATAGTTCTGGTCGGGGACACCCGAGCAGACGGGGTTGCCGAGATACACTGGGTTCGACCAGGTGAACCCGAAGTCCGTCGAGACGACCCATCCCACTTCGGACATCGCGCTCGCGCTCGCCCCGGCGCACGGGGACTGGTTCGTGAACGCGGTGTACGCGAGGCCCGTGTAGCCGTCCGACGTCAGGTTGAGCGACGGCTCGGTCGTAATGTTCCAGCAGATCTTGTAGTACGAGTAGTAGTTCCGGCAGGTGTTGTTCGGGAACGTCGGGTTCGGGATCTTCGTGTTCGAGAAGAACGTGGCCCGGCCGTTCTCGACGTAGGAACTGTTCGCCGCGGGATGCGGTGCGGCCGCGGTCGTCGGCGACGACGCATGGGGAAGGCTCGCGGGTACCTGCGGCGTGGGATGCGTCGCGGGCGAGGAGACGGTGGCGTGTCCCGATCCGATCGGCGGCGCGAGGTGCAGGTTGGGGGCGACTGCGGTCGAGGTCGAGACGTTCGTCACCATGCCGAGCGACGAGCCGGCGATCATGAGCACCAGGACCAGCATCGCCCCGGGGGCGGTCCAACGGGAGGCGCTCCGGACCGTCCGGAGGAGGCTCTTCGCGGCGCGATCGGTCGTCTCCTCACTGTGGCT
>JBGOSQ010000010.1:0-40371 GCA_041476045.1 Thermoplasmata archaeon | reverse complement strand
TTTCCCCGCCGTGCCCGGCAACACTATGGGGGGTGACAATCTGGCCCCCGTGAGATGCCCGCCAGGACCCCGACCGACCCCGGAGTAGACCGCGCGATCGAGGAGCTCCCGGAGGCAGTTCGGGGGGTGGCGGAAGCCCTGCGTGCCGTTGTGCAATCCCACGCCCCCGCGCTCCGAGAGACGCTCAAGTGGGGCAACCCGACCTGGATCGGTCGTGGCAACGCGATCAACCTGATGCTCTTCCCTCACCACGTCAACTTGGGATTCTTCCGCGGCGCCGAGCTCGCGCGGACGTTCCCGGAGGTTGAGGGCACCGGGAAGAACATGCGCCACGTGAAGGTCCCCGACGTCGCCTCGGCCCGACGCCCGGTGCTCGCGCGGATTGTCCGGGCGGCCGCCGCGCTCGACGCGGGCACAGAGTGACGGCCTCCACTCCCCTCGGTACGCTCGAAGGGAGCGTTCAAGCGGGGGCGGCGCATCCGCTCTCTAGTATGAAGGCGCAGGACCTGGTCCAGAAGCTCGCGAAGGCCTGGAACACCGAGGACGCCGACGAGCGGATGCGGCTTCTCGAGGAAACGTGCGCCTCCGACGCGGAGTTCGTGAGCCCGTACGGCGTGACCCACGGCACGTCCGAGTACGGTCGCGGAATCGCCATCTTCCGAAAGTCGTTCAAGAAGGCCCGGTCCGCGCACGGCCACCCGGACGAGCACCACGGTTGCCTGCGCTTCGCGTGGACGACCAACTGGAACGACGGCCGGGAACCGCTCCTCGGGATCGACTTCGGCGAGCTCGACCGCTCCGGGAAGATCCGGCGGCTCGTCTCCTTCACGGGCCCGACGCCCGAGATCTGAGCCGATGCCCGCGGGGACCGCGGGTGTGAGCCCCCGCGATCGCAAGGGCGACTACGCGCGGATCTCGAAGATCCGGTTGAACGGGGTCTCCGCCGCCCGACGGAAGTGCTTGAACCCTCCCGCCTCCACCACACGGCGCAGCGCGGCGTCGCTCGCCTGCGCACCGAGCCCGGCGCCGTCCTTCTCGAACAACGACGCCGGCGTGCAGATCATCGTCGACGCGGAATAGAAGACCCTTCCGATGGGGGTCAGGTTCGCTGCGAGGTCCTCCTGCGCGTACGGCTCGACCAGCATCCAGGTGCCGCCCGGCGTCAGCATGTCGTGGACGTGGCGCGCCGCACCGACCGGGTCGGACATGTCGTGCAAGCAGTCGAAGAACGTGACGAGATCGTACGAGGGGCCCGGGAACGTTTGGGCCGACGCGACCGTGAAACGCGCCCGTTCGACGGCGCGGTCCTCCTCCGCGGCGGCCCGCGCCGCGTCGATCGAGGTCGAGTGATAGTCGAACCCGTTGAACGTCGAGCGCGGGAACGCGGCGGCCATCAGGAGCGTCGAGGAGCCGTAGCCACAGCCGACGTCCGCCACGCGTGCCCCGGCCTGCAGCTTCGGGACGACGCCCTCGAGAGCGGGGAGCCAGGAGCTGACGAGGTTGGCTACGTAGTTCGGTCGGAAGAACTTCGCTGTTCCCTCGAACAGGTCGACGTTTCGCTCGTGCCACCCGACGCCCTTGCCCGTGTGGAAGGCGTCCCGGAGCCGCGGTTCGTCCTTGTAGTTCGCCGACGCGATCAGGAAAGCGCCGGGGAAGTACGCGGGCCCCTTCTCGTTCGTGAGGACGAACGCCTGCTCGGGGGTGAGGTAGAACTTGTGGGTCTTGGCGTCGAGATTTACGTACCCCGAGGCCGCCTGCGAGGAGAGCCATTCGAGGACGAACCGCTCGTGGGTCTCGGTCTTGTGGGCGAGCTCCTTTGCGGTCAGCCCGCCCGGGACGTTGAGGGCAATGTAGAGCCCCAGGCGCTCTCCGAGCACGACGGTGGCCCCGTGCATGCACGCGCCGAGGTCGCCGAGGAACTTGCCGATGAATTGGTTCAGCTTCTCGTTGTCCACCGCGGTGCTCTCGCTCATGATTGTTCCGGAACTATGCAGACCGCCCGGAGCTAGTGCACGGGGCGGATGAACCCTTGCGTTAACGGCGCCTGTCCGGCGCTGGGGGCTGCATGCGCCGCCTCCGGGCGGACACCGCGCCGGGGCGCCACGGGTTGTCGCTCACCGCGACTTCCTCGTGCGGCCGGCGCGTCCTCGACCGACGCCATCGCTACTGGTGAAGGGAGACGAGAGGGATCGTGGCGAGGACCGGTTGGCTCTTGAGCGCGGTATCGACGAGGACCACCGAGCACGCGTTCGGGTCGGTGAAGCACCATGTCGGGGCTCCGTGGAAATCGTCGAAATCGTCGTGGTTCCACGTGGATTGAGGCTCGATCGGGCTCGGCGCCTCGAGGACGGCGTTCTTCGAGTGGACGTAGAGGACGATCGCGTCGCCGGCCTCGAGCTGCGTCGCCCCGAACGTGAGGGGCTTGAAGAAGCCGAGCCGGTTGTAGTAGACGCTGAACGCGCCGCCTCCGTACCCGCTCGCGTTGAACGTCCCGCACGACCAGAGCTTGGGAGCGTTCGACGGGAGCGTCTGGGACGAGCCGGGGAACCACGACATCGCCTGGAGCGAACCCCGGACCAGGAACGTCGTCATCGCGGTCGGAGTGTCGTTGTGGCAGAGGAAGTTGAACTGGATGTCGGCGAGCCGGACCGGCTGCGAGACCTGCGTGATCACGATCTCGGTCGCGTTCATCGCGTTGTAGAGTCCGGTGTTGCCGTTGAGGCATTGGGAGTTCCACGCGGTCATGTACGTGTTCCACCGCGCGTCGCCGCTCCCGTTCCCGAGGTAGTACGACCACGAGTACGGCAGCACCGGCCAGCAGTCCGTCGGGTCGCCCCACACGGGGTACGTCAGGCCCGCCTGCGCGGTGTAGTAGACCGTCGGCGTCGGCGAAACGGTGTCGAACCGGAACGTCCAGAGGAGGACCCCGGCCGCGACGGTGATGCCAATCAGCAGGACCGCGGCCATCACGTTCGAGACCCCACGGTCCCGTTGGCGAGGTCGGCGGACGCGCCTCATCGGTCCCGGTTCCGGGCGTGCGTGGTTATACCGTCCGTCAACCGGAATCGACCCTCCCTCCCCATGGTCTGCGTGAACGGGCCTTCACCAAACGTTGATACCCGAACCCTCGCTCGAATCGATCGGGGGCGGCTCGCGGGACGATCTTACGGCGGGACGCTAGTGGCGGATGATCGACAGCTCGGGAGGCAGAGGTAGGCCGCGCCTGCGTCTCGACGCTCGCCATCCGCGGCACCGGCTCCGTGTTCTCACCCTCGTCGGCGTCGTGGTTGCGATCGGCGCCGTGGTAGGCTCGCTCCTGGCCCTGAGCTACCTCAACGGATCGGGAGGCTCCGGAGGCACCTCGCCGCCGGATCCCAACCCCGCGAAGGTCCCGATCCTGGGCGTCCATGGGTCACTCTCGTACAACGGGAGCTCCTCCGGCTACCTCGCGATCGTCGAGGGGAGCAACCTCTGCGCCCAATGCCCGGTGATCCCCGAGACGAACTACGAATTCACGCCGCCCGTCGCCGGATTCGCGTTCTTCTTCAACGTGACCAACCTCGGGAATGTCTACCATACCGTCGGTGGCTTCCGGATCGCGGGTCCCTCGGTCGGTGGCACCTCCGTCTTCCGGCTGCTCGCGGTCTTCTGTTGCGCCCCGGGCTACCAGGAGAGCACCGAGATGGTGGGGCTCGTACCGGGGCTCACGATGGGTCTGATGGTCTTCGTCGCCGCGCCGTCCATTCCGTCGAGCGGGATGCCGGGCTACACGATCGACTTCTACGCGGTCTCCTCGGACTGATCCGCTAGACAACGGGAGACGGGGCGCGACCACGGGGCGCCCTCGCGGACCGGGGAGCGGGAGACGAAGAGCGAGACGAATGGGAACACTTCCGGCGATTTCGCTTTCTAATAGTCGGGCTCGTATCCCGCCGACACCGCGAGGTCGGGTCATCGATCCATGGGGGGCGTAGGAGAGAGCGGTCCGGGTCCGCGCCATTCGAGTCGCGCCCGCCGGAGGTCGGCTCTCGCATCCGTGCTCCTCGTCGCCGGGTTCGTTGCCTCGGGGATCCTCACGCTCTCTCCGCCGGGGAGCGCGCCCGCGCCCGTTCCCGTCCTCGAGAACGCGGCGGTAGGACCCGCCAGCCCGGCGCACCCGTCGCCGTCGTTGCCCTCGGCCGTCGCCGCGCCGACGCCCCTGGCGCCATCCGATGGGGCTCTGCGACACAACTGGTCCGGATCGTTCGCCCATCTGCCCGCTTCGTGGGGCGGCGCGACGTCGCCGCCGGGGGCGTTCGCGGCGCGCGATCGGGTCGACCGATCGCATCGTTCTTCGGGAGCTACGGATCCCGCGATCTCGCCATCGTACGGCAACCAATCGCACCCGAACGATCCGCGCGGCGAGTGCCACGGAATCTGGCCCACCTACGGAGGCCAGTCGACGTACGCGAACGACTGCTACGGGCACGACGAACCCGGGATCAACTTCTACTCAACCCTCGGCGGGAGCGGCGGGAACGTCTCGTGGAACATCACGCTCCCGGTCTCGCGGAGCTTCTCCGAGACCCAATCGGATCTGTACACGGCGATCTGGTTCGGGATGACCCTCTCCGACCCGTACGCCTGGCTCGACCAGTGTTTCCTCGAGCTCCAGTTCTATCCCGACTCCGACTGGAACGTCGGGGGACCGGCGTTCGGCAGCTGGGTCGGCGCCGCCGTCGGTTGGCAGATCGAGGCGTCGAACGGCTACGAGGATGCCTGCTTCTACGAGCCGCTCCTCGAGGGCCCGGCCCAGGCGAACGAGTTCCTGATGTCCGACGGGGACCAGATCTCCGTCACGATGACCGGATGGGTCGGGAGCCTCTTCGGGGAGAACCTGACCCTCCACGACTGGACGAACGGGCAGGTCAGCTATGTCACGATGTACAACGGCGCCCAGAACTATCCGATCAATCCCGCGTACACGACCTCCGAGGACCCCAACGGGCTCCAGTGGACCCCCGGCGGTGAGCTCCCGGTCGTCTTCGCGTTCGAGACGGGACACCCCGCCCCCCCGTACCCGAACAACAACAGCTGGGGGGGCTGCAGCTCCGGCGTTCCCCCGCCGACGCCCTCGAACCCCTCCGTCCCGTGTCCCTCGTACGATCCGGGCGCGTGGCTCAACGACACCGTCGTTCCGTGGGAGATCCAGGTCCCGGTCTTCTTCAACGCGACGGCGGCCGAGCGCCCGAGCCAGGTCAGCTTCACGCAGGACCTCGGGGGGATCTCCTACATCGATCCCCTCAGCAACTACACCTGCTCCGGCCGCGACGGCAGCGAGTTCTGCAGCTACCCCTGGTACAGCTTCTCGTGCGCCACGAACGCCTTCGAGTACGGCGCGACCGATTATCGGGCGACGACGGAGGACTTCGGCGGCTACCTCGAGTTCGCCACGAACTACGCGACGGACGCGGCAGGGCTCGGATTCGTCCCGCCGACGAACTTCTCCATCCCGGTGTGCAGCGGACCTTCGTACAACGTCACCGTCGGACCGACCTCGGGAGGCGCGGGCACTGCGTACTTCCTCTCGACGCCCCTCCGCTCCCCCACGATGTTCCCCGCCGTCGCTGCCGGCGAGTACTCGCTCGCCGCGCTCCCGGCCCGGGGCCAGTCGTTCGCCGGGTGGAGCGCAACGGGAGCGGTCAGCGTCCTCGACCCGGCGGACCCGTCGACGACCCTGTGGGTCGCGGGCGATGGGTCCGTCACCCCGGCGTTCTCCTCGACCGCGCCGGCGACCGTGTCCCTGTCCATCGCCACGTCACTTTCCGGTGGTCAGGTCGTGATCTCCCCGAGCTTCTTCTACACGGACGGGGTCCCGCTCGCCGTCCTCGCGAACGGTGGGAGCGTCGCGGTCGCCCCCGGACTCTACTCGATCCAAGCGGCGTCCCCGATCGGCTACAACTTCTCCTACTGGACGGTGACCGGCGACGGAGCCACCGTCGCGGCTCCCCAGTTCCCCTTCACCTGGCTCGATGTGCCGGCGGCATCGGGCCCGATCACGCTCACGATGTACTCGACCTCGACGGCTTCGTACGCCACGATCTACTACTCCGTCTTCGGCAGCGGGAGCATCTCGTTCGACGGCGGTCCGAGCGTTTCGTCCGGTTCGGCAGTCGTTTCGCTCGGGACCTACTCGCTCGTCGCAACTCCCCCGACGGGGTGGGCCATCGGCGACTGGTACTGCGGCTCGAGCGGAGTGATGACCGACTTCCGGGCCTCCACGAACGTCACCCTCGAGCTGGGCACGACCTACGTCTACGCCGAGTTCGAGCCCCTCGTCCACTTCCGCACGAGCCCGAGCGGGGCGGGGCAGATCTCCGTGAACTATGCCGTCCCGAGCCCCTCCGCGGACCAGTCGCTCTACCCGAGCTACTACACGATCATCGCGGTCCCGTCGGCCGGATACGCCCTCTCCTCCTGGAGCGTCAGCAGCTCCACCGCGCTCTGGGCCTATCCTTCCGGCGGCGGCACTTACACGCTGGAGGTCAACCGGTCCGGCACGGTGACCGCGTCGTTCACGACCGCGACCGCGGTCGATCTGACGTTCGCCACCAGCCCGTCGGTGGGCGGGATCCGCTTCAACTTCGAGGACTACGCGCCCGGCGCGCAGAACACGACGCTCACCGCGGGGACCTACCTCGTCAGCGCCCTGCCGGCCCCCGGCTACAACTTCACGGGGTGGACCACCTCCGGATCCATCTCGGTTGCCTATGGGGCGTTCGTCACCGTGACCGGAAGCGGCGGGACCCTGACCGCGGACTACGCCCTCGGTCGGTACCCGGTGACGTTCACGATCGATCCTCCCTCCGGCGCCTCCGTGACGATCCGGCCTCCCCTGGGACTGAGCAGCACCCTCGCCACCGGCGAAACGATCTGGTTGAGCGGGGACCAGGACCTCGTGACCGCGAACCTCCCCGCCGGTCTCACCTTGTTCGGATGGTCCGTCTCTCCCGGGATCGGCGTCACGGGCAGCACACTGGCCACGATCGCCGTCAACGGTCCGGGAACGCTCACCGCCCACTTCGGCGGCTTCGCGCTCTCCGCGTCGGTGTCGCCCGCGACGGCGATCGACCTCGGAATGTCGATCACCGCGTCCGCCCTCGCGCTCGGCGATGGGACGTTCTCGTACGCCTGGTCGGGCCTTCCGCCCGGCTGCCCGGGGGGCAACGTCGCGTCGTTCCGCTGCACGCCCGCGGCCATTGGGAACTACTCGATCTCGGTCACCGTGCTGTCGAGCGACGGGAGCAACCACTCCATCGCGGCGGGGAGCGTCACCGTCGTCCCCGCCCTGGTCGCGAATTCCTTCGTAGCGGCGCCGACGAGCTTCACTGTTGGCGGGAGCACCACTCTCACCGCCTCTACGTTCGGTGGCGTCGTCCCTCTCACGTACCAGTACTCGGGTCTTCCGGCGATCTGTCCGGGAGCGAACCTGCCGACGATCTCGTGCACCCCCGACGCGGCCGGTCGGATCGACGTCACAGTCCGGATCAACGATTCGGCCGGGCTCGTGGTCTTCGGCTATGCGACGCTCCTGATCGCGTCGCTCCCCACGGTGCTCGCGTTCAACGAGAGCCGTTCCGTGACCGACGTCGGCCTTCCGGTTTCCTGGTCCGTCTGGGTCGACGGCGGCACCGCGCCGCTCCACCTGGCGTACATCGGTCTTCCGCCCGGCTGCGTGAGCCAGGACTCGCCCCGGCTCGCCTGTACGCCCACGGCGACCGGGAACTACACCATCCGTGCCACGGCCCTCGACGCGGACGGGGTATCGGCCGAGAGCACGCGCTCGCTCTCGGTGAACCCCACCCCCGCAGTCGCTTCCTTCTCTGCGACCCCGGCTTCGATCGAGGTCAACGGATCGCTCCATCTCGTGGTCGTGGCGACGGGCGGGACCGCTCCCGTCCACTTCGTCTACCGCGGCCTCCCGACGGGGTGTGCGAGCCGCAACGCGACGGACTGGAGCTGCACCCCCGTCGCGGCCGGGAACTTCACGATCGTCGTGACCGCCACGGATGCCCTCGGCGTGAACGCGAACGCCTCCGCTGCCGTCTCGGTCACCGAAGCCGCGATCCCCGTGCTCCCATCGACCGGTACGCCGGAGTCACTTTCCCCGACCGTCCTCCTCGTTGCGCTCGTCGCAGCGATCGGTGTCGCGGCCGTCGCGCTCGTCCTCTGGCGGCGTCGCCGCGACCGGAACGAGACGGAGGCGACGAGCGGTGTCGACGGGAACGAGTCGGCTCCGGAAACCTTCTCCGCCGTCGAGCAAGATCCTCCCGCCTGACGGGCCGGCACGCCGACCCGGCGCAGCGCCCGGGCGGTCCCTCCTTACTGGGCTCAGCGATTTAGCTCAGCGTTCTCTCTATTCCCCCGATGGCCACCTCTTCGCCGGCACCGAGCGACCCGGGTCCCGTCGTCCGAGAGTTCTACCGGTTCCTCGGCTCGACCCGGTCGGACTACCTAGAGTACTTCGCCCGAGTTCCCTGGCCCGCCCTCGTCAAGGACATGGGGGGGTCCTTGGGATGCATCCGGAACATCTACCTGCACATCCTCGAGGGGTACAGCTACTGGTTCGACTTCGTTCCGGCGGAGCGCTCGCAGGAGTTCGTCGATTGGGAAGGGCGATTCGCCGAGTGGGAGAACGTCCCGGCCCTCGCGAGTGCGACGACGGACGTCGAGGCCCTCATCGACCGATTCCTCGGCGGGCTCAAGCCGACCGATTACGACCGGTCGCTCGTCGTTGCCGGACGGGACGGCCTTTCGTTCGTCCGCGTCGATACGATGCTCTACCACATGATCGAGGAGGAGCTCCAGCATCGGGGCGAGATCAACTCGATCTTCGCTCTCCAGGGGATCGAGCCCCCCTCGATCGGCTACGCGCGCTGGCTCGCGTCGCATCCGGCGCGATCGGCCCGCGGGGATGCGACGGCCTCCCGGCGCCGTCGCCCGGGTCGGCACTGAGGCAATCCCGCCTCACGCCCGAGCGCCTGATTTCCCCGTGGGATCCGCGCGTCCGGTGGAATAGGCCTATCTGGCGGTCGCGATAGTCCCGCGGCATGCCTCCCCCGGCCGCGGCGGAGCCTCCACCGCGGGGCCACCGTCTCGCGGTCCTGCCGCTCACGAACATCAGCCCGGATCCGACGGACGAGTACTTCGCCGACGGGATGACCGAGGAGCTGATCTCGGCCCTCTCGAAGATCGCCGGGCTCACGGTGATCGCGCGGACCTCGGCGATGCGGTTCAAGGGCTCCCCCAAGGGAGTCGCCGAGATCGCGCGCGAGCTCAACGTCCAGACCGTGGTCGAGGGCAGCGTACGGAAGGCCGGGCGACATCTTCGGATCACGGTCCAGCTCGTCGATCCGACGACCGAGTCACCGCTCTGGTCCCAGGACTACGATCGCGAGCTCGAGGACGTCTTCGCGATCCAGCGCGAGATCGCCCGACGGGTCGCGCGATCCCTCAAGCTCCGCATCCTCGAGCGCGAGGCGGCTCTGCTGGACCGGGCGGCGACGCAGGTGGTCGATGCCTACACGATGTACCTCAAAGGACGGTTCGCGTGGAACCAGCGCACCGCCGAGAGCCTGCGGACCGCGATTACCGAGTTCGATCGGGCGCTCGAGAAGGACCGTCGGTTCGCGCTCGCCGAAACCGGGCGCGCCGACGCCTACGCCGCGCTCGCGCTCTTGGAGCTCTCGCCGCCCACGGAGGCGTTCCCGCGCGCCCGCGAGGCCGCCGAGCGCGCCCTCGCCCTCGACCCGAACCTGGCCGAGGCCCACGCGTCGCTCGGCCTCGTCCGGTTCCAGTACGATCGCGACTGGAGCGGCGCCGAGTCCGAGCTTCGCACGGCGATCGAGCTCAACCCGAACTATGCGCCAGGGCACCAGTACTTCGCGGACTACCTCAAGGCGATGGGGCGCTTCGATGAAGCGCTCGAGGAGATGCGGCGCGCCGGCGAGCTCGACCCGCTCTCCCTCGCGATCGCGACGGGCATCGGACATGTGCTGTACCTGTCACGCGAGTTCGATCGGGCGATCGAGCAGTACCGGAAGGCGACGACGCTCGATCCCACGTTCGTCCAGGCGCACCTCTGGTTCGGCCGCCCGTACTTGCAGAAGGGAATGTTCACCGAGGCCATCGTGGAGCTGAAACAGGCCGTCCAGCTCTCCGGTGGGAGCACCATCTCGCTCGCGGTCCTGGGCCACGCCTACGCCTCGGCCGGGCGAGAGGCCGAGGCCCGCGCCATCCTTGGCCAGCTCCTCGATCGCTCGAAGGAGCGATACCTTCCCTCCTACTGGATCGCGCTCCTCTACACCGGCCTCGGCGACCAGACCGAGGCGATGCGATGGCTCGATCGCGCCTACGAAGAGCGCTCGAGCTGGCTCGTCTGGATCAAGGTGGAGCCGCGGTTCGATCGCCTTCGCGAGAATCCGGCGTTCCTCTCGCTCCTGCGGCGGATGGGACTCTACGATCCGGCGGCACCGTCCGCACCGGACCGGGCCCTCCTTGAGTTTCTCGGCCACCTCGACGAGCTCCGTCCCTCCCGGTTCCGGGTCGTGGGTGCCTACACCCGTCACGACGAAACAGCACGGCACCTGCTGAAGGACCTGCGGCAGAAGATCGCCGCGCGGATCGCGGCGTCACCGCCTCGGATCGAGAACTTCCTGATCTGGTCCCCGCCCGGAGGTGGTAAGTCGTTCTTCGTGCAGGAGGTCGCCAAGAGCGTCGGGAGCGAGGTCCGGTACGTCGAGATCAACCTGGCCGAGCTCAGCGAGACGGCGTACCGGGCAGCCCTCGCCGGTGCGTCCGCTTCCACCACGCCCACCTTGTGCTTCGTCGACGAGGTCGATAGCCGACCGGCGGAGCCGTGGCCGTACGAGGCGTTGATCCCCTTCCTCGAGGCCAAGGGTGCCCGAACGGCCCCGCTCGTCTTCGTCGTGGCGGGCAGCTCGGGATCGGACCTCGATGCGATGCGGGCGAGCATCCTCGCGCGACCGAAGGGAACCGATCTCCTCTCGCGCGTTCCCCGCGAGAACGAGTACGCGATCCCGCCGATGACCGCCCCGGATCGCCTGCTCGTCGCCACCGCGGGCCTGCGCGCCGCTGCCCAGCGGCAGCACCGCGATATCCTCGAGGTCGAGAAGCTCGCGCTCTACTACTTCGGCGCCACCACCGAGCTCGCGAACGCGCGCCGACTTCGGGACTTCACCGCCCGATGCGTCGAACGTCTCCCGGCCGGTGAGGAACGGGTCAAGTTCGATACCCTCTTCGACCACGGGGACGCAACGAACAAGGAGTTCTGGCTCTGGGCGCGGACCCACGCGCCCGGGCTCGTGAACGCGTTCGTCCCGATCGGCGAGTAGGACGGCCCTAGGGACGAGGAGGGAGGAGCAAGGAGCCGGACGCGCCGGCGTTGCTGCGAGACGAAGGGGGAATGGGTTGGGCTTCCGGGACGGCGACCGGCCCTCAGGCCGATGGGGGCTGAAAGAGCCCGACGACGTTCCCCTCGGTGTCCGAGAAGTACGCGGTGAATCCCATCGGTCCGATCGCTTGCTTTGGCCGGAGCATCTTGCCCCCGTTCTTCACGATCAGCTTGGCGGCCGCGTCGATGCTGTCGACTATGACGGTGACGACGGGCGCCTTCAGGAGCTTGTCGCGCTTCCCCATTCCCCCGTTGATGTACCCGGGTTCCTTCGGCATCCCCTGGGCGTCCGACTCCGTCGTACCCAGCATCGTGTACCCCATCTCGGGCATCGGCTGGACGGCCCACTCGAACGTCTTCTGATAGAACGCCGATGCGCGCTTCACGTCGTCTGCGGGTAGCTCAAAGTGTCCTACTTTTCCCTTCATGAGGGTGCCTCGGTGGGCTCCAAGCAGGAACCGCGGAAATAGGTTGCACGAGGGTGGTGAAACGGGGGACCGATCCGACGGCGCCGACGCCGACCGCCTGGCCTATGGCGCTCCGAGGCTCTGGACTATTGGTCCGCGGCTTCGAGGCCTCGCTCGATGAAGATCAGGGCCTGCGTCGACGCGGACCTCCGATCCTTCGTCGCGACGTCCCTCAACTTGTTGAGGAGCGCGGGGGGCAGATATACGGCCAGGGCAGCGCGTCGTTGATCCTTCGCCTTCTTTGGACGTGGCATACGCTATTGCCTCCGCGACCTCGGTGAGGTCGCCGCCGACTAGCACCCGGCGCCAGTCGACTCGGGCAGTTATACGTCACGTTCTCCGGATTAAAAGCATGCCGTTCGAACTGGCGCAGCTTTCAGCACGGCACCACGCGTTCCGACCGCGGCGGCACGATACGGAGGCGAAAGGTTCCTATCGGACGCGTGGGTCTGGAGCCGGGTGGCGCTCCTCCGACGTCGACGTCTGCTCCTCCTCGCGCTCGCCCCTTTGCTGATCTCCTCCCTCCTCGCGTCGACCGTGGGCCCGGCCTTCGGGTCCGCCCTGGTCGGTGGCGAGATGGCTTCCGAGGCGCCGCACGGATCCCCTCCCTCACCGCCGCTTGCGGTCGCTAAGCCGGCCGGTCTTCCCCCGCCGGCGGCGGGGGCCGTGGGTCCCTCAGCGCAGTGGCCGATGTTCCTCCACGACCTACAGCGAACGGGTGGGAACCTCAACGAATCGACGATCGCCTCGAGCAACGCGAGCCTCCTGGCCCCGATCTGGACCTACAACACGACCGGCGGCGTCTCCGGATCGATCGTGGTCGTGAACGGAACGGCGTACTTTGGCGCCTGGGACGGCGACCTCTATGCGGTCAACGTCTACAACGGCTCCCTCGAGTGGAAGACGCCCCTCCCAGGGCGGGGCGATTATACGGGCTGCGGGGAGCCCGGCATCGCCGGAACGCCGGCGGTCTGGAACGACACGGTCTACATCGGTGGCGGCAACACGTACCTTTACGCGGTGGCGACGGCGAACGGCTCGGTCCTCTGGCACCTCGATCTCGCCAATCTCACCGGCTCCAGTTCGCCGTGGACCGCGCACAAGATCTGGTCAAGCCCGGCCGTGTACAACGGTTCGCTCTACATCGGCATCGCGAGCGGGTGCGACTCGCCGCTGGTCCGCGGGGCGCTCTTCCAGATCGGTCTCGCCAATCGCACGATCGATCACATCTTCTGGACCCTCCCGTCCGGCCAGATCGGCCCAGGTATCTGGTCCTCCCCCTCGATCGATCCCGCCTCGAACACCGTGTGGGCGACGACGGGCAACGAATGGGTGACCGATACCAAGTACGCCCGCTCGGTCGTCGAGCTCAACGCGTCGAACGTCTCCGAGCTCCTCGGGTACGCGCAGCGTTCCCCTGCGTTCGTGGACTACGACTTCGGCGACGGGGCGACCCTCTTCCACGCCACGGACGGTACGCCGATGGCGGTCGCCGTCAACAAGAACGGCGTCGCGTACGCGTTCAACGAGTCCGCATTGCAGGCGAACGGCCTGTCGCCGAACGCCTGGACGATCTCGCTGACCCCCTTCCCCGGCAACTCCCTCGTCCCCCCGGCGTTCGACGGTCGTTACCTCTATTTCGGAACGGTCGGGACGCGACTCCCCGACGGGTCGAGCGTCGCCGGCAGCGTCCTCTGCGTCGAACCGGACAACGGGACGACCCGCTGGTGGGTCGGGCTCTCCTCGGCGATCTACGGTGGGATCACGTTCGCGAACGGTCTCGTCGTCGTCGGTCTCACGGGGGGCGGGGTCGAGGTGCTCGACGCCCTCAACGGGGACGAGCTGTTCAGCGCGACCACCGGGAACGTCTGGGGCGAGCCGACCGTGGTGAACGGCGAGCTCCTCGTCGCTTCGGGCAACATCTACGGCGGCTGGAACGGTGGCGGCACGGTCCAGGCCTTCGCCCTACCGCTCGCCAGCACCAGCACCGCCACCATCGTGCCCGGCCAGCGCGAGACGACGTACGCGTTCAACACGACGATCGCTGGGGGGATCTCCCCGTACACGGTCGCGTGGTTGTTCGGGGACGGGTTCTACGCCTTCGGGGGCGCGACCTCCCATGCGTATGTGCGCGAGGGCCCCTACAACGTCACCTGCATGGTGACCGACGCCAGCGGCTCCACGTTCACGAACGCCTTCTCGATCGTGGCGTTTGCACCCCTCGACCTCGTCCCTACGATCAACGTGAACCCGGTGAACCTCGGCGGAGCGACGTGGATCAACGTGACGGTCCAGGGCGGGGCCGCGCCGTTCACCTACGCGTGGCACGATCTTCCCCCGGGTAGCCCGTTCGTCAGCTCGACCACGTCCCAGATCCTCGCGCTTCCGTCCGCGGAGGGGGAGTACAACTTCAGCGTCGAAGTGAACGGGACCCTCGGGCAGTCGAACACCGCGAACTACACGCTCTGGGTGGACGGTCCCGCGACGCTGGCCCTGTTGGCGAGCCCTTCGGTCGGTCCGCCGCCCCTCACGGTCACGTTCCAGGTCCTCTCGTCGTACCCGTTCACCTCCGCCCAGTTCGACTGGCAGTTCGGTGATGGGGGGGGCTCCGCCGTGCGGACGCCCTCGCACACCTACACAGCGTCGAACCGATATGTCGTCGATCTGACCGTCGGGTACCCCGGAGGGACCCAATCGGGCGCCTCGATCGTCGTCGTCGTGGTCGACCCGCTCACCCTGAGCGCTCCGTCCTCCGCCTCGACAGAGTTGGGACGCTCGGTCACCCTCAACGCTTCCGCCACCGGCGGGCTCACTCCCTACACGTATGCCTGGCACGGGCTCCCCGCGCCGTGCGTGACCCAGAACAGTTCCCAGCTCACCTGCATGCCCACGGCCACCGGCGCCTTCGCGGTCGTCGTCGACGTCTCGGATGTCCTCGGCAGTGCCGAGAGCACGAACCTGCTCCTCGTGGTCGCGGACCGTCCCTCGGTCCAGGTGGTCGTCGAGAGCAACCAACCGATCGGCTGCGCCGATCCCTTCAACGCTTCGGTACGGCTCGCCGCGACAGCGTCCGGAGGAATCCCGCCGTTCGCCTTCGCGTGGACCGGACCCGAGGGATCCGTCCGGTCCGGGGCCAACTCGGCGTGGACGGTGCGAGGTCCGGGCCCGTTGAGCTTCACGGTCGTGGCTTCGGATACGATTGGCGGATCGGCGAACGCGACCGTCGCAGTGACCACGGGGACCCTCGACTGCGGCGGCTCCGCCCACCCGGCGGGGTACGACCTCGCGGTCTTGCTGGAGATCGGGGCGGGCGCGATCGCCCTCGCGCTCGCCGGAGCGATCGCGGTCGTCTGGCTCCGCCGCCGTCGGCGTCGTTAGCCCGCGCTACGGGTCGACCAGAGTTCGATCGATCTCCGTGATCCTCGCGCAACCGCACAGCGCCATCACGTTCACGAGCTCGCTCTGGAGAAGCGCGAGGTAGCGGGAGACCCCGACGGCGCCCCCGGCCGCGAGCGCCCAGAGCACCGGTCGGCCGATCCCGACGGCGCGCGCCCCGAGGGCGAGCGCCATCACGACGTCGCTCGCGCGTCGAACCCCTCCGTCGAGGTAGACCTCCGCCTGGGACCCGACCGCGGCCACGATCTCGGGGAGGACGTCGAGCGCGCCGGGCGCACCGTCGAGCTGGCGCCCTCCGTGGTTCGAGACCACGATCGCGCGGGCGCCGTGATCGACGGCTCGTCGGGCGTCGTCCGCGCGCAAGATCCCCTTGATGACGATGGGCAGCTCTGTCACCTCCCGGAGGCGGTCCATGATCGTCCAATCGCTTGCCGCGGCTGAACCGAGCCGGAACCGAACCCCGTCCGGGGTCGCTTCGCGTGGGGGCATGACGAACTCGGGTCCGTCCCCGAGCGGGACCGGGGCGTCGAGAGCGAACCCTTCACGGGTCTGGCGGTCGCGGATCGCCAGGATCGGTACGTCCGCGGTCAGTACGATGGCGCGGTACCCCGATCGCTCGGCGCGCTCGACGAGCTCGCGGGTCCGGGCGAACTCCGGCTGCAGGTAGAGCTGGAACCAGCGCAGCCCCGTCCCGGAGGCTTGGGCGATCGCCTCGATCGAGAAGGAGGAGAGCGTGCTGAACATCGAGAGGGTACCGGCCCCCGCCGCCGCCCGCGCTACCGCCGGCTCGCCCTCGGGATGGATCTGTCCCTGGTACGCGGTCGGGGCGACGTAGAACGGAACTCGGACCGGGTCGCCCAAGATCATCGTCGTCGGATCGAGGGTGGAAACGTCGACGAGGACGCGCGGCCTTAGGGTCCGGCGTCGGAACGCCTCCCGGTTCGCCGCGACCGTGCGCTCCTCGCCAGCGCCTCCCTGGATGTAGTCCCAGATGGCGGCCGGTGTCCGTTCTTCGGCGATGCGCTCGAGCTCAGAAAGAGTACGGAACCCGGCCGATCCCGTCTCGGAGGTCGTCACGGACCCTGCGCCGTCCCACGGGGAGGGGCACGATTTGAGGGCATCGGCCGACGGTCCGGATCATCCGCCGAGCGTCGGATACTGCCAGAGCGCCCAGCCGAGGGCGCCCACGCCCGCGAGGCCTAGCAGGATCGGAAAGAGCGCGGTGAGCTCGTCGAGGGCGAGGAGGTAGCCGGTGACCCCCGCGATCACCACTCCGGCAAGGACCCCGGCGACGAGCCCTTGCGAGGAGGTGCGCGTGAAGACCGCGCCGGCGGCGGTGACGCCGGCGAGGAAGAGGAGGAACGCCGGGATCGCAAGGGCGAGATGGAACGGATCGAGGATCGGCATCAGGGTTAGATCGGGCGCGACGAGTGACGTCGACGCGAACCAGACGCCCGCCGCCGAGAGGCCATAGGAGGCCATCGTCGCCGCGAGAACGAGCCCCAGTCTTCCCGAGAGGAGGGCGCGTCGGCTCTGGGGGAGCGAGAAGAACGTGACGTGCGCGCGGAGGGCGAGATCCTCTCCAACGGAGAGCGCGACGAGGTCCAGGAGGATCAGGCCGGCGAGACCCCCCGCGATGAGAAGACCCAGTATCTGCGCCGTGGCCTGCGACGGGACGTGCAGGTAGAGGTCCGCGATCGTGCTGCCGACCGGTCCCGCCACCGGCGGGATGAGGAGCAGCCAGCCGCGCTGCGACCGCCGCCAGCGCGTGAGCTCCCACTGCGCGTTGAGGACCGCGGTCCGCGTCGCTTCGCTCACGACGGGTCCTCGCGGCCGACCCGGTCCAGGTAGCGTTGACCCAGCGTCGGGTTCGCCTCCGTCGCGGCGAGGAGCGGGAGACCCGATCCCACGACGGCGGCGATCAGTTCCGATTGCTCGGACTCGGCCCCGACGATCTGAACGCGGACCTCCCGCGGTCCGATCCGCTCCACGGCACCGCGCTCCCCGAGCGCCGTCCGCAGCTCGGTCTCCGATACGTCGCGGGCGAACCGGAAGGCCAGCGTACGGATCGGTCGTCCGCTCGCGTCGGTCGGGCTCAGCTCGACCGGTTCGTCCCCGACGAGGCGACCATCGCGCAGGAACAGGACGCGCGAGCAGACCTCTTCGACGTCATCGAGGAGGTGGGTGGAGAGGAGCAGCGTGCGACCTTCGCGACGGAGCGCCCGCAGGACCTTGCGAAGGTCTGCGCGGGCCGCGGGATCGAGTCCCAGCGTCGGCTCGTCGAGGAGCAGCACCTCGGGGTCGCCGACGAGGGCGACCGCGAGGAGCAGGCGCCGCGTGAGACCGGTCGAGAGGGTCCCGATCGGTCGATCGATCTGAGCGCGGAAGCCCAGTTGCTCGGCCAACGACCGGATCTGCGGCTCCTCGTCGGCGTGGGGGACCCGCTTGATACGGGCGACGTGGGACAGCAGGTCGTGGGCCGTGACGTACGGGACCACTCCGGGCGTCTCAACGAGAACGCCCACGCGCCCCAGGGCTCGGTGATGGTCGTGCACCGGATCGAGTCCGAGCAGGCGGACCGACCCCGAATCCGGCGCGCCGAGACCCGCGAGAAGACGAAGGGTCGTCGTCTTGCCGGCCCCGTTCGGACCCAGGTAGCCGACGGCCTCGCCCGCGCGGATGCGGAAGGTGACGTCCCTTAGTGCGATCTGCGCACCGTAGCGCTTGGTCGCGCCGTCGATCGCGATCGTCTCCGCGGGCACCGAGGGATTCACCCTCGAGGGAGGTTATCATAGGCACGGACGCTCGGAATCCCTTCTTCGGTCGCGCTCCTCACGCGAATACGCGTGCGGGACCTGAGCGCCGTCGCGACGGGCGGACGGGCGTCGTCCCCTTTCCGGAGCACCTCATCGTCAGCCGTTCGGGTGACCTTCAAATACGGAGACTCCGATGCCGCGCGCATGGCGCAGCCGGCGAGTGCGTCGCCTCCACCCGAGGCGATGCGAAGGGGAACTTCCCGAGGCATGTTCGTCGGCACTGTTGTCGTCGTAGCGATCCTGATGCTCGCCGGCGGCGTCTTCGTCGGCAAGTCCGTTTACGGTGGGACCAGCTCCTCGGTCACCGGGTTCCTGGTCGTCGGGACGAACATCCCCTTCCCCCCGTTCGAGGATTACAACGCCACCTCGAACAGCTTTTTTGGGTTCGACATGGACCTCGCGCAGATGATCGCGACGGCGGCCCACGACACGCTGGTCATCCGCAACTTTGCCGACTTCACGATCCTGCTCTCTACGGTTGGTACCGGGGGCGTCGACATGGCCGCATCGGCGATCACCTCCTCCGGGTCGAACGGCGCCGTGCGCAACCAGACGATGTCCTTCTCGGACCCGTACTACAACGCCAACCAGGCGCTCCTCGTCAAGAGCTCGAGCACTATGACGTGTGCGTCGAACATCTGTACGAACGTGAGCCTCATCGGCCTCACGGTCGGCCTTCAGACCGGCACGACGAGCGAGGGGTGGGCGACGGACAACCTGAACTCTTCGACGACGATTCAACAGTTCACGACCGTCGATACCGAGATCGCCGCCCTCGAAGCCGGCAGCATCGACGCCGTGATCATCGACTCCGCCCCGGCCGCCGCGATTGCGGCCGGCTCGGGCAACGCGCTCAAGGTCGCGGGGACGATCATCACCAACGAGCTCTACAGCTTCGCGGTGGGACACAACGACCCGGAGCATCTCCTGCCGATCATCAACACCGTTCTCTCGCAGGCGGTGCAGGACGGCACGTACCAGAAACTGGTCACGAAGTGGTTCGGGTAGAGCTCGGGGGAGACCCGGGGTCGAGGACCTACCGCGGTGTCTAGTCCGAGTCGCCCCGCCCTAGCCCGTCCAACGCCGCGGCGGACGGCCGGGGTGGGGTAGGCTCCGTTGGTCGAGCCCGCAGACGAGTCGCCCGGGCCGCCTCCGCGGGAGGAGGGGCGCGCTCTCCTCGTTCGAGCGCTCGCCGGAGTGCACTGGTTGCGGCTCGGCGTCTACGGCATCGCGTCGCTGGCGACCCTGGACTTCGTGCTGTGGCTCGGCCTCCGAGGGTTCTACAACGCCCGCTATCTGCTGGGCATCACCCCCACGCTCTTCCAGGGGTTCGTGGTGACCGTCGAGCTGATCGTCGTGGTCATCCCCCTCGGGTTCGCGATGGGGTTCCTGATCGGTTGGGCGCGCACCTCCCCGAATCGAGTCCTCGAGGGGATTGGCGCGGTCTACGTCGACTTCTTCCGCAGCATGCCACCGCTGGTCCTGATCGCCTTCGCGTTCCTGATCTCGCTCGCCACTCTCACGACCCCGCACTCGAACCCATACTTCGTCCAGAACGTCGCGCTCTGGGTCGGCGTCATCGCCCTCGGCCTGCACTCCGGGGCCTACCAGGCCGAGATCATCCGTGCGGGGATCCTCTCCGTGCCGAGGGGACAGACCGAGGCGAGCGATGCCCTCGGGCTCTCCCGAACCCGGTCGATATTCCTCGTCGTGCTGCCGCAGGCGTTCCGCGTCTCGCTCCCGGCGCTTGGGAACGAGTTCTCCTCGGTGATCAAGGACACCTCTTTGCTGAGCGTGATCGGGTGGTTCGACCTGAGCGGGATCGGGCTCATCCTGGTCCTCCCGTCGCTCCGGATCTCCCTCTTCGGGCCGTTGATGGTCTGGATCGAGATTGCGATCCTGTACTTCGTCGTGACCTCCATCCTCAACGGCGCCGTCCGCATCGTGGAGAATGCGTTCAAGGTCCCCGGGCTCGAGGTGGCGTCCGGATGACGACGGTCCTGAGCGTTCGCGGTCTGCACAAGTCCTACGGCGCCGTCGAGGTTCTTCGTGGGATCGACCTCGATGTGGCCCAGGGTGAGACGCTCTGTATCATCGGTCCGTCGGGGTCCGGGAAGTCGACCCTGCTCCGCTGCACCAACCTGTTGGTGCAGCCGGACGCCGGCGAGATCTACCTCAACTCGATCCGGGTGAACCAACCGAGCATCCGGCCGGAATGGGTCCGGCAGCAGATCGGGATGGTCTTCCAGTCGTTCAATCTCTTCACCCACCTCACCGCGCTCCGCAACGTCGCGCTCGGCCTGGTCCACGTGAAGGGCTTGGACCGCGAGGCGGCGAGGAAGAAGGCATTCTTCGAATTGGAGCGGGTCGGCCTCGCGGACAAGATGAAGGCGTACCCTGCCCAGCTCTCCGGCGGGCAGCAGCAGCGGGTGGCGATCGCCCGGGCCCTCGCGATGGATCCGCAGGTGATGCTGTTCGACGAGCCGACCTCGGCGCTGGATCCGGAGTTCATCCACGAGGTCCTCGACGTCATGACCCGGCTCGCGGCCGACGGGATGACGATGGTCGTCGTGACCCACGAGATGGGGTTCGCCCGAGAGGTGGCGGACGAGATGGCGTTCGTGGACCAGGGGCTCATCGTCGAGCACGGGGCCCCCGCGGAGATCCTCGATCGACCGGGGCACGAACGGACCCAGGCGTTCGTGAGCAAGATCCTGAGGTGAACCGGGATGGGATCTACGACGGCTCGAAGCGATCCTGCGCCCCCCGTCGGGCGGCCCGGCACGACCCCGTCGTCGCGCGGCGCGTCGATCCCCGTCCCGGCGCGATGGACGCGGTGGATCTCCTCCGTGGGGGTTCTCGGTATCGCGCTCGGGATCTTCGTGGTCCTGGGGCTGCGGGGGACCTTCGATCTACGATTCGTCCTGGCCCATCTCCCGGAGGGCGTAGGACCCGCCCTCGTGTCGCTCGAACTCACGACCCTCGCCTTCGCGATCGGATTCGTCCTTGCGATGCCCCTCGGCCTCGTCCGAGCATACGGACCGGGCGCCGGGCCGAAGTCGAGTGGCGGTGGCTGGCCCGCCAGCGTGCAGTGGGTCGCGATCTTCGGCGCGACCGAGCTCGCGATCCTGGGACTCTTCGCGTTCGGTCTCTTGGGGCTCTATCCCGTCGGCCCGATCGAGGGCTACCTGGGCCGAGGAGCGGACCCGCTCGGGACGCTGCTCGAACTGACCGTCGTCGCGGCGGCGGTCGGGGCGGCAGCCGTGTTCCTCCTTCGCCAACGGCGCGCCGGTCGTCCGGCCCTCAGGGCCCGGAGCGCGCAGACCGGGGGCCCTCGCGGGGACGCCACGCCTGTTCCCCCGTCGGCGCAACGCTCCAACGCCTCGATGGGGGCCGGCGCGGTCGGATCGGTGCTACGATGGCCGTTCTACGGATTCGCCACCGGATACGTCGCCGCGATCCGAGGGACGCCGTTCCTGGTCCAGGTCTTCGTCGTCTACTACGCGTTCATCTTCGCGTATCCCAGGTTCCAGTTCCTTGGGGTGCCGGTCCCGTTCTGGGCCGGACTAATCGCCCTCGCGATCAACACGACCGCTTACCAAGCGGAGGCGCTGCGCGGGGGGTTCCAGTCCGTCGAGCACTCCCAGATCGAGGCGGCAAAGGCCCTCGGATTCCGCGCCGGCCAGATCTTCTTCCGGGTCACGCTGCCCCAGAGCCTCCGCCTCGTCACTCTCCCGCTGAGCAACGAGTGGATCAGCACGTTCAAGACGAGCACGATCCTAAGCTACATCACCGTCATCGAGCTCTACTTCTGGGCTCGGTCCGACATCGCCTACCAGCTCAACCGGCCGCTCGAGGCCTTCGTGATCGTCGCGCTGTTCTACCTCGTGATCAACGTGACCCTGAGCCGGTCGGTGTCCTACGTCGAGAAGCGGTATCGGATCCCCGGCCTGGGCTCGATGGCCCCGGAGCTCCCGGGTCGTCGCGGTCTCCTCGCTGACCGCAGCTAGGGCACACGAAGGTCGTAGTCGGTCCCCTCCGAGACCCGCGCAGGTCCCCCCGAAGGGCGCCCTCCGGGAGGGGGGAGCCGACCGCGCTCGAGACCCCTCGGAGGGATCAGAGGTGGAGGATCGCCCTCAGCGTCGCCCCGAAGACGAGCCCGATCAAGGCCCCCGCGATGAGGAACGCGGTCGTCCCGAGCGCGCGACGGAGCGGGGGGGCGGCCGGCGCCTTCCCCGACATCGGCAGGCCGAGCATGCTGCCGCACACTCAGGCGACCGCCCCGCCGAACGCGATGAACGCGACCGGGCTGAACCCGGCGCCGGGACCGAGCTCGATGAAGATCCCCGACGCGGCCGCGGCGGCCAGCACCTCGCTCGACGAAAGTCCCAGCCGGCGCACGCTGAGGAGCAGGGCGGCGCCGAGACCGACGAAGGTAGGCACCGAGCCCACCCAGTCCTCCGGCAACGACGTCGCCGCCCCTTGCAACCCGCCCCCGACGTAGTAGACCGCGGTCTCCTCGATCAGAGCAAGAACGGCGACTGCCGCCAGGTACCCCAAGGGCCGAAGGGGGGTCCTGAGGACTAACGGAAGGACGAGAGTCACGCCGATCCAGAAGAGGAGGTAGAGTACGACCCCCGTGGGACCACCGGGCGACAGGAGCGAAAGGAGCGCCAGCAGCGCGATATTCGCCCAGCACGCGACGAAGAACACCCGACCGATCTTCTCGTTCCACGCCGGCAGGGCCCGGAGCCGGACCCGGTACCACGCCGGGAAGCCGCAGACGTGCCATAGGGGCCTCTGCGGGAGGCCGGGGTAGAAAGACCCGCGCCTCGACGGGCCGTCGTGCCCCACGTCGTCCCGTCGCGCCGGTACCCCCCGCGCCGGGCCCACCAGGACGGCGCGGAAGACTTAACTCCGGGATTCGGATGCTCGCGCCATGCCCCAGTACGCATTGATCGGTGGCCACCCCGCCACAGGATGCCCGATGACGAGCAAGGGAGCCCGCCAGGCAGCGACGAACGCCTACAAGGTGCTTGATGGGTTGCTCAAGCAGCACAAAGCGAAGCTACTGCTCGACATCCACCTCGACCCGAACCACAAGGCGTTCATGCTGTTCGAAGCGCCGTCGGCCGAGGCGGTCCGTGACATCGTCGGAGAGTCCGGGCTCATCGCGTTCCTCGACCTGGACTTCCACCTGGTGACCCCGATTCCCGAGCTCCTCAAGCGCGCCGAGAGCATCCCGACAATCTACCCGTAGTGCTGGCGCAGCGCCGGGCCCCAGCCTGGCCGGCAGGGGCTCGACCCTTTCCTCGGCTCCCAGCTGATCGTCGGGCAGAGCGCTACAGGACGACCATCTTGACGGCCCGAATGCCGTCTTCCCGCTGGAACGCCTTCGCCATCGCGGCCGCCTTTGCCCCGTCGCCCTCCAGCAGGAAGACCTCGGCGCACGTCCCCTTCCCCGCCCTCGTGTGCAGGTGGGTCTTCACGACGTCCTCGAACCGGTGCTTCAGCCGGGTCACGGGCTCCTCGCGGTCCTCGCTGTGCGTGACGACCAGCACAGCCTCGACCCGTCCTTTGACAGCCGATTTCTCGCGCGCGTCCGCGAGGAGCAGACGCAAGGCGGACCGGACCACTTCCGAGGTCCCGCCGAACCCCTGCGACGCCTGTAGCTCTTTGATGACGTCGACCATCGATGCGGGCATCGAGACGCTCACGATCGGCACGGTCGGCGAGAGTTAATAGCGGCATATAAGTCATCGCATAATTGTTAATAATTCAATCCAAATACTTATTAATCTCGCGCTCCTGCGGCGCGCGTGCGCGTGTCCCCCCGACGAGCCCGTCACCTGGTCGTGGGCGCCCTCGCACTCGTTGCGGTGATGGTGATCGGCTTCGTGGCCCTCTCCTACCGGCCCGCGCCCGCCGGGTCGGGAGTGGTCGTGCTCGCGACGTTCTATCCCGTCGGGGAGTTCGCGCGGGCCATCGGAGGGGATCGGGTCACCGTCAGCCTCCTCGTCCCGATGACGGTGGACGTCCACGACTTCGTGCCGACGCCGAGCTCCGTCGAAGCGGTCGCGTCGGCCTCGGTGTTCGTCTACAACGGTGTGGGACTCGAGCCGTGGGTTCCGTCCCTCGTGACCGCCGCGGAGAATCCCCACCTCGTCTCCGTTGATTCCAGCATCGGCGTCGCCACCCTCCCGGTGCCGGCCCAGTTCCAGACCGGCAACCGGACCGTGGACCCCCACATCTGGCTCGATCCGGTCCGTGCGGAGCACCAGGTAGCGAACATTCTCGCGGGCATGATCGCGGCCGATCCGGCGGATGCGTCGTACTTTACGCAGAACGCCCAAGCGTACACAACGCAGCTCGCGGCCCTCGACGCGGAGGCCCGAAATGTTTCGGATTCCCCCGCGACGCGGGAGTTCGTCACCTTCCACGAGTCGTTCGCGTACTTCGCCGACCGCTACGATCTGACGCAGGTCGCGATCGCCGGTCCGTTCGAGGAGGATCCGACCCCCTCGGACATCCAGAACGTCGTCGACACGATCCGCTCGGACCACCTCTGCTACGTCGGGTACGAATCGCTGACGAACCCGTCCATCGCCCAGGCGGTGGCGACGGAGACGAACGCGACCCTCGTGCCGATGGACCCGATCGAGGGTCTCTCGACCTCGGACCAGCTCTCCGGGGCGACCTATCTGACGAAAATGCAGGGCGACCTCGCGAGCTTCTCGCTGGTGTTGAATCATGTCGGGTGCCGCTGAACCGGTCGTGGACCTCCACCAGGTCACAGTCGTCTACCCCGGTGGAATCCTGGCCGTCGATCGGGTGGACCTCCGGATCTATCCCAAGGACTTCCTCGGACTCATCGGACCCAACGGCGCCGGCAAGTCCACGCTCATCTCGGTCGTGCTCGGTCTCGAGACGCCGACGCGCGGGACGGTTAGGCTGTTCGGCGGCCCGGTCTCCCCCTCGACCCTGCGCGACGTCGGCTACGTGCCGCAGCGTCCGCACCCGACGTACCCGGACTTCCCGGCCTCGGTGCTCGAAACGATCCTGCTCGGGCGAGCCGTCCGAGCGGGTCCGTTCCAGACGGTCTCGCGCGCCGAGCGCCAGCGCGCCCAGGAGATCCTCGACCTCCTCGACATACGCCACTTGGAGAACCGACGCATCGGCCAGCTCTCGGGCGGGGAGACCCAGCGCGTCTTCGTCGCGAAGGCGCTCGTCGCGGAGCCCAAGCTCCTCATCCTCGACGAACCGACGAGCGGTGTCGACGCTCCGGCACGCCGCGAGTTCTACGCGATGCTCGGCCGGCTCAACCACGAGATGGGTCTGACCATCATCCTCACCTCCCACGATATTCACAGCGTCACCCGGCTCGCGAGCCGGATCGCGTTCATGAGCCGACGGATCTTCTTTGACGGTCCGCCGGGGGCGTTCGCGCGCCATCCGATCCACTCCGACCTCGAGGATTTCCCGGAAGCCGCGATGGAGAGCCATTGACCGCCATCGACCACGCGATCCAGCTGCTCTCCTACGCCTTCGTCCAACGCGCGTTCCTCATCGGCGTCGTCATCGCACTCCTGAGCTCGCTGCTGAGCGTCTTCATCGTGCTCCGCAACATCTCGCTCGTCGGCGACGGACTCGCACACACCGCGTTCGGTGGGCTCTCGATGAGCTACTATCTCGGGCTCGCTCCCTTGCCGACCGCCGGCGTCCTCGTCGTCCTCGCTTCGATGGGGATCACGAAGGTCACGCGGTCGACGCGGATCGCCTCCGACGCCGCGGTCGCGGTCTTCCTCACCCTCGGTCTCGCCTCGGGGATCCTCTTCCTCGGTCTCGGGCACGGGTTCGGGATCGACATCGAGAGCCTCCTGTTCGGCAGCATCCTGCTCTCCAACCCGAACCAGATCCTGATCGCGCTCGCCATCCTGATCCTCACCGTCCTCGTCATCCTCTACTCGTTCGGCCGATTGGTCTACACCGTCTTCAACGAGGACCAAGCGCAAGCGGCGGGGATCCGCACTTGGGTCTACGACTACGTGTTGAGCGCCCTCACGGGGGTCGCGGTCATCGTATCGATCCCGATCGCGGGCGTGCTGCTCATCGCGGCGCTCCTCGTCCTGCCCGGGCTCACGGCCGTCCAGATCGCACCGTCGTTCCGGGCGACGCTCGTCTATTCGCCGATCTTCGGCCTCGCGAGCGTTCTGGTCGGCCTCTTTCTATCGCTCGTCCTCGACGTGGCGCCGGGGGCCACGATCGTCCTCACCGGTCTGGGCCTCCTGCTCGCCGTCGTTCTCGCACGGAAGGTGAGCCAGCTCCCCCTCTTCGCCCTCCCCGAGGCCGGCCGTCCCGGCGACACGAACGCCCCGGCTTCCCCGTGATGCTCCCGGCGCGCGCGCGGGGCGCGCGAACGGGCGACCGCGGGCGCTAGCGACTACGCATGCGATTGTTCTTGGGGTTGTGCTCGACCTCGGCCAGGCCGAGGGCCTCCGCCACGGGAGGCACGTAGTTCCCGAACCGGCCGCGGAGGCCCTTCTTGAGACCGTACCAGCCGCCGACCGGGTTCTTTGCGGAGCGCGCCCACGCCTCGACCGTACCGGCGGCCGCAGGCTTCTGCTCGTCGGCGCTGCCGAGCGGCATCCAGTCCCCGTGCGCCTTCAGCATCGCCGTAAGATCGTCCAGGCACCGGAGGTGGTACCGTAGCTCAGTGCTGCCGACCTTCACGACGAGCGAAGGGGGATCCAAGCTCGAGTCCCGATAGGCGCTGAATTCGGAGAGTCCGCTCGGGGTCTTGAGGGTCCAGGGTCGCTCGCGCGTCCCGTCGCCGTTCGCCTTCGCCATGGGGCGGTGACCGGCTTCCGGCCTATGAACCCCGCTGTTAACGGTTTAACCCCAGGCCCGCGGCGGTCTGACGAGGGCGCACTCGGGGTCGCCGGCCGCACCGGTTCGGCCACGGTGTGACCTCCACCGGTTTTATCGTGTCGGAGTCGGTCGCCGCCACCGCCCGATCGGGCACGGACGGAACGATGGCAGCACCGGAGGCCCCCGAAATGACCCTGCGCGACGCGGTCAACCGCGGCTTCAACATGATGGCGACGGCGATCCTGGGGCTCGCCGGGCTCGGCTTCGGCAGCCTCATCTTTGCGGAGGACGACCCGATCGACAAGGTCGACAACACGATCCTCGTCGTCGTTGCGGTCCTGGCCGTCGCCTGGTACTTCATCGGCCGCCACCGCTACCAGCGGAGCCCCGTACCGGTCGCCCTCGCCGGCGTTGCCGTCCTCGGGCAGATCCTCGGCATCGGGATCGAGATCGGCGACGCCGCGGCGATCGGCGACGACATCGGCGGCATGCTGATCTATCTCCCTGCCCTGCTAGTCCTCCTCTGGGTGTACACGTCGGACCGGCGTCTCGCAGCGTAGGACACGGGGCGCCCCGTTCCGCGAGCATCTCGGGGAGAACGGGGTGTATCGCGGCGTCCGGCCTTATCCTCCCCCGCGCTAGGCCTCGGCCATGGAGGTCCCGCCCGAGACCGACACGGGGGAGCCGTACGATGAGGAGGCGGAGACCGCCCGCTTCGCCCGCCGCCGGCGGCGCCGGGCCGTCGTCCCGATCGCTGCGGCGATCGGCGTGGGCCTCCTGCTCGTGCTCCCGCTCGTCCTCAACCTCGGGTGGGCGCCAGTTGCCCACTGGGTCTGCCTTCCCGGGCCGCGGTTGCTCTCCGAGACGTTCTACTCGCCCGGCGTGGTCGCCAATTCGCCGTACGGCGGGCAGGTCTGGGCGAACGGTACGTTCCCCTGGAACCCGACCCAGATCACGGGAGCCGGCGGTAACGAATCGAACGGCGGTTCGTTCGCGGACCTGAGCACGGCGAACTTCTCGATCTATCCCGCCCGCAACGACACCACCTGGGGCCCGGGTCCGAACGGCCGATGCACGACGCCCTACCTCGTCGATGTCGCACGCTCGTTCTCGGTCGAAGTGAAGCTCCTCGCGCTCCTCCCCGAGGGAACGACGAACGATGCGAACGCACCGGTCGATGTCGCACCGTGGGACGCGAACGACTCGTCCTCCGTGATCTTCGGAGACCGGTTCCTCGCGAGCAACACCGACGCGATCGATACCTGCCTGTCGAGCTCACCCGTCGAGCGGTCGATCAGCGCGTCGACCATCACGGTCGGCCTACCGGTCCGACTGCCCGACGGTGGGGCGACGGTCCCGGTGACGTTGCCCGTCACGACGACGCTCCACTACTGGTTCCCCGCGCACTTCGGGATCTGGCTCCTCGACGACCTGTCCGCCAACGGCTACCTTCCCGGGGCCGGACTGGCCTTCGAGTTCCACAACTGTTCGTAGGTCGAGCGCGCGACCTCCAGCGAGGGGTTTATCCCCCACGGTCGCCGAATTCCCCCTATCGTGATCGCTCCGTCCTGCCCTCGACCTGGTCCGTTCGTCGGCCGACCGTGCCCCACCCGCCGATCCGAGGGGCGAACCGGCGGCCGACGCGGTGCCACGTTCGTCGCAGCCGCGATCGTGACGTTGCTCCTGACGATACCAGCGCTGCTCCCGATCGGGAGCCCGCCGCGCGTCCCCGCCCCGCTGGCGGTCCCTCCGACCGCGGCGAGCGTGCCGGTCCCGCGGGAGATCGGCGGACCCGCATCGATCGACCTCGCTCCCCTCCCCACCCCCTTCACGCTCCCGGGGATCGGCCCGGGAGCACGATCGCTCCTTCCCGATCGGCTCGGCGGCATGACACTCGACAACCTCCCGTCGCCCGTGAGTTCCTACAGGCTGCCGGCGACCCCGAGCGCGTCGTCCGAACCCCAGGTGTTCCACGCGACCCCCTTCGGCCCCACCGATCTGAACCTGAGCGGCAACGCCACCCTCCTCGTCGCGTCGGACGCCACAGTCCTCAACGTGACGCTTTCCGGGAACGCCTTCCTCTACGTCCACAGTTCGGTCGTCCGCCCGACGCTGACCGTCCTCGGTAACATCCGGCTCTCCGGTCACGCGATCCTGTTCGTCAACGCCTCGAACCTCTCGATCGGCGAACGGTACAATGTCGAGTGGAACATCCAGGTGATGGGCTCGGCCCAGTTCGTCACCGCCTACTCGCAGGTCCTGACGAACGGCTATCAGTGGGGAGCGGCGTACGAGGAGAACGCGAACGTCACCATCCTCTCCTCGCTCGTCGGGTACCCGAACGGGTGGCTCGACTCGAGCCTCGTGGGCGCGCCCCGGCTGACGGTCCTCAACTCCTGGTACTCCTCCGACGTCATCCTCTTCGACAACGCGTTCGCGCCCTCGAGCGCGAACTTCACGGCGGTGAGCTCCGCCGGGTTCAACGTCTGGCTCAACTTCAAGGCGGGTACCTCGGCGAACCTTTCGCTCCCGGGTCTTACCGGTTGGCGGAACTGGAGCTTCCCCGCCGGCGCGCAGGTCTCGAACATCAACTACACGGTCAACGTGTACAACAGCTTCGTCCTCGTCTTCGCCGTCATGCTCTGGCAGGGAGCGAACCTGACGCTCGTCGATTCCTCCGATGTCGCGCTCTCCCTCAATATCGAGTTCGGCACCGTCGACCTCACGGGTCTCGCCGAGACCCACTACGGACGCTTCGGCCTCTATTCCGGCCAGTTCGCGCTCACGTTGCGGAACACGACCATGTTCACGTGGAACATCTACACCTTCAGCGGCAACACGCGCATTTCGAACAGCCAGGTCGGCGAGATCCAGACCTTTGGATCGACGTGGGCGACCGTCCACGACAGCAATCTCACGGCGCACGGCGGCTACTACGGGAACCAGGGGACCTCCGACCTCTCGATCTTCGACTCCGTGATCGCGGGGCAGATCGTCGCCTACAGCGGACGGACCCAGCTCCTCAACTGCACGGTCAACACGACGACCTCCAACCGCCTCCTCGCGACGGGGTCCGGCTACCTCTACGCGCTCGACACCTGGCTCGCGCCCGTCGATGGCTACCAGGTCCTGGGGGCCGGCATCGTCGACATCGCCTGGAGCGTTCACGTCAACGTGACCGCCGGGTCCGTCCCGGTAGCCGGGGCGCGCGTGGCCCTCGCCTGGGCCTCGAACGCGACCGCGGTCCTCGCCGGAACGACGAACGGATCGGGGGCATGGCGGGGCGCCGTCCTCGGTACCCACCAGAACCTCGTCGGGCCGTTCCGCTACGCGTACAACGGGACCGCCACGCTCGGCACCTCGGGAGGCGGGTGGACCACGGGACTCGTTTCTACGCCCCTGTGGTACGACGTTCCGATCCACCCGCTCATCACGGCCACGCTGCCGTTGGACGGGGCGACGAACGTCTCAGTGAACCTGACGGGGATCGTCGTCACGTTCGCCGACCCGATGTCCGAGGTCCTGACGCAGGGCCATGCCGGCGTAGCGCCCACCACGCCCACGACCCCCCTCTGGGACGCGTCGGGCACGAGCCTCACGCTGGGCCTGAGCGCGCCGCTCGCCTGGGCGACGACCTACCAGGTGACCGTAGGGGCGGGCGCGGGGACCGAGGCGGGCGTGCCGCTCGCCAGCGATTTCGTGTTCTCGTTCACCACCGGATCCCAACCGCTCGCGATACCGGCTCTTACCTCGACGAATCCGGCGAACGGGTCGCTCGACGTCCCGATCACGACCGGCATCTCGGTGACGTTCAGCATCGCGATGAACGCGACCTTCACGACGGCGGCCTTCGCAATCGCTCCTAGTGTCGTGGGGTCGGCGACGGTAACGGGATCGCTCCTCGGGTTCGCTCCGTCGGCGGTCCTCGCCCACAACACCACGTACGTCGTCACGATCGCCGTGACGGCGCGCAGTTCAGGCGGAGCGGCCCTTGCGGCCCCGATCGTCTTCTCGTTCCGCACCGTCGCGAACGCTACGACGCCGCCGCCACCGCCCGGCGGCTCGAGCTCGACCTCTACTCCCGGGGTCCCGTGGGCGAGTCTCGGGGTCGGGTTGGTGCTGCTCCTCGTCGCGGCCGCGGTCGTGCTCGCCCTTCTCCGACGGCGACGCGCCCCCCCCACGGCGCCAGCGACCTCCGCCCCTTCCGCTCCGGTCGCTCCACCACCGTGGAGCGAGGAGCCGTCACCGAGCGAAACCACCAACGAACTCGCTCGATGATGCCGGGCGCCCTCGGATGGCCCGGAGGCCTACGAGAATGACCTCGCGGCGATGCGTACGTGCTATCCCAGAACACGGTCCCGTTCGGTTTAAAGCCGCGACCCCGTCTGTCCCTGTGCGGTCCCCTCCCGGAGCGTCGACATGAGCTATTCCGAGGCGCGGTACGAGCGGGTTCCCGTCCCGGAGGAGCCGCCCGAGCGGCGGGTGCGGAGCTTCGACGAGGTCCTCCACTCCTATACGAAGGACGAGGCGATCATGGAGGCAAGCCGGTGCCTCCAGTGCGCGCTGCCGTTCTGCGTCGAGGCCTGCCCGATCACCCAGGACGCCCGCGGCTACATCGGGCTCATCGCGGGCGGTGAGTTCGATGCGGCGGCCGATGTCATCCTGCGCGAGAACCCGCTCGCGACGACCCTCTGCAAGGTCTGCTACCACTACTGCGAGGATGCGTGCATCATGGGCCACCGCGGGATCCCGATCGCGATCCGTCACCTCAAACGGGCCGCCCTCGAGCTCGGGGACTCGCAGCGCACCTACGTGCCGAGCGCGCCCCGGCACCAGCGCGTCGCGGTCGTCGGCGCCGGCCCGGCGGGCCTCATGGCGGCGTGGGAGCTCGGTCTCAAGGGCTACGGCGTCACGGTCTTCGAGAAGGCCGCGGTCATCGGCGGCCAGGCCGAGGCGATCCCGCACTACCGAATGCCGGGGAGCGAGCTGCTCACCGATTTGGACCGGTTCAAGGACCTCGACGTGACGTTCGTCGCGAGCCAGAGGGCGGGCGTCGATTTCGATCCCAAGGAGCTCCTCTTGCAGGGCTATCGCGCGGTCTACCTCGCGGTCGGCGCCTCGAAACCCGGCTCGCCGGGGATCCCGGGCGAGAATCTCTCCGGCGTGATCTACGCCTTGGACTTCCTTCTCGAGGCGAACGAGGGTCGGTTCCCCGTCCTCGGCCGCGAGATCGTCGTCGTCGGCGGCGGGGACGTCGCGATCGATTCGGTGCGCTCCGCGGTCCGGCTCTCCCGGGGAGCCCACGTCACGATGGCGTACCGGCGCACGAAGGACGAGGCACCGTGCGGTCCGGAGGAGATCCACGAGGCCGAGCCGGAGGGGATCGAGTTCCGCTGGCTCCTCTCACCCGTCCAGATCCTCGGGACGGACCACGTTACGGGGATGATCTTCCAGCGGATGCAGCTCGCCCCGCCCGATGCCTCAGGGCGGCGCGCCGTCGTCGCGGTACCCGGGGCGCTCGAGACGATCCCCTGCGACACGGTGATCATGGCGATCGGCCAGGTCGCGGACCTGACGGGATTCCCATCGGACCTTCAGCTCAAGATCGGCACCAAGGGCTGGCCGGAAGGGGTCCAGTCGGACACGATGACCGCCGTTCCCGGCGTCTTTGCGTCGGGCGGACGGTCGGTCGTCCACGCGATGGCCGCGGGCACGCGCGCGGCGGAGGCGATCGATGCCTTCCTCTCCAAGAAGGAGGGCCGAGCGCCGGCACCGCGCCCGGACCCGTTCGGCGGCCCGATGCTCCCGGCGCGCACTCCTCCCGGGTATTCCGAGCCCGTCTGGCGCCCGTAGCGGCGCCTCGCTATCCTTCCGTTCCCCTCCCGGTTCAAGTACGGGCGTGGGTTCCCTCACCCATGGTCCATATCGAGGACATGGGGAGCCACTTCGACGCGCCGATCGAAACAGTCTGGAAGTTCATCCAGTCGCCCGAGGACCATTCGCGATCGCACGAGACGAGCCGGCGCAACGTGCGCGGCGAGCCCGACGGGGAGAACGGCCTCAAGCTCTCCTGGGAGCAGAACGTTCAGGGGAAGTGGGTCAAGGTCGCGAACCGCGTGACGATGTTCCCGCCGGTCGCGCAGCTGGTCCACTCCATCGAGGGTCCGCTCGCCGGGTCCCGGTTCCTGATGTACTACGTACCGAACGGCAACAAGACGGGCGTCAACGTCGTCGGCGACTTCCAATCGGCGATGATCCCTCCGGAGCAGCTGAAGCAGATGGTGCTCGCGTCGCTCGAAGAAGCGTTCAACGACGACTCCACCTCGATCCGCGCGATGGTGCGCTCGAAGTAGCCACGCGATGAACCCCTTCCCCCGGCGCGCCGGCGGCCCTGAACCGTTATCGCGAGGGGGAGCGTGAGCGCCGGGATGGCCTCACGCGCGTCGTCGGCCTCGCCACCGTACCCCGGGCCGCCCACCGTGACCTGGCAGAACTGCCCGATCGCGACGAGCCTGGGCTCGCTCGGCCGCCGATGGACCCTCACCATACTGCGCGACGTCGCGTTCTTCCCGAAGGCGAGCTTCGGGCTCATCCTCAAGGGGAACAGGGGGCTCGGACCCCGCACCCTCTCCCTCCGGCTCCGCCAGCTCGAGCGCGAAGGCTTCCTCCGCAAGGTCGTTCCCGACTCCGACGCCCGCCACCCGTACTACGAGCTCACCGAGAAGGGCCTCGAGGTCTGGCCGATCCTTTCGGCGCTCTTCCAGTTCGGGATCCAGAACTATCCCGCGACCGTCTTCGAGGACCGAATCGCGCGCAATCTCGAGGACGTCTATCCGCACGACGGCGAGCTCATGCTCGGCTACCTCGCGGAGTTCGCGCGGAGCTCCTCCGCGGCGGGGCCGGTCGGGCCTCCGGCCGCGATGGCAGCTCCCGCGGGCCGGGGCCGCGGCAGTCGCCGATAGGCCCAAGACCGACCGCGATCGCCCCCGAAGGCTCAGCCGACGCGACCGCCGCGGGCAATCGTCTTCCCGTCGACCTCTACGGTCGCCCCGCCGAGGAGCGCGTAGCCCTGGAACGGGCCGCGGATCTTCCCACCCAGGAACGCGTTGCTTCCGATCCCGAACAGCACCGCCCCTTCCTCGGTGTCCTCAAGGGGCATCAGGCCACGGGACTCCGGGTTGAGCCCGACCGAGATGAGCCCGAGCACGTCCCGGCCCTTCGGGGCGGACTTGTACTGGCGCTCGAAGATCGACCGCCCCGTCCGGACGCTCCGCCCGGTCAGGTGACCCCGCGAGAACTGCCAGCGCACGCCCTCGAACCGGTCGTACCCGAGGAAGACGGGACGGTTCGAGACGACGGTCCCCTCGGCCTTGGCCCCGTCGATCGCCGCGAGCACCTGGCCGCTCGGGTTGTTCCCCAGCATCCCGTAGCGCCGGGCCATCGCCGCCGCGTCGAGGACGCCCGCGTCGATCCGGGATCGGACCCGGGCGAGGCGGAGCCGAACGTCGGTTCCATTCGCGTGGCGGATGCGGAGCTCGCGTCCGTTCGCGAGGGCGCGCTGGACGCGTTGCCCCTTCCGGTACATCGCCCGGGCGTCGACGGAACCGGCCCGGATCATCTGCTCCCGCCACTTGGGACCGGAGAACCCGACCACCTTCGCCGCCGGGTCCGTCGCCTGCGCGACCGTCATCCGGATCCCGCGGACCCCGGCCTTTCGCGCCTCGTCGTACCATTCCTCGTTGAAGGCGGTGACCTTCTCCTGGACCGGATCGGGAAGCCGCTGGAGCTTGGGGCGGTCCTCCGGGCCCCAGAAGTAGACGAAGACGTCCGCTCCCGCGAGGGCCCCCTTCTCGGTCTTCGAGAGATCGGAGAAGGCGGCGAACCGTCGCCGTCGAACGGCGTCCCACCACGCCGATTCGTCCTCGTAGTGGACGGTGGGGCGCCCGCCGAGGCGTCGCGTCTCCTCGACGAACGCGCGCGCGTACGGCAGGGCGTGGGTCCACGCCTCGATGAGGACGTTCTCTCCCTTGCGGACCTTCAGGTTGTCGGCGAGGACGCGGCGTGCGAGGGTCGCGAACGGGTCGGGCATGCGCGGTGCAGGCATACACTCCTACATCTAGCCGGGGACCGCGTCGTCGGCCCCGTTCGCGCAGCCGGGACACTACGGGCGGCCCTCCGACGACCGGAATCGTCGGAGCCCCCTCTGGGTGAGGGGAACGGGTTCGATCCTAGGCCCCGTCGGCCTGGACCCGACGGGACCCTTGTCCGACCGAGATCCTACCGAACGGCGAGGATCCCCACCGTCACTCCCGACGGAACCCCGGGGTACGGAATCGCGTTGACCCAGGCGTACGTTCCCGGGTGGCCGAGGTAGACCAGCATCGTGACGGAGCCGAACGGCGGAGCGCTGAGGTGCAGCCCGGTGCCCCGAAGGTCGTAGGCGTGCTGGCTCCCGTCCTGGTTGACCAGGTGCACGACGATCAACCCGGGGTGGGCGACCATCACGTAGTACGGCGCGAAGATGGGAATGGTCCCGGGCGACGGAACCACCACCGTGTACTGCAGTGTGATCGGGATCGGTGCCGTTGTCGGGATCGGCCCGGGGTGCACGATCATCGCCGCCGCCCCGCCAGCCACAAAGCCCATCGTCACTATCGCCAAGAACACCGCCGCGATCCGACCCAGCTTCATCGTTCGTCACCTCTCCAAATCCGTCGGGGTGGGTAAGCCCCGCCGGGATACCTTCGTTCCGTCAACCCGGTTTCACGGCGCACGGAGCCGACGGCGCCGTCGTCGCGGCACCGTGCGGCGGCTCAGGCGGGAATAGCGATCCGGGGAATCGGGACCGCGCGGGCGATCTCGACCCCGAAGGCGTGAGCGCGGGCGAGCTCGCCGGGCCGGATCGGACCGCGCGTCGCCTCGACGATGACGGAGAGTCGGGAGGGGGGAGGCGCCCCCGCGGGGCGGACGTCGCGGAACAGCTCGGCGACCTTCCCGGACGCCATCCCGACGTCGGCGGCGAAGCAGGTGTCGAAGATCGCGAGCGCGCCGGCGTACGGCCCCGCGGCCGCCAGGTCCCGGACGAGCGTACGGATCTTCCGTGTCGGGCCACCGAAATGGGTCGGCGTCCCGATGACGAGGAGATCGTACTCCCGCATGCGCGCGATCGGGGCGTGCCCGACCTCGACGACCATCGGATCCACGCCCGTGGTATGGGCCACGGCGCGAGCGATCTCCTCGGCGACCCGGCGCGTATCCCCGTACCACGAATCGTAGACCACCATCGACCGCATGTTCCGACCCCGCGGGCGTGGCCCGCGCGCCCTGGCGACCGGGCCGGACGCTACTTAGACAGCCCGTCGCGCCGGATTCACCTCCTCGGAGCACCGAGGGGGCCCTCGGGAGCCCCTGGGGGGGCGCAACGGCCCCGAAATCTCGATTCATTAATATACATGAGAATACACACTGATGCGCATCGATGACCTCGAAGGCCACGCTCCCCGATGCCGACAGTGCGGGAGAGCCTACCGTCCGGGAGCCGGTCTACGCCCGCTACACCCTCGATCGCTACAACGCGAGCCTAAGGTCGCTGATCGGCCTCAAGCGCTGGTACGGCGCGATCACGCTCGTCCTGATGTGCGTCACCGCGTACTTCTTCGTGGGGGTCCGAGAGCCCACCTCGATCGCCGGCGCTATCCTGCAGTGGCTGACCGTCGTCTGGCTCCTGCCGATCCCGCTCCTCATCTTCGCCACGATCGTCTACTACACCTGGTTCCGCTACGACCGGTTCGCCCTCCACCCGACGGCGCAGCCCCCTCTTGCGTCCCCGCCGACCGTGATCTTCCAGATCACCAGCACGGGGATCAACGTCGAGACCGTGCTCAACACCGCCCGTTCGGCGGTCTACTGGACCCAACGCCACCCCGAGGTCTGCTATCGCCCGGAGGTCTGGCTCATCGTCGAGGGCTGGGGGTACGCGCCCAACCGGGAGCGGCTCGACGTCCTGACGAAGGAAGGGGTACGCATCGTCGTGACCCCCGTCGAGTACCGTACCCTCAAGGGAACGACCCGGAAGGGCCGCGCGCTCCAGTACGCCACCGAGCGCCGCGCGGAGCTCGGCATACCGCTTGACCGCCTCTGGATCTACCACCAGGACGATGAGACGGCGGTCGGCGAGGACACGATCCTGGGCATCGACGAGTATGTCCGGACCCACCTCAACGAAAAGTCGGTCGGGTGCGGGATCATCCTCTACAGCCAGCACGCCGAGGACTTCCGTCCCTCGCAGATCCAGGAGTTCAGCCGGACGAAGGACGACATCCGCACGATCTTCACGATCACCTCCCGCCACAACATGTTCTCCGGCTTCCATGGGTCCCACTACCTGGCCCGCGGCGACCTCGAGGACGAGACCGGTTGGGACGTCGGTCCCGACATGAACTCAGAAGACCTGATCTTCGAGACGCGGGTCCGGGCCCAGCACGGGCCGGTCTTCCATCCGCTCAAGGGGTTCGCCCACGAGCAGGCGGCGCTGACGATCCGCGACCAGCTGACGCAGCGCCGGCGGTGGTTCCAGGGGTGGTGGCGCGCCGTGCTCCACCAGCCGTTCGCGCTCTCCCGACGCATCGTGATGTCGTACGGGATGATCGTCTGGATGGCGGCGATCTTCTCCCTCGCTGCGATGCTGGGGAGCTGGATCTTCGGCTTCACCGCGATCTTCGTCTACACGGGGGCCCTCACGGGCTACGTCTGGGCCACGATGGTCATCGGGTATCACAAGGGCTACGTCCTGCACCGTGCCTATCTCGGACCGAGGACGGTCCCGCTGGTCCGCATCGTCCTGAACGGCATCGCCGGGTCGATGGCGGACGCCGTTGCCCCCTGGTATGGGACGTTCACGCGGCGTCCGCGGGCCTTCCAGGTCATCAGCAAGGACCGGTCGAGCCCCGCCCCGGCATCGGGACCGCTCGGAACCCCTCGACTGGCGCACTGATCGGTCGATCGCGCCGCGACGCGAGCCCAGGGCCCTTCCCGGGAGTTACAATCGGTTCGCGAGGTGCAAGACGCGGAGCGCGGTGAGGGTGATCCAGCGGCTGGGTCGCCCCGGCGTCTCCAGGACGAACGGGTAGTACGGGCCCTCGAGCTGGTAGGAGTACCCAACGGGCAGGTCGGGGTGCGAGGTGTCCAGGTTCCACGTTCCGCCCGGGTTGCGCTTCGATTCGAGGAGGTCGAGGGCCGGCGCCATACGCGGGTCCTTCCCGTAGCCGAGGGAGGTGAGGACGTCCAGCCCGACCAGGACGTCGTAGTAGTAGTGGACCGGGTAGTGGAGGCGGAGCCAGGGAGCGTACGGCTCTCCCTCCTCGAGGAGTCCCCGCTCGAGGTAGAACTTCGATCCGGCCTCGACCGCGCGATGGATCCGATCGGTCCACGATGAGCGCGGCATCGCCGCGAACGCCGCGAGCGCCTCCCATCCGTCGAGCGTGCCGACCTCGGAGGGGAAGCAGTGCCAGCCACCGTCCGATTTCTGCGAGTCGAGGAGCCACGTGAGCGCCGTCCCGACCCGGGGGTCATCGCCGAATCCGAAGCGGGTGAGCATCCGGACCGCGTTGCCGGTGAAACAGACCTCGCTGTCCGAGCCTCCGAGCCCGCGGTCGGGCCGGCTCTCCGCCGCCATCAGGAGCTCCGCCCCCCGGGCCACCCCGGGGTTCGTCCGCGTGAGGCCCAGGTCGGAGAGGACGAGGAGGCGCCAGTTCGTGGCGATGTACTTCGGACGATAGAGCTCCGACGGGGTCGTCCCGGGAGAATCCCATTGGCCCGCCGGGAGCTGGAGCGCGAGGATCTCGGCGGCCCAACCTTCGCGGCCGCGTCGGCCCGCGACCTCGAGCACCTCCGGGTCGTCCCACGGGCGTTCGAGCACTTCGGTCAGGACGCGCGCCCGGACGCTCGGGTCCTTCTCGTCGAGCAGCCAGGTCCGGAGGTCGGCGGGGATCTCCACGGCGGCGGAGGAGCTACGCCGCTTATGAGATTCCTCCTCGCGACCGCCCGACGGGGGAGGGAGAGCCATATGCCTCCACCGCGTTCCAGCGACCCGTGGCGTCCGCGCTCCTCGACGTCGACTCGGTCTCAAAGTCCTTCGGGGACCAGGAGGCCCTCGTGGGTCTCACCGCGCGGCTCGAGCCCGGAACGATCGGTCTGGTCGGCCCCAACGGCGCGGGGAAGACGACCTTGCTGCGCCTCCTCCTCGGCATGATCCCGCCCACGTCGGGCACCCTCCGCGTTTTCGGGTACGATTCCCGGACCGAACCCCTCGCCGTCCGAGAGCGCGTCGGGTACATGCCGGAGCACGACTGCCTCATCCCGTCGATGACCGCGATCGGGTTCGTCGCGTTCATGGGCCGATTGAGCGGGCTCCCCAAGGAGGTAGCGATCGGCCGCGCGCACGACGTGCTCCAGTTCGTGGGGCTCCGGGAGGAGCGCTACCGGCTCCTGCGCGAGTACTCCGTCGGCATGCGCCAGCGGGTCAAGCTGGCCCAGGCGCTCGTCCACGATCCCCCGCTCTGCTTCCTCGATGAGCCGACCGCCGGCCTCGATCCGCGCGGTCGCGAGGAGATGCTCGGGCTCCTGCGCTCCGTCCGCGACCTGGGCCACCACAGCCTGATCCTGTCGACGCACCTGCTCCCCGACGTCGAGGGGATCTGCGACCAGATCCTCATGCTGAACGGCGGGCGCTTGCTCGCGGCCGGCCCGCTCGCCCAGCTCCTCGGCGGCACGGGAGGCGCGTCGGTGATCCGGTTCCGCGGGGACGGCGAGCGGTTCGCCGCGGCGCTCCGACAGCACGGCCTCGCCCCAGAGCTCGCCCGATCGGAGATCCACCTCGACCTTCCCGACGCCGCGTCGCGGGACGTGTTTCAGGCCGCGGTCGACACGCAGACGGAGATCCGGTACCTCGGCCGCTCGGTCCGGAGCGTCGAGGACCTCTTCCTCTCGCTCCTCGACCGCCCCGTCCCGACGGGGGCGCCGTGAGCATCGCCCCCCCTCGGTACGCCGCGCCGTCCGTCGCGCGCGTTGGGCGGGAAGGCCGAACGATGGCGATGCTCTTCCGCGAGATCGGCGCCCGCGCCGGTTGGGGCACGTGGCTCGTCGTCGCATTCGGCTACGCGACGAACCTCCTCATCATCCTGCTGACCGTCGAGTTCTCGCCGCCCGGCACGGTGACCCTTTCCACGTTCTTCGCCCCCTTCGGCTCCCCCCTCTGGCCCCTCCTGATCCTCCTCGTCGCCGCGACCACGGGATCGGGCTCGATCGCCGAGGACCTGACGAGCCGGGCGATCACCCTCTACCTGAGCCGCCCGATCCACCTCGAGGACTACCT
>JBGOSQ010000009.1:0-40763 GCA_041476045.1 Thermoplasmata archaeon | reverse complement strand
CCACGACGCCGCTCGACGGCGCGGGGAGGACGGAATAGCTGAGAGAGAGGGTGGCCGCACCGATCACGGGGCCGGGGTACGTGGAGACCCCCGCCGACGACCAGAGCGAAGCGCCCACCGAGTGGACGTCGAGCGACGCGCGCTGCGCCACGGGGGTCACGCTGAGGTCTTGGGTGGGGGTCGAGTTGAACGACGTCGCCTCCGACGGATACGCGGCCGCCACGATCGTGGGGCGGGGGAGTCCCCCGGCAGCGAGCTCGAGGAGTGCGTCGACCTGGAGGAACGCGCCCATCGAGTCGTTCGTCGAGCTGATGAGGTAGACCTGAGGAAGGGTGGACGGGAACACGACCCGGACCGATCCGTCCGGGTAGGCGGCCCAGGGAGAGGTCTGCGGCAGCGCGGAAGGGGCGACGCCCGCGGTCGGCCCGTGCGCGGCGGTGCCGAAGCCGGGGAGGAGCACCAGGGAAACGAGGACGAGCGCCGAGGCGGCGGCGGTCACCCAGTCCGAGCCGTTCCGGCGGCGGTCCGTGCACATGGTAGGCCGTACCAGCCCCGAGGGTGGGGTATATCCATTGTCGAACGGCCGTTGAACCGCCCTCACGGGTGGAGCTCCGACCAGAACCGAAGGAACCGGTCCACGGACGACTCGGCGAGCGGTGGGTACTCGAGGAGCACCTGGTGGATCTGCTTCGGGTCGACGAGTCGGACCCGGCGGGTGATGCCCTGGCCGTCGCGAACGAGGACCCCCTCGCCCTCGAGCCTCTTCAGGAAGTAGGAGAGGTTGGGGGCGGTCGTGTCGATCGCCTGGCCGAGAACGCCGGGCGAGCACGGGCCTTCGAGATAGAGGTGCAGGAGGAGCGAGCGCGGGAGGGGGTGGCGGAGGAACGCGAGGAGGGTCTTCTGCGACTCGGGGATCGGACCCGCTGCCGTCGGGGAGGTCGCGGGATAGCAGCACTTGTAGCCGCCGTGGAACCGGACCAGGACCAGCCCCTGGCGCCCGAGCCGATAGAGATGGTAGTCGAGGGTCCCGATCGGGATCTTGAGACGGCGGCGGATCTCGCGCAGGTGGACGCCGGGGTACCGCTGGACGAACGACAGCAGGACCTCGGCCCACGTCCCGGCCCGACTCGCGATCGCGTCCACGGGCCCCGCCTCCTATCGGACCAGGGTCGCGAGGAAGAGGACGACGAGGAGGGCGGCCTCGAACAACGCCGAGACCAGGAGGAGCGTGGGGGCGTCCCACCCGGACGTGAACAATCCGACCCCGACGACGACGCCCTGGAGCGTGATGAGCCCGAACCCGCCGGCGACCATGCCCATGCGCGGCGACGGGGCTCTCCGGACGGCGAGGGTCGCGAGGACCGTCAGGACCGCGCCGAAGACCGCGATGCCGGCGAAGGCGACGCTCGTCAGCGCGGCAACGTCCATCCGGGGGACCGCAGGAATCGTTCGGATTTATACCGGGCCCCGCAGTGGGTAGGCCGTGGTAACGCCCCCCCAGCTCGCGCGCACGCCGGAGGGGGCCCCGCTCACGGTCGATCGGCTGACGGTGCGCTACGGCGCCAAGCCGGCCGTGAACTCGCTGAGCTTCACCGTGCGAAGGGGGGAGATCTACGGTCTCCTGGGGTCGAACGGCGCCGGGAAATCGAGCACGATCAAGAGCATCGTCGGGCTGGTCCGTCCGCTCTACGGTAGCCTGCGCGTCTTCGGTCGCGATCCGGCGCAGGACCCGGTGGAGGCCAAGCGAATGATGGGCTACGTCCCGGAGTCCACCCTCCTCTTCGACGCCCTCACCCCGCGCGAGTTCCTTGAGTTCGTCGCGAGCGTTCGACGTCTCGATGCACCAAGAGCATCCGCGCGACTCGCGGAGTTCGCGACCGCGTTCCAGATTGAGCGGGAGCTGGAGCAGCCGCTTGCCACCCTCTCGAACGGCACGCGTCAGAAGGTGATCGTGATCGCGGCGTTCCTCCACGAGCCGCCGCTGCTCGTCCTCGACGAGCCGTTGAACAACCTGGATCCCCGATCGGTCCGGATCGTGAAGGAGCTTCTCATTCGATACGTTGCCCGAGGCGACCGGGGCGTCCTCTTCTCGACGCACACGATGGAGGTCGCCGAGCAGCTCTGCCACCGCGTCGGGATCCTCGATCGAGGCGATCTCAAGGGCGAGGGATCGATCCCCGAGCTCCGGCGCCACGTCACCCAGGGGGATCCCACCCTCGAGGCGATCTTCCTCAAGCTCACCGAAGAGGAGGAGGGAGTTCGCGATGCGGTCCGGACCCTCACCCGCGACTAGGCCCACGTGGGGCGAGGCGTGGCGCCTCGCGGACCCCGCGTACACCGAGCTCGCCTTCCAGGCGATCTACGCGGTCCGGCAGGGGAACCTGCCGCCCGCCGTCCCGGCCGCCGAGCTCGCTCGACGCGCGCGCACGCGGGTCTTCCAGAGCAAGCTCCTCGTGAGCGTCCTGCTCGGTTTCCTCTCGATGGGGAGCCTCCTCCTCCTCAACCCGATCGCCCAGAAGCTGTTCGTCTCGGTGATGCCGCAGGGCCTCTACGTGGCGACGGTGCTGGGGGCGCTCGTCGTCCTCGAGCTCACGCTCCTGTGGTGGACGGGCCTCCAGGTCCTCCCGGCCTTCCTCGCCGCCGGGATCGTCCCGCTCCTGCGGACGCTGCCCGTCGATGAGGTGACGCTCCGACGCGCCTCCCTCCTGCTCCTCCTCCGGCTCTTCGACGCCCCCGCGATCACCTGTCTCGTGCTGACCCCGCTCGCCGCCGGCGTGGCGCTCGGTTCGGCGTGGGGAGGGCTCCTCCTCTTCCCTTCGGTCCTCGCGGCCGTCGTCTTCGCGATCTCGCTGGCGCTCGTCAGCGGCCGGTTCTTTGTCCGGCGGATCCAGGGAGCCCCGGGTGGCCTCGGCGCGGCCGCGGTCCGGTGGACCTACCTCGTTCTATGGGCGATCCCGGCCTTCGCGATGTACGGGTTCCTGACCGTCGCACCGGCATTCCTCCGGTACGTCGCCGGGCTCGTGATCCTCGGTCCGTCGTCGTCGCTCGACCTGATCTTCCTCGCCTTCCCGTTCCCGCTGACCACGCTGCCGGCCTGGGGGGTCGGGCTCGCGACGTCGGGGGCGTTCGGCCTCGACCCGGCCCCGATCCTCGTCGGGGCGGTCGGATACCTGGCGGCGATCGGCGGGACGGGCTGGTGGCTGCGAACGGCTCCGCTGCGCCTCGCGGTCGAGACCCCACAGGCCTCGGTCCTTCCGGATCTCGCGGCGCGACCGCTCCGCTTCGGCTCCGCCTCGGTGGCGGTGCTCCGCAAGGACCTTCGGACCGCATCGCGGACCCCGGGGTTCGCCTTCCTCGTGCTCCTGCCGCTGCTCGATGCGGGAGCCCTCGGCGTCTGGACGTACGTCGCGAACCCGAACCCGACGGACGTCTTCTCGCTCGCGGCTGCGGCGGTCGCGTCGGCCGCGCTCCTCGCAACCTTCTTTGGCCCGGCGTTCTTCGCAGTCGAGGTGCTCGGCTACTCCTACACGCGGACCCTTCCCCTCTCCGGCCGCTCGATGCTCCTCGGGAAGGTCGGGCTCGTCGCGATCATCTACCTGCTCTCCGCGGTGCTCGTCGTCTCGATGACGCTCCTGCGGATCTTCTCGCCGGGCCTCTTCCTCGCGTTCGTCCTCGCGGAGTTCCCCGCGATCCTCGCGGCCGCGTTCTTCGAGTTCGGGCTCCTCTTCTACCGCTCCCAGAGCAAGGGGCTCCCGATCACCAACCTGTTCGCCGGCGCCTGGTGGGCGGTGGCGGTGTCGATCCCCGGCCTCCTTCTCGCGGGCACGCCGCTCGTGGTCTACGACCTGCTCCGCGCGACCCCGAACTGGATGCTCGCGGTCCCGGTGATGGGCGCGCTCGCGCTGGCGGAGCTCGCCGCGACCGCTCCCTTCGCCCTGCACGTCGCGAGGAGGGGAGCGATCTGAGGGAGCCGACGCTCCCGCCCCGGTTCTCTCCCGCGGAGATCGAGGCGCGCTGGCAGAAGCACTGGGACGACCACGGCTACTTCCGCGCCCCGGACCGTCCCAAGGGCCCGACGTTCGTGATCCCCCATCCGCCGCCGAACGTGACCGGTTTCCTCACGATGGGCCACATGCTCGGGAACACCGTGCGCGATGCATTGGTCCGATGGCACCGGATGCGTGGCGACGCGACCCTGTGGTTCCCCGGGATCGATCATGCGGGGCTCTCCACCCAGGTCGAGGTGCGCCGGCGCCTCGCGAAGCAGGGCGTGGTCCTGGAGTCGCTCGCGCGCCCGGAGATCCTCCAGCACGTCGAGGAGTGGAAGCGCGAGCACGAGGCCCGCATTCTCCTGCAGGAACGCGCGGCCGGGTTCTCGATCGACTGGTCGCGCTACCGCTACACGATGGACGAGGGCGCCCAGCGCGCGACGCGTCGGGCGTTCGTCGAGATGTACAAGGGCGGCTTCCTCTACCGGGGCGAGCGGATCGTCAACTGGGATCCCCAGCTTCGCACCGCGGTCTCCGATCTCGAGGTCGTGCACACGGAGGAGCCGGCGGAGCTGCTCTACGTCCGGTACGAGTACGCGGACGGTCCTGCGGGCGCCCTCCTCGTGGCGACAGTGCGACCCGAGACGATCTTCGGCGACGTCGGCGTTGCGGTGCACCCCGACGACGAACGCCACCGGGCCGACGTCGGGAGGAAGGTGCGGGTTCCCCTCACCGACCGGATCGTGCCGGTCGTGACCGACCCGCTCGTCGACCCCACGTTCGGGAACGGGGCGCTCAAGATCACGCCCCGGCACGACGCCGTCGACTTCCAGGTCTTCCAACACCATCCCGAGCTCGGCATGCCTCCGTCGATCCTGTCGGACCGCGGGATCCTCGAGGGCGCGTGGGTCCCCGAGCCGTTCCGTGGCCTGGACCGCGATCCGGCCCGCACCGCGGTGACCGAGGCCCTGCGATCGCGCGGGCTCATCGAGCGCTCGGAGAAGATCGTCCACTCCGTCGGTCGCTCAGAGCGCTCGCACGCGGTGATCGAGCCGCTGTTGTCCAAGCAATGGTTCGTCCGGGTCGCCCGCCTCGTCGCCCCGACGGTCGAGGCCGTCCGGAGCGGAACGATCCGGATCCATCCCTCGCGCTGGGATCTGACGTTCTTCCGATGGATGGAGGCCCTCGACGACTGGTGCATCTCGCGTCAGGTGGTCTGGGGCCATGCGATCCCGGTCTACTACTGCGACGAGTGCGGGACCGAGACCGCAGCGGAGGAGACCCTCGCCGCGTGTCCCAAGTGCGGCTCACACAAGATGACGCCCGACCCGGACGTCCTCGATACGTGGTTCACTTCCTGGATGTGGCCGTTCCTCGCCCTGGGGTGGCCCGAGGCGACCTCGGATCTTGCCCACTACTACCCCGCGAGCGTCCTCGTGACGGGACGCGACATCATGTTCTTCTGGGTCGCCCGGATGATGATGGCGGGCTACCACTTCCTCGGGAAGCCACCGTTCTCGGACGTCCTGTTCACGGGGATGCTCCGCGACGAGACCGGCCGGAAGATGTCCAAGCACCTCGGCAACTCGCCGGATCCGCTCGACGTCATCCGGGAGTGGGGCGCGGACGCGATGCGGTTCGCGCTCGTCTTCCCGAACCCCGTCGACCAGGACTCGGCCTTCGGCGAAGGCACGCTCGAGGGCGGTCGCAACTTCCTCACCAAGCTCTGGAACCTGAGCCGGTTCGCGACGTCGTACCTGCCCCCGGGAACGGACCCGACGCCCGGCGCCCCGACGCTGCACGCGGGCTCTTCCCTCGAGAACCGGTGGATCCTCTCCCGATGGAGCCGGATGGCCGGGGAGCTCGACGCCGCGTTCGCCGACTTCGAGCTCACGCGGGCGGCGACCGTTCTCTACCAGTTCCTCTGGCACGACCTCGCCGACCGGTACATCGAGGTCGCGAAGGACGGGCTCAACGGCAACCGCGGCGAGCCGCTCGCGCGGGAGTCCCGCGAGACCCTGGCCTTCGTGCTCGACCGCCTCCTGCGCCAATTGCACCCGTTCGTCCCGCACGTAACGGAGGAGCTCTGGCACTCGCTCCCGCACGACGGCGATTCGCTTTCGGTCGCGCACTGGCCGCGCGCCGACGAGGCGCCGCAAGACCCCGGCGCCGAGGTCGCGATGGAGGTCGTCCTCGAGGCGATCCGCGCCTTGCGGAACCTGCGCGCCGAGAGCCGCGTCCCCGCAGCAGAGCGCCCCTCCGCGGGGGTCGTGCCCACCGGACCGGAGGAGACGCGGTTGCTGCACGCCGAGATCGCGACCGTGATCCGCCTCGCCCGCGTCTCCGCCCTGCAGATCCTCTCACCGGGGGAGTCACCGCCGCCCACCCCCGCGCGCACCGTCACCTCGAAGGGCGAGTTCTTCCTCCTGCTCACGGACGCCGGCGCGGCGGGCGAAGCGCTCGAGCGCGAGCGCGCGAAGCTCCAGGCGCTCCTCGACAAGACCTTGGGACGCCTCGCCGACGCGACCTTCCGGACGCGGGCCCCCCCGTCGGTCGTCGAGGAAGCCGAGGGGAAGGCGAAGGAGCTCGAGGAGCGGATCCGAAAGATCGCAGCGAGCATTGCATCGATCCCGCCGCCCGCGACCGAGGAAGCATCATGACTCCAGCCCCAGCAAGGTCGAAACCGAGACCAAAGGCGCGCCCGGCCCGACCGAAGCCCCCCGCTCTCCCTGCGATGCCGACCCCCGAAGAGGGTCTCCCGCTCGCGCACACCGGACGGACACACCCCGCGCTCGGTCTCGGGCTCTGGTCCATGGGACGGTGGACCCCCGCCGACGAGGGGCGCACCAAGGAGACGATCGCCTACGCCCTCGAGCGCGGGGTTCCCTGGTTCGATACCGCCGAGGTCTACGGCGATGGCCGGTCCGAGCGGTTGATCGGCGACGCGATCGCGCGCGAGCCCCCGGCGCACATCCCCTTCGTGACGACGAAGGTCTCCTGGGAGCACCTCCGACACGCCCAGGTCCGCGCCGCCCTCACCCGGAGCCTCTCCCGCTTGGGGATGCGCTCGGTCGACGTCCTCCTCGTCCACGCGCCCGACTCGAGCGTCCCCATCGCCGAGACGATGGAGGCGATGGAGAGCCTCTGGAAGGAGGGGAAGATCCGGGCCGTCGGCGTGAGCAACTTCTCCGTCGACGAGATGCGCGCGGCGCAGTCCGCGCTCCGAGAGGCACCGCTCGTCGTGAACCAGGTCAAGTACAGCCTTCTCGCCCCCGCCGACGGCGACGCGGTCGTCGACTACTGCCGTCGCGAGGGGATCGTGCTCGAGGCGTACACGCCGCTCGCCCGGGGCATCCTCGCCGGCCGATATCTCGACGGGAAGGCTCCACCCCCCGAGGTCCGCCGGTTCGCGCGCGACCTCTTCGAGGTCGATCGGTTCAAAGAGATCGTCGGGAAGGCGCGTCGGATCCGGACTCTCGCTGAGGAGGCGAAGGTGCCGATGGAATCGATCGCGCTCCACTGGCTGCGACGGCGCGGCGCCGCCCCGGTCTTCGGGGCGAGCCGACCCCAGCAGATCGATGCCACGCTCACCGCGTGGAGCCACCGGCCGAGCGACCGGGTCCTCGATGCGGCGGACGCGATCGCCCGGGAGACGACGTGATCAAGTTCGTTGCCTTCGACATGGACGGGACGCTCGTCGACGTCGTGAGCTCGTGGGCCTCGGTCCACGACCACTTCGGCGAGTCCAACTCCGACTCCGTCCGTCTCTTCATGACCGACCAGATCGACGACGGAGAGTTCCTCCGTCGCGACATCGAGCTCTGGTGGAAGCACCGGCCGGACATCACCGTGATGGACCTCGAGGCGATCCTCGCGCCCGTCCCGTTGATGCCGGGTGCGGTCGCCCTCTTCAAGGCCCTGCACGAGCGCCGCATCCTCACGGCGATCGTCAGCGGCGGGATCGACATCCTGGCCAAACGGATCGGCCGCGAGCTAGGCGTCGACTACGTGCTCGCGAACGGCTTCCGCGTCGATGGGGGGGGCCGTCTCACCGGCGAGGGGATCATCCGCGTGCCGATCAAGGGGAAGGAGGAGGCCCTCCGAGGGATCCAGGAGCAGCTCGGGATCTCCCCCAACGAGACCGCATCGGTCGGCAACTCGTCGATCGACGTGGGACTCTTCCGTCGGAGCCGGATCGGGGTGGCATTCCTGCCCGAGGACGACCATGTCCTGCAGAACGCGACCGCGGTGGTCCGGGAGAAGGATCTGACCCGGGTCCTCCCTCTCCTGCTCGCGGAGGACGGCCCGGCGGTTCCGGACGACTCCCGCCCCGGGCAAGCCTTTTGAGCGGACCGCCGCTCCGAGCGCCCTCCGATGGAAGCGTACAAGACCCTTCTCGAGCGGGCGCGGGAGAAGCTCCCGCCGCTTCAGACGAGCCGCGAGCGGCTCCAGGTCCCCGAGCCGGACGTGATGGGGGACGGGAAGAACACGGTCATCCGCAATCTGGTGGACATCACGAGCGCGCTCCGCCGCGAGCCGGCGCACCTCATCGGCTACCTCGCGCGCGAGCTGGGCTGCCCGGGGGTTCTCGACCTCCCGCGCGGGGTCCTCAAGTCGCGCATCACGAAGGACAACATCGCCCAGCGCGTCCGCGAGTACACGGAAAAGTACGTCATCTGCTCGGAGTGCAAGCGCCCCGACACACACCTCTCGAAGGAGGGGCGGTTCACGCTCCTCATCTGCGAGGCGTGCGGCGCGCAGCGCCCCGTGACCGTCCGGCGCGTGGTCGCGCCCGAGAAACCGAAGGCCCCCGTCGTCGTCGGTGAGGTCTACCGATTGACGATCGAGGACGTCGGTCGACGCGGCGACGGCGTCGCGAAGAAGGAAGGGTTCGTCATCTTCGTCACGGGAGCGAACCAGCGCGGGAGCACCGTCAACGCGAAGATCACCAAGGTCCTCGGGAACAACGCCTACGCAATCGTCCAGCCGTAGGTCCCGATGCGCGGGATCCGGTCCCTCGGTCTCCTGGCCCTCTACATCGGCGCCCAGCTCGTCGCGCTGACCCTTGCGCTCCCGTTCAAGCAGGCGGGGCTCGCGTCGACGTCCAACCCGAACTCGCCGACCTCTCCGATCTTCATCATCGCGGTCATCGTCATCGTTCCCGTCTTCATCCTCTGGATCGCGAGCCGGTCCGGCGGCGTGGCGGCGCTCCGCGTCCTGATCCTCGTCGGGATCGCCTCCTCGCTCGCCATCACCCTCCAGGCCGCGGTCGCACTCCTCACGCCGGCCCCGATGTGGATCAACCCGCCGGAGCTCGGACAGTTCGTCGACTGGTCGTACCCGATCGCCACCTCGATCGCGGTCTCCCTCTTCCTCGCTCTCCTCATCGATCCGCAGTGGTACATCGTCGACCTCGCCGGGTTCGTGGCGGGCGGGTCGCTGATCGCATTACTCGGGATCTCCTTCGGGATCCTTCCCTGCTTCATCCTGCTGGGAGCGCTCGCGGTCTACGACGCGATCGCGGTCTACCGAACGAAACACATGATCTCCCTCGCCGACGTCGTCGTCGAGATGAAGCTCCCGATCCTGCTGGTCATGCCCGGAGCCTCCGGGTACGACTACACGAAGAAGGGCTCCTTTCAGTCCGAGCGGAACCGCCCCTCGGAGGAGCGCGAGGCGATGTTCATGGGACTCGGGGATATCGTCATCCCCGGAACGCTCGTCGTCTCGGCGTTCGTCTGGCTCCCCGCGACCGTGATCCTCCCCGGGATCGGCGCCAACCTGCTCGCGGCGCTCGGCGCGTTGGGGGGATCGCTCGTCGGGTACGCCATCCTGATGCGCCTCGTCGAGCGGGGCAACGCGCAGGCGGGGTTGCCGCTCCTCAACGGAGGCGCGCTGGCCGGGTACATCGTGAGCTACCTCCTGCTTTTCCACAATCTTTCGCTCGGGATCTCGCTCAGCTTCTAGGGGGACGGTGCCGCGGAACGTTCGGGACATCCGGATCGACGATGCACCGAGCCTCGACACGCTGATCCGCCGGATGGACGACGCCGGCGGGTTCAGCGCGAAGGGCGTCGCGCGCGGCGTCGATGTGCTCGCACGGATCCTCTCCGACGAGGAGATGACGACGTTCCTGTCGTTCCCGGCCGATATCGTCGCCACCGGGACACGCGGGGTCCTCGAGACCCTCGTCCGCGGCGGGTACGTCGACGCGGTCCTCACGACGTGCGGGACCCTCGATCACGACGTCGCGCGCTCCGTGCGACCCTACTACCACGGTGAGTGGGACCTCGACGATGCGAAGCTGTACCGGAAGGGCCTCTACCGGTTGGGAAACCTGGTCATCCCGCGGTCGCACTACGGACGCCCCGTCGAGCAGCGGATGCAGAAGCTGCTCACCCGCCTCTACCAGCAGGGAGTCCGAAAACTCTCCACGCGGGATCTCACCTGGGCGATCGGTGAGGACCTGGGGGCTCGGGCGGGAAAGGGAAGTCTCGCCCGCGCGGCGTTCGAGAAGAAGGTTCCCTTCTTCGTTCCCGGGATCACCGACGGCGCCGTCGGCTCGCAGCTCTGGCTGTTCTGGCAATCGCACAAGGACTTCGCGATCGATCTCTTCGACGACGAGCAGAAGCTCTCCGACCTCGTCTTCGAGGCGAAACGCTCCGGCGCGATCATGCTCGGCGGCGGGATCTCCAAGCACCACACGATCTGGTGGAATCAGTTCCGCGACGGGCTCGACGCCGCGCTCTACATCACCACGGCCGTCGAATGGGACGGGAGCTTATCGGGGGCTCGCACGCGCGAGGCTGTCTCTTGGGGAAAGCTCAAGACGACGGCGCATCACCAGACCGTCGAAGGCGACGTGACCGTCCTCCTCCCCCTGATGGTCGGCGCCGCCCTCGAACGGATTCGCTAGGGGTCGGTTGCCTCGGGCTCGGTGACCTTAATAGGGTCGGGCCGGCTCGGGCCGCCTCGTCCTTGGGCCCGTAGCTCAGCCCGGTAGAGCAGGCGGCTCTTAACCGCAAGATCAGGGGTTCAAATCCCCTCGGGCCCGTCCTCCCCGTCGCTACCGATACCGACCCTTGCGCCGCGTTCGCGGGCCTCCCAACGATCTCGGCCAGGATCGCAGTTCCTTGGCGAGGACATGTCCTGATCGTCGTGGTCTTTCCTGCACCGTCAGAAGCGATCCGGGCAGAGATCTCCCCGGCCCCTGTCGAAGTCGACTGCCGTTCCACGACCGTGAGTTCGTCCCACCGGCGGGTCCGGTCGGAGATGGGGCGGATAGGGTCGAAGGTCTGCGGGTCCATGGAGCATGCCGGGCCGATGTCGTGGGCCCAGCGAAGGTCACCCCCGGCGCGAGGCATCCCTTCGTGCCGCACCGGCCGGCCGCGGGGGTGCCTGCCCCCGGGAACGGGGAGACGTTCTGCCGGCCGCCCGGGGAGGGCGGGATCGCGTTCCGGAGCTTTCCCTCGGCGGGCTCAGGCCCCGCGGGGGCTCGGAGCAGGAAGCGCTTCAGCTCAAGGATTCTTTCCTGCTGGCGTAGAGATCCTTCGCCGGGCTCCCCAGATCGAACACCTCCAGGTCGATCGTGGATTTCCCCCGAACCGCCAGGGAGGGCCGCCGCTCGAAGCCCTTCCCGGTCCGGGGCGCCGACGCGAGCGGGCGTCGCATCTCCCAGTGAGGCCGACGCGTCCGCAGATGCAACGTACGTTCCACCGACGACAGAAGCAGCACAATTCTCGTGATCTCGATTTCGAGTGGGCTCGCCCACCGGAATCTTGAGCTCGGCCGGCGGACCTGCTGGCCGCTCTCTGGTTCCCCAGAACACGGCGTCGACGGCCCATCCGGAACCGTTCAGCTCAGGGCGTCAACGATGTTCTGGCGCGTGAGAATGCCCACGAGGCGTCCCTCTTCCACGACGGGGAGCCGCTTCACCGAGAACGCACGAAGGAGCCGGGCCGCTTCTCCCATGGAGCTGTCGGGATCGACCGTCACCACGCGACGGACCATCACCTCCGCGACGCGCGCCTTCCCCAGACGCCGGAGGCATCGGTCGAGCCGGGAGAGCGTGGCCCCCCCCTGAACTTCGAGCAGCAGGTCGAGGATTCCGCGCGCCGACCCCAATCCGACCGACCGGTTGAGCTCCGCGAGAATATCCCATTCGCTGAGGACTCCAACGACTCGGTCAGTGTCATCGACCACCGGCAACCCTGAAACACGCTTGTCGCGCATCGCCTGGGCCGCTTCGCGAAGCGACCAGGTGGGCCGGGCCGTGACCACCTCGCGAGTCATTATCGCGCGGACGGTGAGCGCGCGAGGGCGGTCGCCCGGGGAGATCCCGGAATAGGCGGCGGATTCCTGCGTCCGAACTTTGCTCGCCGGCATTTGAGACGGTTTCTTCATGGTTGGCAACTCCGCGACCTCATCGTGCCCAACAGAGCAGCAGGCGCCGACCCTTAGAGCCGAGGTCAACCGCTGTTCACGGGACCGTCGGGCCGCTTCGAGGAGGGATCCGCCCGACAGGGGCGGAAGATCACGCGCATCCGAACCTACTGGCGGAAAGTAGCCGAGGGGCCCGCGGGGCCACAGGATGAGAAACCGCGATGGAACCGAGGACCAATGGCAAGGACGAGCACGAATTGGCGGATTCGCCGAAGCACCGGAGCGAACCCCCTCGTGCCCGCCAGACCGCCTCTTCCGTAGCCGAAACGTTCTGGCCTCCTCCTGCGCCCACGGCCATGCGAGATCACGCAGGTCACCGCATCCCGCTCACTGCTCAGGACCGTTTCGGCGAGCACCGGGGGACGGGACCGCGCGCGAGCTGGGGCGAACCTGCCAACGCTCGGGGGAGTGGCTCCCGCACGTTCCTCGGGGGGGGAGTTCGCCTGGTCAGGAGAGCTTCTCGAGCGACGTTCCCTCGGTCGAGCCGTCTTCCGGTCCCATGGATGCGTCCGGCCGCACGACGAACACCATCTCCCTCTCGCGGGCCTTCCGAGTTCCCTTCCGCTTGCGCTTCGAACGGGCCGTCCCGTGGTGTGCCTTCCCCATGTTGCCCCAACCGCGTTAGGTATCGACACCGGAGGCGTATGGTCCACAGGTCGAGTCCGCTTGACCGACAGCGGCTCCGGCAACGAGGTGCGCGGTAGCCATCGTCGCGACGGGGGGTCTTTCTACGAAGATCTGCCGCGCGAACCCCAGGAGGCTGCCGGGGGACGGACTACGAGCTCGCGGTCACCATCGCGCGAACGAGGTCGTTCCTCGTGACGATGCCGACCAGGCGGTCCGCCTCGACCACGGGGAGCCGGTTGATCGAGTTCTCGACCATGACCTCCGCGGCCAACTCGAGCGGAGCGTCGGGGCGAATCACGTACGGAGGCGACGACATCGCTTCCCCGACTGTCAGTTCCTCGAGTCGTTCGCGCGCCGCGCGCAGCGACGGCTGGGGCTGGTCCACCAACCCGACCATGAGAACGTCGAGCAGGCCCTTCACCTTGTGGCGCGACAGGGCACCGGCGAAGACGCGGACGAGGTCCCTCTCGCTCAGAACGCCGACGACGCGGCCGGAGGCGTCGAGCACGGGCAGGCCGGAATAGCCGCTGGTGCGCAGGGCGACGAGCGCGTCGTAGAGGGTCGCATCGCTTCCGATCGAGGCCGCGGGTCGACTCATCACATCGCCCACTTTCACGTTGAACGTCAGGCGGCGCTCGATGGTAGGACGCGCTGGGCTCGGTCTCGAACGGGCAGCGGGCGGTGCATGTCGGGTCTTGATCACGGCGGCCCCCATCTGGCTCGGCATGCGGGTTGGATCGGGCCCCGGCTCTTGATGGACGCGTCGAGCCGGCTTCACCTGCAACGTCGGAGCGCGCGCGCCGAAACGGGGCGGGACGAGGGCTCGTCAACTCGCCTGCACCCCGAGCATGAGTATTGCCGCGTGACCTTGCCGTCGGAAGATCATGGCCGCCGACCTGACCGCCACCGTCGAGTTTGAAGACCGCGAGGACGTGGGGCGGCGCCTCGCACAGCTCCTCCTTCCGTATCGGCGGACCAAGGCCATCATTCTCGCCGTGCCGAGGGGTGGGGTCGTGGTCGCCGCCGAGATCGCGGAGCGGCTGGAGCTGCCCATGGATGTACTGATTGTACGGAAGATCGGTCATCCCGCGCAGCCGGAGTTCGGCCTCGGAGCGGTGGTCGAGGGGCTGCCGCCCGTGCTGAGTGCGGCCGGGATGGTTCGGGCGGGGCTCTCCGAGACCGATCTCGCCCCCACGATCCGGGAAGAGCAGCGGGAGGTCGAGCGGCGCGCTCGCCGTTACCGGGGGGGTCGGATCCTTCCCGACGTCCGGGGGAGGACGGTTCTGCTGGTCGACGACGGGATTGCCACCGGCGGCACCCTCCGGTCGGCGATCAAGGCGCTACGACAACGCCGTCCCCAGAAGATCGTGCTGGCGGTGGGCGTCGCGCCGCCCGGGGTCTTCGCCTCGCTCCGAAAGGAGGTTGACGAACTCGTCTGCCTTTCGGTTCCCACCGACTTCGACGCCGTCGGTCAGTTCTACCGAGAGTTCCAACCGGTTTCGGATGATCGGGTCGTTGCGCTCCTGAACCGGTTTCGGAGGCACGGACCGACCTCCTAGGCGCACGGGAAGGACGACGAGGCCGCCACCGCGGATCGCTGGTGCGATCGCCGCGGAAGGCGCGGATCCCCGTGGCCGTGGACCCGGGGATTCTCACGTTCTTCCGGCAGCCGATCGAAACGTTCGGCGCGGTCGTTTTCGCGCACCGTAGCGGTCGGAGGTGTCCACGCACCGGGGATCGCCCGCACGACATCCGCGCGGGCGCCTCGGGACGCGGAGCCACTCGTTCGTCCGCTGCGCGGGCGTGAGTTGGGGTGCGAACCCTGAATCGGCCCGTGAATCCCCCTTGACCTGAGGTTCATCATCAGACGAGGACATGCCGCTGGCCGATACAATGCTCGCAGGTACCCCCGTCATTCTGCTGAGGGAAGGCACCGAACGCGCCGAAGGGAAGGACGTCCCGCGGGACAACATCCGGGCGGCCCGGGCGATCTCCGACTCCATCCGCTCCACTCTCGGCCCGAGGGGAATGGACAAGATGCTGGTGGATTCGTCGGGCAGCGTGGTGATCACCAACGATGGATCGACGATCCTGAAGGAGATGGAGATCCAGCACCCGGCCGGGAAGATCCTGGTGGAGGTGGCGAAGACCCAGGACCAGGAGTGCGGCGACGGGACGAAGACCTCCGTGATCTTCACCGGAGAGCTCCTGCATCGGGCCGAGCAGCTCCTCGACGACCGGGTCCACCCGACGGCGATTACCCAGGGCTACCAGCTCGCCGCGGAGAAAGCGCTCCAGATCCTCACGGAGATCGGCCGCCCGGTCCACCGGGAGGACACGGAGATGCTGCGCCGCCTCGCCATGACCTCGATGATCTCCAAGGGGGTGGCGGCCATGCGGGAACCTCTTTCCCGGCTGGCCGTCCGCGCGGTCACGGACGTACTGGAAGAGCGGGGAGGGTCGCCGCGCTTCGACCGCAAGAACATTCAGATCGTGAAGAAGCAGGGGGGCGACGTTCTCGACACCGAGCTCCTCGAGGGCCGCATCATCGACAAGGAGGTCCTGCACCCGGGCATGCCCCGGTTGGTGGCGCCGGCGCGTCTCGCGCTCGTCGAGGGTGCCCTGGAGGTCCCGAAGACCGAGTTCACCGCCGAGATCCGCATCACGGCTCCGGAACAGATCGAGTCGTTCCGGACGGAGGAGGAGCGGATGCTGCTGGGAATGTCGGACAGCGTCATCGCCGCTGGGGCGAACGTCCTCGTCGGCGAGAAGGGAATCGATGACCTGGTCGCCGAGCATCTCGCCAAGGCCGGGGTCCTTGCCGTCCGGCGAGCGAAGCGCGAGGACCTCGAGATGCTCGCCAAGGCGACGGGGGCGCGGATCGTCGCCCGGCCTCGGGACCTGACCCGGGCGGACCTCGGGAGCGCGGCCCGGGTGGAGGAGCGCAAGATCGGGGAGGAGCGCTTCACCGTCATCACCGGCTGCGAGCACGCTCGCTCGGTCTCCTTGTTGATCCGGGGGGGTACGCAACACGTGGTGGACGAGGTCGAGCGTTCCTTCATCGACGCGCTCTCCGTCGTGGGGATCGCGCTGGAGGATGGCCTTGTGCTCACGGGCGCGGGCGCCACGGCCATCGAGCTCAGCCAGCGGCTCCGTGTCTTCGCGACGGGCGTCGCGGGCCGGGAGCAGATGGCCGTCCGGGCCTTCGCCGACGCCCTGGAGGTGATCCCCTCCGCGCTGGCCGAGAACGCGGGCATGGACGAGCTCGACGCCCTGATCGAGCTGCGCCGCCAGCACGCCATCGGACAGGTGCACGCCGGGGTCGACGTCCTGGGCGCCCGGATTGCCCCCATGGACCTCGTCGCGGTGGAGCCGATCCGCGTCGCCCGCCAGGCGATCCAGGGGGCGGTGGCGGCGGCAACGATGATCCTCCGGATCGATTCGGTGATCGCTTCCAAACGCACCGGAGCCGGCGGAAAGGGCGGTTCTTCCCTGTCCGGTGGATCCGAAGAGTAGCAGACCTGAGACCCGCCGGTCTCCCTCGGCCGCTCGGGCGGCGATCGCACGGGCCGCTGGGCGGGCCCAGTGCGGATGGCACCGGAGAGGAGCGAATCGCCGCCGCGGGTCGCCTGCGAGGAGCTTCCGAAACCGATCGATCGAGGTCGCGCAGCGGTCGTCGGACCCGGTGGCCCGCCGGGCCCCGTTTCCCCCGGAGCGCCGCTCCGACCGCGGACCGTCGCGAGCGGCGGCCCTGAGGAGCGGAACGGTGCGGGATCGGCGTCGGTGAACGGCCGGGCGGTGGCACGGACCCCGGGGCCAGGACGCTCTCGAAGGGGGCTTGGACGGGCGCCGAGGTGCTCGGCTCCGAGGTTCATGCTGGCAGATCGAGCCGATCCGCGGCACCGGTCGTGACCCAGGCTTCCAAGGGACGCTCCTGTGGTCGGAGGACCCGGACCTTGTCGGTCACTCCGATCTCCTCTGCGGTCTTCCCGGACAGCGCCGAGAGCGGCTCGGACTCCGGGTCGTATCCCGGCTGGACGAACCGGTCGTGGATCTTCACCCACAGCCAGGTCTCCTTCCCGGTCGCCCCGATCTGATATCGGACCATCTCCCAGAGACCCCGGAGCCGGGTTCCGTGCAGGATGAACTTGAGATACCCTCGATCCAACCACTCCTCCATCGCGATCCGGGCCGGTCGGAGCGGCTCGTAGCCGCCCGTGTCCCAGATCATCACCACGCCGGCCCCGTAGGCACCTTCGGGGACCTTTCCCTCGAAGAGGGCGTAGTCCAGTGGATGATCGGGCATTCGGACCGAGAGCCGGCGAAGCTTCGGATCCTTCGACGGGCCCTTCGGGACCGCCCAGGAGACGAGGCGTTCCCCGATCTCGAGACGAAGATCGTAGTGGAGCCGCTGGGCCCAATGCTTCTGCACGACGAACCGAAGGCGTTCCGGCATCCTCGCCCTCGTCCCTCGCGCCGGCGACATGATGCAGATCGAACGTCGCCGGAGGACGTCACCCCCCCGTCGAGCAGAGTTCACGGACCGAGGGCGAACGCGCGGGGCCGACCCCCGGCCCGGCACCCGCACCCGTTCGCAGACGGTCGGCGACCGGTCACCCGTCGCTTCGAACGATCACCACACACCGGCCGGCCGAGACGGACGCGCTCCCGATCCGGAAATTGCCGGGTCCCACATCCCTTACTCCAGGGAAACCTCCCGCTCGTGACCGCGCCGCTCCACACGGGAAGAATTGTGCGATCTCACAAAGCCCCTGGTCCGCTGGCTATCGGCCGAACGGAATCCCTACCGCGGCACGGTTCACATGCCGATCCCCTCGGGCCCGCCCGACCGCCTCGATCACTGGCGCATGATTCCGGGCATCACTCCCCCCACGAGCCTTCGGGATTCGACGGCGTCCAGGTTCGAAACGAGTTCCGGATCGGCTCCGCGCGATCGCCGGCCCCCCCGAGATCGCGCTCGTGCCGGACCATCCCGCCCAGTGGGACGAGATCCCCCCGACGCCCTTCCAACCACCGAGTGTGCCTGAGCTCGGCGAGCCTTCGGGGAAGCCGCGAGCGGCCCCACGACGGGTCTTCCCAGACTCCTCTGGATAGAGCTGTCCCGCGAACGTTCGGATCCGGTGTGGCGGAGTCTCACGGCTCCGCGGCGTATTCGACCTCTTCCGCGGCGGTCTGGACCTCTTCCGGAGGCGGCCCCTCCCGCCCCGGGCCGCGTCGCCGCCGAAGCAAGAACGCGGTGACCCCGACGCCCCCGATCGCGACGAGAGCGACGAGTACGATGACCGTGTAGTCGTAGGAGGGCGTCGGTCCCGTCGATACGGGCTGCCCCGCTTCCGCCCGGACATGGACAACCACGGGCAGGCTCTCGACGCGGAAACCGTTCGAGTCGGTCGCGCTCGCGTTGACAGTGTAGTCGCCCACCCCAGACGGACGACACGTGAAACTGAGCGCCGTGTGGGACGGAGCGACGCACCCCTGCGGCAGGCCCCACCACCCGATGGAGTAACCGCCGGACCCCCCCACGACGTCGATGGTCAGGGTCAGGGAGCCGTTGGGAACTATCGGATCGGGAGTCCGGTTCAGCGAAAGGACCGCCGGGTCCGCGTCCACCATGATCGTCACCGTTGCAGAGGTCGCAGTACCGCCGTTCGAATCCGTAATCTCAAGCGAGGGTGTGAATCGGCCGGGCAGGGAGGCGACGCACGTGAGGTTGAGCACGGGGCCGGACGGCTGCGGGCAGCCCGTGGGAAGATTCCACCAGAGAAGGGTGATCCCGCCCGACCCGACAGAGGCGATCGTTCCCGACAGCCGAGTGGCCTGACCCACGTCTAGGCTCGACCGACTTGCATTCAGGGTTCCGAGGGCCGGCGTCGAGCTCACGTCGACCTCGATCGATGGAGTCGCTACAGCGACGCCCGAGCCGTCGGTCACCACGACACTGACGTTGAAGGTCTCCGGGCGACTCGGAGTGCAAGAGAGAGTAAGGCTGGTGGACAGGGCGGGAGGCACACAGTCGGAAGGTAGGCCGAACCACGTCACGGACGACAGCGAAGCCCCGCCCGAAATCGTCACGGTCGCTTTCAGGCCTTGGCCGACATCGAGCGCGACATTGGCCGAGAGTGCCGCCGTCAACAAGGGGTAGACTCGAACGGTGACGGGGAAGGGATCGTACCGAAATCCCGCGGAGTCCCATACGGAGACGTGAATGGACCAGTTACCGACGTCGGCCGAACTCAGCGTGCACGATATTATCGAGCTGTTCCCCGCTGGGCACCCTGAGGGCAGTCCGGACCAAACGTACGCGTAACTTGCCGAACCCCCTGTTGCGATCTCCGTAACGGTGAGCGTCTGCCCTACGTCACGGACAGGGGCCGAAGTCGTCGGTGGGCTGGCGACCAGCGTGGGGTACACGACGAGGACGAGCGGGGGACCGACCAGGGCCGCGCCTACGGCGTCGGTGATCTCGACCGACACGGAGTAGGCTCCCGTCGCATTCGGCGTGCACGCGAGTGCGAGCGCGTTCAGAGACACGCAACCGGCGGGAAGACCGAGCCACGTGACGGCGAACGGTCCGATCCCACCAGAGAACCCGGCCGTTAGGGAGAAGCTTCCTCCTAGGTCGACCCCCGACCGGTTCGAACTGATCGTGATAGCGCCGATTGCCGGCGAGACGAGGAGCGTGAGGGGGCCGGCACCGACGCTGAGGCCGGCCGCGTCGGTAGCGATCACGCTGACATTGAACACGCCTGCGGCGGTGGGAGTGCAGTTGAGAAGTCCCCAGTTGCTCGGGGAACAGCCCGTGGGCAATCCAGTCCAATCGTATGCGTACGGCGCGCTCCCGTTTCCGACGTAGACGGCGATCCAATCCGACTGGCCGACATCCAACGAGAGACGACTCGCGACGAGCGCGACGAGCGTCGGATCGGCATTCACACTCACGAAAACTGATGCCACCACCTGGCCTGCGCCGCCGAAGTCGGTAACGTTCACCTGGACCGTCGAGTTCCCGACCGCCGACGGGGTGCATGAGATGCGGGAGGAGTTCACACCGACGCAGCCCGCAGGGAGTCCTTGCCAGGAGTAGGCGTACGAGTAGGTCCCTCCCGACGTGCTCGCATTGAAATCGAGCGACTGACCCAGGTCAAGAAACGTGCGATTCGCGTCCAGTGTGGCAGACAACGGTGCACGCACGTCGAGCGATATCGGGCCGGACGCGGTGGCGGTGCCCTCCGAGTCCCGCGCTACGACCGACACCGAATAGTTCCCGGATACGGTCGGCGTGCACCGAAGCCACGACGTCCCGCCGACGAGGCAATTCGACGGAGTGCCGGACCAACTGAACGCGTCTCCGCCGACGCCTCCCGTCGCGTTCACCGATATCACAAGGGGGCGACCTGTCGCTCCGACCGGCACTGAGGCCGTAATTGGACCAAGCGTGATCGCCGGAAGCACGGTCAGCGAAACATTCGAGCTGGCGCGTGTGCCGTTCGAATCCGTGACGACTGCTTGGACCCAATAGCTGCCCGGGGTCGTGGGGGTACAGGGCAGCTGGGAGGAATCTGCGCTAAGGCATCCGGGGGGCAGTCCGAGGTAGGAATAGGTGAGTGGGGCGACCCCGCTCTCGGCTGAAACGTTGACCCAGCCCGGATGGCCGACCGAGGTGAGGACGGGGGAGGCAGTCAACGACGCGATCGCCGGTCCGTCCGGAACCCGTTCTAGGAACCCGACCACCCCAGCATCGACGATGGCTAGGGCGCGCGCGCCGGGCAAGTAGGTCATGCCGCCGTTCGCACCGACCCCCCAGAACACGAACGGAAAGGTGTAGTTCCCCATCGGCAGGTCCGTCGACGCGTTGAAGAACCGGTAATTGAGCGACCCATTCGTCGTGACGACGATCATCGCGTTCAGCGCGGGATCGAACGCAACATAGGTCGTGCCCCCCCAGCCCGTCGACAGATTGTGGATGGAGCTTCCCCGCGTCGGATCGATGACGGTTACGTTGTTCGAATTCTGGTTGGCCACCCAAACGGTGCCATCGATCGGATCGTACGCGACTCCATCGGTGACCGAGCCCGCGGCCGCTTGCCCGACCACCAGGTCCGAGGTGGCGTTGACAATGATCAGCGAGTCGGACACTCCGGACGGGATGTAGATCCGGTCGTGCTGCTCGTCGTACGCCAGCTGCAACGCGTAGAAGCCTGCGATTGCCGTCGTGCCAACGACGGAGTGCGAGACGGGGTCGACATCGTACAGGTAGTAGCAACCAGAGAAGCCGCACGAAGTACTACCGACTGTGAAGATGTGTCCGTTCCGTGTGTCATATGCGAGGGGGCCGGGACCGTACGTGAGCGGGACGCTCGCAGCTAGCGAAAGGTTGCCCGGAAAGAGCGCCTGGAGACCGCCGCCCGCGGTATTGGCGACGTAGATCTCGTTCGTGATCGCGTCATAGACGATACTGTCGGGTTGCGAGCCGACCGGGTGATTCGAGGTGACCACGCCCGTGGTCAGGTTCACCTGATCGATGAGGTTCTGCCAATAGTCAAGAACATCGAGAACGTTCTGATACGGAACGTAAGCTGCAGACATCACCGAGCCGACTAGGGAGAGATGGAACGGAGTGGTGAACGTCGGGGTCGAGAACACGCCCAGTCGCAACCAAGCATCCTCGGCGACGTAGAGAAGATTGTCGGCGGCGTCGAACGCGAAGCCGAACGTCTGAGAGCCGCCGGCATAGACGGTCGTCGCGAGCTTCAGGGTCGTGTCGTTGACGACGAAGAAGTTCGGTCCGATCTGATTGGAAATGGCGAGGCGGTGGAGCCCCTCGAGGTAGGTGATCATTGTGCCGCAGTTCCCCGTAGTCCCGCTGCGAAGAACCGCACCCGTCAGGGGATCAATTGCTGAGACGTTGTACAGCGCGCTGCAACCGGTCACATCGATTTCGCGCGTGGCCGGGTCGTAGGTGATTCCGAAGGGGACGAACGAAACCGCGATCCACCGCACCACGCGGTCGGTCGCAGTGTCAATCTGGGCTACGGTCCGGTTCGATTGGACCGTTACGAACACAGCGCCGTTCACAGGGTCGTAGGCCGTCCATTCGGGGGAGGATCCGACGAAAATCTGTGAGAGCGTCGTGTTGTTCTGGGTCGAGAGGACGTCGACGGTGCCGAGGCCAGAGTCCGACGCATAGAGTCGATGGTCCTTCCAATCGATTGACATGCCGCCGATCCTCTCGCCCAGAGAGATGGACTGGACGAGCCGGTGCGTCGCGGTGTCGATTACAGTCAGAAAGTCCGTCTGGTGAGAGACGTACAGAAGCCCCGTTGAATTATCGAGGGCGAGTCCCCATGGCGCGGCGGTGGGCCCCGCTCCGATAGGTGCCGCCGCCCCGGTCGACAATTGGATCGTGCCGTCGATGTGGGACGAGGAGGCATTCAGGTAGACGATATCCTGACCGAGCTGGGCCGCGGCGTAGACCTCGCCGTGGGCGGAATCGAAGACCATGTCGGTCGGTTGACTTGCGCCGTAGCCGTTCGATGCCCCCGCCAGGACGGCGCCATCTAGGAGGTTCAGCGTTGTCGAAACGTACGGTACCGCGGCGAGCGGGGACAAGAACGGCGCCGCTGCGCTGGGAACCGGCGGAACTCCCCGGGACGGAGCCTCAGCTCGAGTTCGGAAGTCGAGCGCGCCAACGTAGAGTGATGTAGCCAGCAGCATGAACACCAGTGCGAACGCCATCGCGAAAGGAGCGCCTGGGGATCTTCCTGCTCGCGAGGATCCGCTCACTACCTGATTTCCCCCGGACACTCAGCTCCTGCGAGACCCGGCAGAGACAATCGAAGAGTACCATATCGTTTGGCTCTGATTGGTGCTGCTTCCGAATCATCTTGATGGACTGTCGAATTGTGCCTCGGCAAACGAGCGGTCACCAGGGGTGCGATGCAAAGGGGACGATGCGCAGGTGATCGGGCGAGACCCCCCCCGACCCGTCCGACAGCCTCACTGGAAGCCTCGGGAGTGCGAAGGAACCGGCGGTGTCCGACGGTCCCGGCGTTGCGGCCGGGCCGCGGAACGCATAGAACCGTTTCTGAACGAGGGCCGGCGGATTACTCGCCCGTACCTCCTCGTCGTGAAGGACGAGCGTGTAGCCGAGCGAGGCGAACAGCCGGTCGAGCTGGACCACGAGCACCCTCGAGTAGACGTCGATCGGGATGCGAGGAACGTCCCAGAGGAGCGTGCGCCAGCTCCCCTCGAGGACCGCAGTCTTCGCCCCTTCGAGGTCGATCTTGACGCGATCGATTTGGCCGAGCCCGAGATCGTCGACCGAGCGGAACGCTGCGCCAATCGACGCCGCACCCGAGACCGACGTAACGGGGGGGGCCGGGCGGAGTCATAATACCGAGGCGACGAGTTCGGGAATCCCTCAGGAGTGAAGCGCGTGGAGGTCGTCGCCGGGGTGGGAGGGCCTACACGTTCGGACGTTTCCGACAGAGCCCGAAAGTGGGTCTACCGCCTGCCCTTGACGGTCGCTGTGGTCGCGGCGATGCTGTTGTCTGGGTTCGGAACCATCGTTTCGGTCGTTGGCCCCGACCCGACATCGCCGCGTGCGCACCCGGCGACCCCCTCCTTCGTCGACGCACCGGCGAAGGCCGCGCCAGGGACGTTCTCGCACCCCGGCTGTCCCGTCGCCTCCTGTGGACCCGCCTCGGTCCATACGGTTCCGACGCCGACCTCCTCGAATCTCGGTTCCACGCCCACGAACTGGTACGTCGCGAACTGGTCCGGCGAGGGCATGATCCGTGAGAATCCGAACGATCCCCGGAATCTGGTCTCAGGGGGCCTCTACATGGCCCCGAGCGCGGCCAACGATACGGCGACGTACTTCAGCTCCGGGGTCAGCGGCGCCTTCACCTCCCGAGACGGAGGACGGACCTGGACCGATCAGGTACTTCCGCCGAGCCCGGACTGGACGGATGCGAGCTCCGCCGAGTGCGGGCACTTCCATCTCGCCGACACCGCTATCGGGTTCGGCCCCGGCAACCTGGTCTACTACATCGACCTCTCGTACCCGTCCGGTTCGTCGACCTCGTGCCCCAATCCGACGGCGGGGATCGGGCTGTACTCGACGGTTTCCCACGACGGGGGGGGCACGTGGAACACGCCGGTGCCGATGCGTGGCACCACCCCTGGGACCTCCGTCGACAAGCCGTGGATCGCCGTCGACCAGTCGACGGGGGAGGCGTACGTCGCCTTCACGGACGATGGGAACGGGACCGGCATCTGGCTTCAGAACTCGACCGACCAGGGAGCGAGCTGGACCGACCCGATCGAACTCACTGCGTCGGGCAACTCCGGCCTCGGCGTCGAGCTCGTGGTGGACCCGTGGGGCGGGGTCGACGTCTCGTGGATCAACGAAGGCACCGCAGCGATCGAGTTCGTCCGATCGGCGGACCACGGCGCGACTTTCTCCTCACCTGTGACGATCGCGGTCGCGCCGACCACGTACTCCTCCTCCTCACCTGACTCGTTCCGGTCCTTCACGCTCCCTGGTTTCGGGGTGGACGGTTACCCGGGCAACGCGTTCACCGGTACCCTCTTCTCGGTCTGGCAGAACGGACTGGGGGGTTCGGCCGGCGATCCCACGACGATGCTCAGCCGGTCCACGGACAACGGCTCGACCTGGTCCGCACCGATCTCGGTGAGCTCGAAGGTGACGGACCAGGACTACCAGCCGTCCGTGGCCGTAGGCTCGGACGGTGCTGTCTACGTCGACTGGTACGGCGTGAACTCGATCAACGGAAGCTATCGGCTCGAGGCCGCGCTCTCCACCGACGGCGGGCAGACGTTCTTCCCGGAGGTCAGCGTGAGCGACGTCGACTCGAACCCGTCGACGGCGACGACCGGACCCGACTGGTGGATCGGCGATTACACCGACATCGTCGGAGACGCGTCCGGCGCGCGTCCCCTCTGGACGGACGCGCGGGCGACGGAGGGATGGTACTGCACCGGCGCTTGTCTCTGGGGCTACACCTACAACATCAGTTTCTATACGGCGCTTCTGGTCAACGACTCCATCTCTGCGTCGATCCCCGTCAATCTCTCGCTGAACGGGACGGTCGGAGGAGTCGGACTCGAGGCCGTGGGGCCCGTACCCTCTCCCTCCCTCTGGCTCGCCGGGGCGAGCTACAACATCAGCGCCCCGTCGACCGCTTCGTGGAACGGGTCGGCCTACTACTTCGATTACTGGTACGGGGGCCCCGGCGGGCGGTGGATGTTCTCGAACAGTACCTCGGTATCGGGAACGGTCGCCGGTGGAGAGGACATGGTCGCCTGCTACTCGCTGCAACCCGGCGGGACCTGTCAGGCCCCGGGAGCGCCGGGGTTCCTCGGGATCACCTTGGTCCCGGCCTCCGCCAACCTCACCGTCGACGGAGTCGTTCCGGCACCGGGGCAGTTCGCTTCCCCGTTCCCCGAGGTGCCCGGCATTCACTGGGTGAACGCCACCGCGCCCGGGTACTACTCGCTCAACGTCTCCGTCCTGGTATCGCCGGGCAACACGACCTTCGAAACTCTCACGCTCCTAGCGATCGCCGGAACGATCGCAGGATCGGTGAGCCCGACGACGGCCAGCGTGACCATCAACGGGACACCCGTCGTGGTCCTGGTCGATGGGTCCTTCTCCGTCTCCCTCCTGCCGGGGACGTACACGGTCGTCGCCGCGGCGCCCCGGTACTACTCGTACTCCAACACCTCCGTCCCGGTGAGCTCCTCCGAGACCACGCTCCTTCCGATCGTCCTCGAGGGGCTGCCCGGATGGATCAACGGCTCGGTCGCGCCCGCCTCGCTCGCCGTCGTCACCGTGAACGGCGCGAGCGTTCCGGTGAACCCGACCACCGGCGCCTTCTCGGTGCGCGTCGCACCGGGCACCTACTGGGTGAACGCGAGCGCGCTCGGATACCTGCCCGACGGTTCCGGTCCCCGGACGCTAGGCCCCCTCGGGGAGATCATCGTCTATCTCTCGCTCACCGAGATCCTGGGCACGATTTCCGGACTCGTGGTCCCTGTGACCGCCTCGGTCACCGTCAACGGGACCGCGGTGACGACGACGAACGGCATGTTCCAAGTGGACCTCCCTCCCGCCGAGTATCCGGTCACGGCCAGCGCGAGCGGCTACGATCCGCTGGCCCTCTCCGTCGTCGTGCATTTCGCCGAATTCACGGTCGTCGTGCTCACGCTGAACGTCTCGGTCGGCTGGATCGCGGGAACGGTCGGACCCGCTGGTACGGCGCTCGCGATCGACGGGCAGCCCGTTACGCTCGGATCGGGGGGGTCCTTCAATGTCTCAGCGCGACCCGGTACGCACCAACTCCACGCCTCCGCCGACGGGTACGTGACCGCGGATCAGAACCTGAGCGTCAACGCGGGCCGGACGACGCACGCTTCGGTGACCCTCGATGCGGTGTCGCCTGCGAGCGAGGGCCCGACCTATCTGATCCCCGCCCTCCTGCTCGTGGCCGTGGTCGTCGCGGGGCTCATCGGGGTCCTCGTGTGGCGACGCCGCCGCCACCGACCGCCCCGATAGGCCTCGCGACCCGGGGGCCAGCGGTGCCGTCCGGCGGAATCCGCACGCTCGCTCCTCGTCTCGAGGAAGAACCGGCCGTCCCAGTTCGCGCGTCGTCCCGAGCCGCCGTTCGCGCGGGCGCGGCGGCGACGCCCTTACCGGTTCGGGGCCGCCGTATTCGTACCGTTCCGCCTTCGCGGGCGGAGCGCATCCCCGTGACCCTCCGGTACGATCCGATCGCAGTCCTCATGGAGGAGCATCGTCGATTCCTCGCGCGGACCGGTGAGTTCCTCCGCGCCACGGCACCGGCGCGCGCGAACGCCGACGACCCGCTTACGCCACGTCGAATATCGGAGTTCGCCGGATTTCTGAACCGTGAGGTGAGCGGTCTCCACGCCTCGAAGGAGGAACAGGGACTCTTTCCGGTCCTGGGCCGTCACATTCCCGAGGAAGGCGGCCCGATCGCGGTCCTCCGCTCCGAACACGACTTCTTCCGAGGGGAATGTCGGAAGCTGGATCGTTCGGCCGACCGCCTGGACTCCGATCCCGAAGCGACCGAGGCAAGGAGCCAGATCGGCGAGATCGCTCGCACGGTCGACGGACTCCTGCGAGACCACATCGCCAAGGAGGACGAGGTTCTCTTCCCGATGGCGTACGATGTCCTGAGCGATCGGGAGATGACCGAGATCGCGGAGATCTGCGTTCGGTTGGAGGACGAGTTCGCCCAGGTCCCTCGCCGATAGCGCGTGGTCCTGGGCCGGACCTAGGGGCGATCGGGATGAGCCTCGGCCCCAGGGGTCGATCCTTGAGGCAGGGACGTCGGTCGCGGTCCCGGCTGTCCGACGGCGGGTCCCATGCGATCGAGGAGCCGTATCGCGCGCGGAAGGGCCGCCGGAGGCTGGTAGCGGGACGGGGGACGCCCGTTGATTCGCAGAACCCGCTCGGCGACCGCGGCACAGTAGCCGCATTCGTTGCAGCTCTGGTGCTCGCAGTCGGTGTGGGCGATGCGGCGGAGGAACCCCTTCGGGAACGCCCGATTGTCGATCGAGAGCCGACCCAGGCCGGCGAACGCATCGCTCAGCGTCTCGGCATCGCCGACCCCGGAGCCGGAGAGACGGTGAAGCGCCGCCTTGGGGCCCTTGATCTGCGCCAGGCTCAGGATCTCGGTGAGATCGCCGTCGTACCTTTGTTCCGCGTACGCGCGCGCGGCCCGGACCAGCCAGTCCGTGCCACGGTGGCGTCCCGAGACCTTGAACCGTGTGACCCCAGCCTCCTCGTACACGGCGAGATCCTCCGGACGCACGAAGATCCCCGAGATGAGCTTCGTCGGATCCCGGACGTACTCGAGCCCGCACTCGAGCATCGGGTATTCGAACGTCGGGCACGGTGCATCGGGCTGCGAGGCGAGCGAGCTCGTGTTGATGTGATGGGCCCGGAAGGGGCAGGCGGGCAGGCAGGTCTCATTGACCAGCACCTCCACGCGCGCCCCGCGTCGTACGAGGCCGCGGATCAGTGCGAAATCCCGGTTCGCCTCCTCGAGAACGATCGTCGTTGCCCCGAGGTCGAGGAAGTACTCCGCCTGGGTCACGCTGCGGATCCGCGCGAACGTCGAGACGGAGATCGGGACCGTGGGCCACTCGTCGCGGATGGCCTCGAGGAGGGCCGGAAGCGCTACGACGAACCCGTCGACGCCGAGATCGAGGAGATGGGCCACCTCCCGGTGGAACCGATCGAGATAGCCGGGGTCGTATTCGTGGAGTCCAAGGTCGTTGGAGTTCAGCGCCGCGAAGAACAACCGGCCGCGCTCGTGGATCGCCGACACGTGAGCTCGAAATCGTTCGGCCGACACCGCCGGGAGGATGCTGCTCGGCCGGCCCCCACCGGTGAGCTGCGTCGCGTAGCTACCGAAGAAAGTGGAGACCGGAAGGTCGGCGGTGCGCCCGACGAGGGCATCATCGAAGTTCGAGGCGAGGACGATTTCCACCGTCATTCAGAGCGACGGGGGTACATGGCGGTGGCACCGTACCGGTGCGGGGTAGACGTCAACGGACCGACGGCCTGCGGAAGCCCCTGAATCCGTCTGACCGCGGACGCGGGTCGATACAGGGGGAGAACGCGTTCGCTCACGATGTCGGTGGACCCGTGGGAGGCGACGCTATCGGCGACCCAGGGCTCCGAAGGGACGGAGGAGGACGTCGAGGTCGCTCGCGCCACCCGCACTCTTAAAGGAGGAGCGACGCTCGCCTCCCGCCTCGGGGGGAACGGGCCATCGCGGAAGGAGCCGGAGCGCGGGCGCGACGTCGTCTTCTCCATCTCTCCCGGCACCCGATCTGGTGGGCCCGGTACGTCTGGATCCGGGAGCTCCGCCACCGCGAGGTCACCTTCGCGCAGAATCCCCGGTTCCGGGACTGGACACCGATGTACCGCGTCGCCCGCGGGAACCTCGCGCGTCTGACGGGAAAGCCCCTTGCGGAGCTCGACGGGTACTTTTCCGAGCTCGCCCCGCTCCACGCCGAACTACTCCGCGATGTAGGGCAGCTCCCGACCGCGGGCGCGCTCATCCAGGCGCCGCTCCTCTACGTCATCGCCCGCGCGCTCCGCCCGAAGCGAACGATCGAGACCGGTATCTCCTCCGGCTACAGCGCGCGACTCATCCTCGAGGCTCTCGAACGGAACGGCGAGGGCCACCTCGCGTCGATCGGGATCGATGTCTTCGGACGCACCGCCCGCCCGGGCGAAGCGCCCACGCCGCTCCAGAACCGGAAGATCGGCTGGCTCGTCCCCGAGAGTCTCGCCCACCGCTGGTCGCTGCACGTCGGGACGAGCGAGGAGCACCTGCCGGCCCTCGTCGCCGGAGGCCGCCGCGATCTCGATCTGTTCCTGCACGACAGCCTGCATCAGTACCCGACCATGCGGTGGGAGTACACGACCGCCTTCCCGGCCCTCGCCGACGGCGGCCTGCTCTGCTCGCACGACATCCACGCCAATCGCGCGTGGCCCGAGTTCCTCCGCGAGCACGCGCTCGTCGGCGACGAGGAGCTGGACCACGATCTCGCGGCCGTCCGAACGCCCGCGCGTCCCGGTTAGGCGCGCGAACGCGCCCTGCGGACGGGCATCTCGCTTCGCGTGTCCGCCACTGTGGCAGCGCCGGAGTGGTTCAGCCGGCGGTCCCGGAAGGTCCCGGCGGTGCGGCCGCGTCTCGGACCGCGTAGAATCGGTTCTGGACGAGGTCCATCGGATAGCTCGCACGGACCCCCTTGTCATGGAAGACGAGCGTGTAACCGAGCGAGCGCAACAACTGGTCCACTTCGACGGCGAGGGCCTTCGAGTGGACCTCGATCGCGATGCGGGGATGGTCCCGCAGCAAGGTCCTCCGGCTCCCTTCGAGGACGGCGGTCTCCGCGCCTTCGACGTCGATCTTGATGAAGTCGATCCGGTCGAGGCCCAGATCGTCGACCGCGCGCACGTCCACCTCGATCGAGGCGGCCTCGGAGAGGACGGAGAGAGCTTCGGTGCCGGCGCTGCCGAGGCGCATCCGCCCGGATTCCTTCCCCGCGGCGGCCTCGACGATCCGGACCCGCGCGCCGTTCAGGGCGACGAGATCGCGCGCGCGCTGGGCCGGTCGTGGGGTGGGCTCGAGGGCGATGACCTCGCGGACTCCCGGGAGTCGGCCCGTAAGGACCGCATAGTCGCCGTAGCCGGCGCCTACATCGACCACCGTTCCGGAAGGCTCGAACCCAGGGACCTCGTAGATCGCGGTACAAAAGACCGGGTACATCCCGCAGGCGTCCTCTTCGGTCCAATCGGCGGGGATCGTGATCCCGCGGCGCTGCGCTTCCTTCCGGACCGCCTCGGCCCGGTGGCGGAACCAGCGGAGGTTATGCTGAACCCGGCCGCGATGCGTGAACGGTTCCCAAGGGTAGGGCGGCGTCTCGCGGATCTTGCGAAGGAAGACCAGAAAGTCCCCGATGTCGTATCGTTTGGAGACCATCTATCGGACCCCTTCTGTCCGCGTCGCGCCCGACCCGTCCGCGGTCATTTCCATCGAGCGGGCGCCCGAACCGACGCAGCCACGGCAAACGGGACTCCCGTCGGAACCGGAGGGCGGCACGATTCGGCTCCCACCCTCGTTCGCATAATAAGCGTTCGCCGAACTGATTCCTTGGACGAGATCTCCGAGCGCCACAGGGGCCCCCACCGGTCCGATGTCCGGGGGGAGCCAGGGACCGTCGGTTCACTCGAGCGCGGCCCGCACGATCCACCGCCCGATCTCGCGATCGCCCTCGACCCGGCGAGGAAACGGAGCCGATCGAGATAGAGGGCTACAACGAGTTCCAAAGGCGTAATGAAGCCAAGGACAGTGGCCCCGAGGCCGGGGCGCATGGTGTCCAGATTCGGAACTATGCAGAATCTGCTCGGGTCTGGGAGCCACGATTTGCGATGCACGCGCAGCCGACCTCGGCTGATCCCGGTGGCGGGTGCCCTGATTCTCGTCGTGTCATTCCTGATCGTCGCCCTCCCGGTCTCGTCGCACGGACCGGTCGCCCGTTCGCCAGCCGGTACCTCCGCCAACGCGGTCGCGGGCGCGCGTTCGGACGGGCCACTCGCTGCGGCGCCCATCCCGTCGGTCTCGAGCACCGCGGGCTGGAGCCAGGTCCCGGGGTCATTCGGGCACACCCGAGGTACCATCGCGATGGCCTACGACGCCGCCGATGGCCACGTGCTGGCGTTCGGGGGGGGCGGGAACCTTGGACGGTCCTACAACGACACCTGGACCTACTCCGGGGGAGTCTGGACGAACATCAGCGCAACTCTGTCCGTAGCCCCGATACCCCGTGAGTCGGCGTTGATGGCCTACGACGCCGCGGATGGCTACATCCTTCTCTTCGGCGGGTACACGAGCATCTCCGTCCCCGGGTCCTGCTCCGGCGCGCTCAACGACACCTGGATCTTCCAGCGCGGGGCCTGGACCCAGATCACTCCCACGGGCGGAGTCGCCCCCCCCTGCCTCTTCAGCGCCGCGATGGCGTACGACTCCGCCGATCGAGAGATCGTCCTGTTCGGCGGGGGCCTCACCGTGGGCGGCGTCCTGAACGCCCAGCTCAGTGATCAGACGTGGACGTACGCCTCGGGCACCTGGACGGACCTCACCGGCTCGCTGGCCGCGGCGCCGGAGGCGCGGGAGACGTCCTCGATGGCCGACGATCCGCGCGACGGGGATATGATCCTCTACGGGGGTCGCGCCGCCCCGAACGATTTCAACGACACCTGGGGCTTTCACTCGAGCACCTGGACCCTGCTGAGCGGGCTCGACATCAACGGCCGGTTCGTGGGCACACCCGGCCCCGAACAGCGGCGGGGGAGCATGATGGCGTTCGACTCGGGAGAGAACTACGTGGTCCTCACGCAGGGCGTCAACGACAACTGCGGCTCTCCCCCGTGCACCGAGAACGACACGTGGGTGTTCCTGGGAGGCAACTGGACGGACGTGTCCGCCTCCATCGGGGCCGAGCCGTACCCGCCGCGCTGGAGCGCAGGGGTCTCCGACGACCCCGCCGACCGGCAGGTGGTGATCCTCGGCGGCTGTCTCGCGTACGGCTGCGACCCGCCGTCCAACCTCAACGACTCCTGGATCTTCCAGGGCACGACGCTCCACGCTACACTCCAGCCCCTGGGTCCAGTCGTCGATGCGGGGACGACGCTCCAGCTGCAGACCCAAGTGGACGGCGGGGCGGCTCCGTTCTCGTACTTCTATACCGGACTCCCGTCGCCGTGCACGACCCGGAACAACGCAACGTACGAATGCACCCCGACGACGACGGGGGACTACCTGCTGACCGTGCGGGTCACCGATGGGGACGGGGAAATCTACGACGCCTCCGCGTCCATCACCGTTGCCCCGCTGCTTACGGTAACGCTCGCCGCGACGCCCTCGCTGCTCGACTTGACAGGGAGCCTCACCGTCTCCGCCAACGTGACCGGGGGGTTCGGCGCCTATGGGTACACCTGGAGCGGCCTTCCGCTCCCATGCTCGGGCATCACGTCGTCGACCCTCGCCTGTACGCCGGCCTTCGCGGGCACCTACGTCGCGACCGTCAACGTCACCGACGGCCTCTATACGACGGCCCAATCTCCCCCTGTCGTGATCTCGGTGAGTTCCACCGTAATCGCAGGGATCGAGGCATCCCAGCTCATCGGCGTCGCCCCGCTCTCCATCGTCTTCACTGCCCACACCCTAGGAGGGACGCCGGGATTCACGTACGCATGGGACTTCGGCGACGGAGCCTCCTCGGAGCTCGCCTCGGTGCCCCACACTTTCGACGCTGCGGGAAGCTACACGGTGTCCCTCGAGGTCACCGATTCGGTGGGTACTGGAGTGAGACCGACGATCGCCATCGTCGCCGTCGCGCCCCTTTCGACCACGCTGGTGGTTACACCGGCGCTGGCGGAGGTCGGCGTCAGCCTGGCGCTCTCGGCGGCCACGGTCGGCGGCGACGCGCCGTTGACCTACACCTGGAGCGGACTTCCCCCGGGCTGCGTGGCCGGAAATGCGCCCGCCATCAGTTGCACCCCGACGGCCTCGGGCTCCTTCGACGTCTTCGTCACGGTGAGCGACGCGCTCGGCGAGACCGCGACCTCGGACCAGAGTGTCACGGTGGTCGCCCGACTCGCCGGCAACGCAAGTGCACAACCCGAGCAGACGTGCACCGGCCTCACCCGGGAGCTCCGCTCCTCGTTCACCTCCCAGGTTTCCGGAGGGGTCGCGCCGCTCTCGTACTCCTGGAGCTTCGGCGACGGCGCTTCGTCGAACGCCATCGCCCCGGTTCACGAGTACGCGACCCCGGGGAACTTCTCCGCGCTCCTGACGGTCGAAGATGCGTTGCATGCGACGCTCAGCGATCCGCTCGTGGTCACGTTCGCGTTCCCACCGTGCGGCTCGCATTCCCAGCCGATTTCGTTCCTCCCGACCCTCTTCGCAGTGATCGGGCTCGGCGTCGTCGCCGCGCTGGTGGTGGCGGTGACGGTGCTGGTCGTTCTGCGCCGGCGCCGACGTTCCCCTCCGAACTTCTCTCCCTAGCGCGCGGGGCGTTGGTGCCTCGACGCCAGCGCGCAAGAGAACCGGTCGGGCTAGAACCATAGACCTGTTCGACCTCCGCCCCCACGATGTCAGTGTTCGTAGCGCTCCTCCGCGCGGTCAATCTCGGTGGCTCCACCCAGGTCGCCATGAGCGACCTCCGGGACCGCGTTATGGCGCTCGGGTTCGAAGACGTCCGCTCGCTGCTCAACTCGGGGAACCTGGTGTTTCGGGCCCGTGAGACGGATCCCGGGCGGGTCGAGCGCCGCCTCGACGGAGAGGTCGCCCCCGGCCTGGGGGCGCGTTCGGAGTTCTTTGTCCGGAGCGCGGCAGAATGGCGGGAGGTCGTCGCGGCGAATCCGTTTCCCCGGGAAGCCGCCGACGACCCCGGCCACCTTATCGCGACGTTCTTGAAGGATGCGCCCGGCGCAGCAGCGTGGCAATCCCTGACCGCCGCCATCACAGGTCGGGAGCGCGTGCGCGGCGACGGTCGTCAGGCGTACATCGTCTACCCCGACGGGGTCGGACGATCGAAGCTGACCGCGGTCCTCATCGAGCGCCAGCTCGGAACGCGCGGCACGAGCCGGAATTGGAACACCGTTCGCAAGCTCGATGCGCTCGCGTTCGCGTAGGAAGATTCGTCACCGAAGGCGACCGCCCTGGGCCTTGCGGGAACGACCCCTCGACCGCGTCGGTCACCCCGTGTGCTCGAGCCGGCCCCCCTCTTCGACTTTCCATCGGCAATACTCGTAGAGCGCGTCGTAGAGGGGGAACTGGAGCCGTTGGTTCTCGAGGTCGTCCCGAGCGATGCGTCGGAACCCGGTCGCGGCCGCCTCCAGCCCCGCTGCCTCGATCTCCTTCCCGGAGCCGCCGTCGGCAACGCGCACGATCTTCGCGAGCTCGAGGAGCGCGGGGTCCGTGAGCTTGTACTTCTTGATGATCGCGTCGAAGCTGACGTACTCGATCCCGCCCTCGACGGTGTGATGGAGCTCTGCCCCGGGCGTGTCGAACGGGATCGCGCCTTCCCGTTGGACCACCTTCGCGATCTTCTCCTTTGGGACGTAGAGGAATTCGGCCGCCGGATCGACGAACTTGCGGATCAGCCACGGACACGCGATCCGGTCCACACGCGCCTTCTCCCGAGTGACCCATTTCATTGCCGTCCCCAGGGCACGGCACCGACACCGGACCGAAGAGGCTTGCGGGCGAGGGAGCCGAACTCGGCGACCGGGGCACACCCTCAAGCCCTAGAGGTCGATTCCGCGGCGTGGCCGCTCCCCCGGTCCCGCTCGCGGTACCCGCGTCCTCCGCGGCTTCCGTTCGGGAGCTCTCCAAGCGCTTCGGGGAGGTCCGCGCCCTGGACCGACTCACGCTCAGCGTCCCACGGGGTCTCACTTTCGGTCTGCTCGGCCCGAACGGCGCGGGCAAGACGACGCTCATCCGAATCCTTCTCGGACTGACGCGTAGTTCCGGCGGGAGCGCGGAGGTGCTCGGCGTCCCGGTGGGAACCGATTCGGTCCGGTCGCAGATCGGCTACATGCCGCAGGACCTCGCGATCTACCTCGAACTCTCCGTCGGGGAGAACCTGGAGCTGTTCGGACGGCTCTACGGGCTGCAGGGTACCCGGCTCTCGGACCGCATCGATCGAGTACTCGACCTGGTCCACCTCGCCGACCGACGACGCCGGCTCGTGTCCACACTCTCCGGGGGACTGCGGCGGCGGGTCTCGTTCGCGGCCGCGCTCCTTCCCGACCCGGAGCTGTTGCTCCTCGACGAGCCGACCGTGGGGGTCGACCCGGAGCTCCGCGAGGAGTTCTGGGCGCACTTCCACGATCTGACCGCGCGGGGCCGGACGATCGTGATGACCACCCACTACCTCGAGGAGGCGGCCCGATGCGATCGCGTCGCATTCCTGTACGGGGGGCGCCTCCTCGCCGTCGACACGCCGGACGCGGTGCGGGCGGCGACCGGGAGCGCGTCGATGGAGGAGGCGTTCCTCGCCCTCGTCCGCGCGCGGCCGTCCGGGGAGGGATAGATGTCGCTCCTGCGGGTCCTCGCCATCGCCCGAAAGTCGCTCGGCCTGCTCGCCCACGACCGCCGGACGGTCGGGTTCATCCTCGTGATGCCGTTGATCCTGATCCTCGTCTTCGGCTACGGGTTCGGGGGGCAGCCCACCCACATCGCGACCGCGGTGGTCAACTCCGACCAGGGGCCGGCCGGCGCCGCCTTCCTCGCCGCGCTGCCGCCGGACGTCCTCGATCTCCACGCGGCGGCCGATCCGGCGAGCGCTCGCGCGATGGTCCACGACGGAGGCGCGTGGGCCGCGATCGTCATCGGCGCCAACTTCTCCGCCGGGGCGGCCGCCCACCACGCGGTCCTCACCATCGACCTGGACGGGACGTCGCCGACGATCGCGGCGGCGGTCGTCGGAGCCCTGCGGTCGGCGGCGCAGCAGTTGATCGCGTCGGCGGGCGTGAACGGTTCCCTCGACCTCCGGACCGAGTACGTCCACGGGTCCTCCGGCGTTTCGTTCCTCGATACCCTCGCGCCCGGGATCATGGCGCTCACGATCCTCTTCGCGACGACCGTGCTTTCGATCATCATCCTCGTCCGCGAGCGGACGGGGGGCCTGCTGGAACGGCTGTTCGCCTCTCCCCTCACCCCGGGCGAGTTCGTCGCCGGCCACGCCCTCAGCTTCGGCCTGGTGGCCCTCGGCCAGAGCACCGTTGTCATCCTGGCGACGACCCTCGTGTTCCATGCGGCGTTCGTCGGGAGCCTCCCTCTCGCCTACGCCGTGCTCGTCCTCTTCGCGGTCGGCAACTTGGGCCTCGGCATGCTGCTCTCCGCCGCGGCGCGCTCCGAGTTCCAGGCGATCCAGTTCATTCCGATCCTCCTCTTCCCACAGATCCTCTTCGCGGGAGCCCTGTTCCCCATCGAGACGATCCCGCTGGCCTTCCGTCCGATCTCGGATGTCCTCCCGCTGACCTATGCCGGCAACGCCCTCCACGACATCCTCCTACGGGGGGGCGGCGTCGGCGACATCGCGGTGGACCTCATCGCGCTCCTCGTGTACGCCTCGCTCACCCTCGGGGCCGCCACCCTCGCGGTCCGACGGCAAGCCTGAACGCGGTCGACGCCGGGGCCCCGTCCACCGGCCCTCTCGGGGCCGGGGCGCCGCCGGGTCGGTATCACGCCTCGGCACCCGCGTTTAATACCCGGAAATGCCCCTACCCGTGTCGTGTGGTCCGCTTGGAATCGGACCGTCCCTCGCATCGGGAGGCCGGACGCCTGGCAGGCGTTGCTCCGGCGACGGCAGAGGGCCCGCACCGGGACCGGCGGGCTCACCCTGCTCGAGGGTGACGGTGGCGTCGGCAAGTCGACGTTCCTCGAGGCGATCGTCGAGGAGTCGCGCGCCGCCGGCTTCCGCGTGACGACGGCGCGCGCATCCCCCGTCGACAACCCGGCCCCCTTCACGCTCGTCGGCGACGCGCTCGCCCCCCTCCGGGCGATCAAGATCCCGGTCGCCGCTGCCCCGACACCGACCGCCGCGGGGAGCTCGATCGCGTTCCTGCCGGCGATCGAGCACGAGGCGGTCCACCTGACCGCCGCGAACCCGCTGCGCGCCACCGAGGAAGGCGGCCAGTCCGAGCTCGCGGCCGAGCGGTTCCGCCTGATGGGCTCGCTCTCCGAGCCGTTCCTGCGCGCGGCGCAGGTATCGCCGCTCCTCGTCGCGTTCGACGATCTCCAGTGGGCCGACGACGCGTCGATCGAGCTCCTCCTCTATCTCCTGCCCCAGATCGGCGACCGACCGATCTGGATCATCGGGGCGTGCGACCCCACCCGCTCGCGCACGCGGGGTCCCTCCGCCCCCCTCGCCCTGCTCCGCGAACGGAAGGACGTCGAGCACCTGGTGCTCCGCCCTCTTTCCGAGCCCGAGATCGAGGAGTACGCCCGGTGGGCGGCTCCGCATCGGAAGTTCCGCGCGAACGAATTGCGTCGCCTATTCGTCGACTCCGGCGGGAGCCCCACCAAGCTCACGCAGTTGATCTTCCCGCCGGGAGTCCCCAAGCCGCGGACCGACGGGAAGAGCGTCTCCGAGCTCGACGCCGAGCTGGGCGTGGGGGACCTGAGCGCGGAGGCGCGGCGCCTCCTCAACTTCGCCGTCGTCGCCGGCGGCGAGTTCTCCTTGGAGCTCCTTGCTTCGGCCGCCGGGATCGATGAGGAACGCGCCGTCGAGCACGTCGAACGGTTCGTCGAGCTCGGGTTCGTCCGCGAGATCGAGTTGGGGCGGTTCGGCTTCACCCAGGAGGAGTTCCGGTTCCGCTTGTACTCCGAGCTGCTCGGTCTGCGCGTCCGCCTCTTCCATCAGCGAATCGCGGAAGCACTGCGGAGGACCGGGGCGACCGACCCCCCGACGGTCTACTCGCTCGCCCAGCACACGTACCTCGGCCGGATGGACGAGCTCGCGATCAAATACAACCGCGAGGCCGCGGAGCTCGCCGCGGGATCCTTCCAGCCGGGGGCCGCGCTGCCGTACCTCCACCAGGCGCTCGAGTCGCTCAAACGGAGCTCGCCGGACGATACGGCGAGCGAGCTCTCGCTGCGCCTCGACATCGCCCTCCAGCAGGCGCGGTTCGGGGAGCTCGAGGCGGCCGAGACCACGCTCAAGGAGATCCGGACGACCGAGCGCCTCTGGGAGGCCGCCAAGCCCCTCGACCGGGGATTGCTGGCCGTCTACCAGGCGCGCGTGCTCGCCGACCTGGGTCGCTGGGATGCGGCGGAGCTCGCTCTCAAGGAGATCCCGCCCGACGTGCTCACCGAGGGACCCACGAACGTCCGCTTCTCCGCACTTCGTCTGAAGGGTGAGATCCTCTACTACCGCGGGAACTACACCGAGGCGCTCTCCGCCCACGAGTCCGCGCTCGCCGTCGCCCAGGGCGCCCACCTCGACCGCGACGCCGCCGCCGAGACGATCCAGCGTGCGGCCGTGCTCTCGATGCTCCCTGGCCGCGAGGAGGAGGCGCTCGGCGTCTTCCGGTCCGCGATCGACCGGCTCGTCGAGCTCGGCGATTCCACCGAGGCGGCGTACGCCGCGCTCAGCCTGGGCGCCCTCCTGGTCTCGCAGGGACGACCGGACGAGGCGCGATCGGCCCTCCGTCGGTCGATCGAGCTCGCCGAGGCGAACCACGACCTGCGCCGCTCCGGATGGGCGTTCCTCAACCTCGCCGATCTCGAGTTCGGCGAGGGCCGGCCCGCCGAGGCGACCGAGGCGGTCCGGAAGGCCCGGGCCGGCTTCGAGCAGGTGTCGGATGCCCTGGGCCAGGCCCGGGCGAACCTGACCGAGGGACGCCTCGCGCTCGGTCGCGGCGAGTTCGCCGATGCCGAGCGTGCGTTCGCGGTCGCGGAATCGATCTTCCAGAAACAGAACCTCGAGGCCGACGAGCTCGAGGTCGAGCTCCGACGCGCGGAGCTCGATCTCGCGCGACAGGACGACGCGGGCGCGCGGAACCGGTTCCACGAGCTCGGGCGGACCGGCCTCGATCGGCTCCGTCCCGACCTCCTGGGCGACTGGCGGAAGCTCGGGGCGCGCCTCGGCGAGCCGGTCGCCGGCGCGGGCTAGGGCCGCGCGGGCTCGGGGGTGCCTGCCGAGGCACCGGGAGTCGCGTGGACCCGCGGGTCGTACCCGAGGGTGCGAAGCTCCGGCAGTGCGTAGGCGACCAACCCCGTCCCGATGAGGCCCAACACGGCGACGGCGAAGCCGATCCGCACGCCGACGGTCTGCGCGAGCACTCCCCCGGCCAGGATCCCGAGCGGAGCGATCGCCCACGTGAGGGTCTCGTCGAGCCCCAGGTAGCGACCGAGGAGCTCCGACGGGATGATCCGCTGCACCAGGATCGTGAACCCCGTGACGACGAGGCCCAGGATCATCCCCACTCCCGTCAGCGCCCCGAGCGCGACCGGGAAGCTCGGGACGAGGACCAGGAGCGAGAGGAGGAGGCCGCTCATGATCATCGCCACCGCGAAGAACCGGCCGTAGTCGCGCATCAGGCCGAGCCGACCGACCAGGAGCGAACCGATGAAGAACCCCGCGCTGAACCCGGCCAGGAGGTAGCCGAACCACCCGCCCTCCTCGCCCAGGGTGCGGACGGTATAGACGACGAGGAACGGTGCGAACATCTCGACGAAGAAGCCGGAGGCGACCGAGACCGCCGTCAGCTGTACGAGCGGCCGGTGCTGGCGCAGGTAACGCAGCGCGTCGCCGAGCTCGCGCCGTAGGTCGGCGTCAGCGGGTTTCTCCTCGCCCTTGGCGGTGCCGCCGAACCGCCCGATGATGGCGGCGAAGAGGAGGCCGCCGACGAGGAGGAGGAGCGTATCCATCAGGATCGTCGAGTACATTCCCACGAGCACGAGGAAGACCGCCGCGGCCGCGGAGCCCACGGTGGTCGCGACCGACGTGGCCGCCTGCACGACCCCGTTGGCGTCGTCGAGCGAGACGGGATCCACGAGGCTCGGGAGCAGAGCGTTCGACGACGGCCGGAACACGACGGTCACGGTCTCGAGCGCGAAGATCAGGAGCAGGACGATCCCCAGGTGGAATCCGAACCAGTACAGGTACCCGAGGATCAGTGCGAGGGCGCCACCCTGCAGGAGGGAGGTGGCGACGAGGACGCCGCGCCGGTCGTACCGGTCCGCGAGCACTCCCGCGGGCAGCCCGATCGCAATCGCCGGGAGCGCCTCGACGATCCCGACGTACGCGACGGCGAGGGCCGAGCCGGTCTCGTCGAAGACGAGGAAGAGGAACAGGACGTCGGCGATGGCGATCCCGCCCCAGCCCGCGATGTTGCCGACCAGGTAGAACCCGAAGTTCCGGTTCCGCAGGAGCCCGGCGGCACGCGTGGGCGTGCGCGGCACGTCGATCCCGGCCGAGACGGCCCCGCTCACGGTCGGCCCCGTGCGTGCTTCGCGCGCCGCCCCGGCGAGCGGACCCGCGGACCCGGGTCGCTTCGGGATCCCGTGGCCGTCGGAGCGCCGCCGCACGACGGGCATTCCT
>JBGOSQ010000008.1:0-41894 GCA_041476045.1 Thermoplasmata archaeon | reverse complement strand
TCGCCGAGGACCTCGAGGCGCCCCGGTTCCCGTTCCAGTTTTTGGAAGAAATCAAAGATGACCCCGTGGGTCATCGCCGGACCGATGATGTTGGCGAACCGGAAGATCGTCCCCCGCATCCCGTAGCAGTGCGAGTACGCACTCACCAGGCCCTCGGAGGCGAGCTTGGAGGCGCCGTAGAGCGATTGCGGCAGGAGCGGGCCGTACTCCTCCGGGGTCGGGAACTGGGTCGGCCAGCCGTAGACCACGCTCGAGGACGAGAAGAGGACGTGCGGGACGTCGCCCCGGCGGGCCGCCTCGAGGACGTTCGCGGTCCCGATCGTGCCGTGCTCGAGGTCCAGGTTCGGCTCCTCGGTCCCGCGCCGGATGTCCGGGTTCGCGGCGAGGTGCCAGACCGATCCCGCGCCGCGGAACGCCGACTCGAACTCGCCCAGGTGGCGGATGTCCGCGCGCAGGACCAAGAGCCCGCGCGTCGTCGCGGGGTCCGGAAGATGATCGCGACGCCCGGAGGAGAAGTTGTCGACGACCCTCACCTCGATACCGCGTTCGAGGAGCGCGCGCACGAGGACCGCGCCGATCGCGCCGGCGCCGCCGGTGACGACCGCCGGCCGGCCGGCGTCAAATCGCGGCATGGGAACGGCGCGACGACCCGGGGGAAGCATATATAAGTGGAGGGTCGCCTACGAAGCCCCGGGACCACCTCCCGGTCGCCGCTATGCGCACATACGTCCGAATGATGTTCCATTCCGAAGGCTCCGACCCCCAGGCCGTCGTGAAGGTCATGCGAGACCTTGGGTTCGAAGAGTCGATGGGAATGCACGATTTCGTCTACAAGTGGAAGGAGAAGGCCAGCTTCGATGAGGTGATCCGTCTCGTGACCGAGATGCACCACCGGATGAAGGGGCTCGACGTCCACTACGAGATCACGACGATCACGTGAACCGCCCCTCAAGGGGAGTCGAATGGCGAAGGAGGAGCTCGATCGTCTCGAGCGGTCGTTACTGGTGCATCTCCTGGAGCACCGCGGCCAGCAGGTCCGCTTCGAGGCGGACCAGTGGACGACCGAGTTCGGGATCTTCCGCGCCTTCGCGACGGAAGACGCCGGGACCCTCAAGGTCGCGCTTCGCGCCCTCGAGATGGGTCGCTACGTCTACCGACGTGTCCAGTACGTGATCGGCTACAGCGAGCCCAAGCTCGTATTCTCGCTCACCCCGTCCGGTCACCGGAAGGCCGTCGACCTTCGACGCGGGATCACGGCGGTCGCGCTCCCGGAGAGCGTCGGGTACGCCGGCGAGGACGCCCCCGTTCCGACCCCCCCGGGCGGCGCCCCGGACGCCTAGACCGATGCCCGTCCCCCTCCTCGAGGGCTCGACGGTCCGCCTCCGGCCGCCGCACCCCACCGACGTGATGACCCTCTTCGGTTGGTACAACGACCCCGAGACCGTCGCCCCGTTCGATCGCTTCTCCGTCGACACGCTCGAGGAGTTCGAGGCGGGGCTCGGCGCGGCGCCGGACGATCCCCGATCGCTGAGCCCGCGGTTCGTCGTCGAGCGCAAGGACGACAAGCGGATCCTCGGGTTCGTCGGCCACTATCAGGGACACCCGGTCCTGACGCTCACGGAGGTCTGGTACGTCCTCGGCGAGAAGGCCGAGCGGGGGAAGGGGTACGGACGGGAGGCGGTAGGGCTCGTGGTCGACTACCTCTTCCACACGATGGCGATCGAGCGAGTCGGCGCTACGTGCGACACGGCGAACGTCCCGTCGTACAAGCTGCTCGAGCGGCTGGGCTTCCGTCTCGAGGGCACGCTGCGCTCCGCCCTCCACCATCACGGTGCGTGGCACGACGTCCGGATCTACGGGGTCACGCGCTCGGAGTGGGCGGCGCGCGCTCGTCCAGTGTGAAGGAGAGCCGCACGTCCCCGCCGACCAATGGGCTCGGCTCCGCGATCGTGAAGCCGCCGATCTCCCCGGTCCGCCGAAGGTGGGTTCCGCCGCAGGGGCAGCGGTCGGCCGTATCGATCTCGACGACCCGGACGGGGTCGACGTGCGGGGGCAGCGGAACGAGTCCCGAGCGGCCCCCGGGATCACGATCGTAGTCGGCGCGCGAAAGCCGGAGGATCTGCACCCGCCGGTCGGCGGCGACGTAGGCGCGGACATCGGCGTCCACGTCCGAGATCGACGGCGTGGTCGGCCAGGGCCCCTCGACGTCGATCGTGCCCCCTTTCCCCGAGAGATTGGCGCGGCGCGTGCGGAGACCCAGGAGGGTGTAGACGCGGGCGCTCAGCAGGTGCTGGAAGGTGTGGCCCCGCATGTGGCGATGCCGTCGCGCCCAGTCGATCGTTCCCTCGACCTCGACCCCGAGGACGAGGGTGGGGGAGGTCGGTCCCTTCCGGCCGAGGCGATGGATCACCGCATCCCCGCTCTTCGCCACGTCGGTGACGGTCGTCGTCGAGCCGTCCGGGAGGCGGAGCGTCCCTAGATCGCACGGCTGTCCGCCACCGGTCGGGTAGAACCGGGTCCGGTCGAGGACGACGCCGCCGGGCGGGAGTGCGACGACCTGCGCGTGGAACGTGGTCACGTACGCGGCGTCGACGTCGGAGAGGTAGAGAAGTTCCGTCACACAGGCACCGACCGGTCGAGGAGGGAACCCCTCATCCGCGAGCATAGGAAACCTATTTAGTGAACGCCTCCGTGGACGACCTCCGAGGACGGTCAATGTTCAAGGCACGAATCAAGATGGAGGTCCTTCGCGAGCTCGTGGAGGTCATCTCCACGCTCGTCTCCGAGGTCAAGCTGTCGATCTCGAAGGACGGGATCGACGTGAAGGCGGTCGACCCGTCGCACGTCGCGATGCTCGTCCTCAAGCTCAACAAGGGTGCGTTCGAGGAGTTCACCGGCGAGCCGACCGAGATCGGCATCGACGTGGAGAAGCTCAAGGAGGTCCTTCGGCTCTCCAAGCCCGGCGACATCCTCGACCTGCAGTTCGACGGCGGCAAGAACCGGCTCGTCCTCAAGGTCGGCAAGCTGACCCGTCACATGTCGATCGTCGACCCTGCGGGCATCACCGACCCTAAGGTCCCGAACGTGAGCCCCCCTGGTATCGCGGTCGTCAAGATGGACGACCTCCGCCAGGGGATCCGCGGGAGCGAGAGCATCTCCGACCACGTGACGCTCTCCCTCGAGCCGGAGATGTTCACGATGCACTCCGAAGGGGAGACCGATCGCGTCGACCTCGCCCTCCCCAAGGAAGCGCTCTCGAAGCTCGAGGTGAAGGAGCCGGTGAAGAGCATGTACCCGCTCGACTTCTTCTCGAGCATGGTGAAATCGATCACCACGAGCCCCGAGGTCACCCTCCACGTGGGGAACGAGTACCCGCTCAAGATCGAGTTCTCGATCGCCGACGGCAAGGGCGAGGGACGATTCCTCCTCGCACCCCGGGTCGAGGAAGACTGACGGACGCGACTCCGCGCGAAGAGTATTAATCGCCCCTCCGGTCGCGCCGCTCGTGTCCGCTCCCCCGTCCCCGCGCGTCGCCATCCTCAGCGCGGTTCGGACCCCGATCGGGAAGTACGGCGGCGCCCTCAAGGGCGTCCCCGCGGTGGCGCTCGGCACCATCGCCGTCCGCGCGGCCCTCGAGCGCGCGCGCGTGCCCGCGGCGGAGGTTCCGGAGCTCTTCTTCGGTCATTGCATCCAGGCCGGCTCCGGCCAGAACCCCGCCCGCCAGGTCCTGCGAGCCTCCGGGATCCCCGACACCGCCGGCGCCGTGACGATCAACATGGTCTGCGGCTCCGGCATGCAATCGGTCATCTCGGCCTCGCACGCGATCCGGGCCGGCGACTTCGACCTCGTGGTGGCCGGCGGCATGGAGAGCATGTCGAGCGCACCGTACATCGTCCCCGGGGCCGCGCGCTGGGGCCTCAAGTACGGCTCGACGACGCTCGACGATGCGATGCTGCGCGACGCGCTCCTGGACGCGTACGGGGAGCACGAGCACATGGGTCTCACGGGGGAACGGATCGCGCGCGACCTCAAGCTCACCCGGCCCGAGGTCGACGCCTTTGCCCTGCGTAGCCACCTTCGAGCGGCTGAGGCGAACGCGAAGGGGATCTTCGACGACGAGACCATCGAGGTGCCGGCATCGGTCACCCCGGGCGGAGCGGGGCTCCGGCACGACGAAGGACCGCGCGGCGACACCACGCTCGCGGGCCTCGCGCGTCTCCGTCCATCGTTCCGGCCGGACGGCGTTCTCACCGCCGGCAGCGCCTCGCAGCTCTCCGATGGCGCGGCGGCGGTCGTCCTGGCGAGCGAGGCCGAGGTGCAACGGCGCGGGATCGCCCCGCTCGCCTGGCTCCACAGCTCGATGGTGAGCGGCGTCGCCCCCGAGCGGGTGATGGAATCGCCGATCCCGACGGTCCGGCGTCACCTCGAGCGAACGGGCCTACGTTCGGAGGACTTCGACCGGGTCGAGCACAACGAGGCGTTCTCCTCGGCGTCGATCGCGGTCCAAAGGGCGTTCGGGTTCACCGAGGCGCAGTTCAATGTCCACGGCGGCGCGGTCGCGCTCGGTCACCCGATCGGGGCGAGCGGCTGCCGGATCATCGTGACCCTGATCCACGAGCTGCGACGGAGCGGCACGAACCTGGGGCTCGCCACGCTCTGCATGGGCGGAGGCAATGGCTTGAGCCTGATCGTCGACCGGCGCGCTCCCTAGTGGAGCCGGATCCCGAGCAGCGCCTCGATCCGCGCGATCTCGGCGATAGCCCGACCTCGGTCGCCCGCCGATACCCGACCGGAGCCGTTACGGTCGAGCGCCTCGGTGAACGTGCGGAGCTCGGCGAGGGCGTCGTGGGCACGCAGGCCGTCGAGCAGGTCCTTTGCGATATCGCCGGCCAGTCGGGAGAAGGCGGGGAGCCCGAACGTCCCTCCGGCTCCGGCGCGAAGGACCGAGCGGATCCCCGCGTGGACCCGTTCGTACTCGGCGGCGGCGTCGCGGAGCCCCGCTTCCGTCCATTCGAGGACGCGCGAGTACGGCAGCTGGAGGAGGTACCAACGGAGGGTGTCCGGTCCCACCTCGTCGAGCGTCGGGCGTAGTCCGACGAGATTGCCCGTCGATTTGGACATCTTCGTGTGATTGCCGGTGACGAACGCGGTGTGGAGGAACGTCCGCGCGAACGGCGTGCCATCGAGGGTGAGCGCGACCTCGTTCTCGGCGTAGTGGTGGGGGAAGACCAGGTCCATGCCGCCGCCGTGGAGGTCCACGGGGACGCCGAGGAGGTTCCTCGCCATCGTATAGCACTCGAGGTGCCATCCCGGAACGCCACGACCCCACGGGCTGGGGAACGAGGGCAGCGGAGCGGACTGGGGTTTCCAGACGAGGAACTCGCGGGAATCGCCCGGGCCCCCGAGGAACGGATGCCCCGGCTCCGGCACGTGGTGCTGCTCGAGGCCGGCGCCCGAGGGAAAGTTCCGGCGCGCGTTCTCGCGGGGAGGCTCGTAGATCCATCCCTCGGAGGAGCGTCGGACACGTCCTCGTCGCTCGAGCCTCCGGCCCACCTGGACCATCCGACCGACGTACTGGCTCGCCCGCGGGACCACGGTGGGGCGGAGGATGCGGAGCGCGTGCAGGTCGGCGAGGAAGAGGCGCTCCTCGCGGCGGGCGAGCTGCGACCAGGTCACCCCGAGCGCGGACGCCCGGGCCGAGATCTTGTCCTCGACGTCCGTGATGTTCATCGCGTGCCGGACGGGCACCCCCGCGTCGGCGAGGACACGGCGGACCAGGTCGAAGTAGAGGTATGTGCGCCCGTGGCCGATATGGGCCGGGGCGTAGACGGTGGGTCCGCAGACGTACAGCGTGAGCTTCCCCCGCGAACTGGGAGCGAGACGGTGGCGGCGTCCGGTGAGGGAGTCGTGGAGGGTGAGCGGCACGGCGCATCGAACCTCCTCCGCCGCCGTTTAACCCTTTGTCCCCTCAGGTCCGTGCGCCGGACTCGTTAGCTTCATGTGGGGGTGCTCGCGTAGTCGGCCAGCCCGAGCGGCGCCGCGAGAACGATGGAAACGATCTATCTCCTCATCGAGACCGATGTCGGCAAGCTCGAGGAGGTCGCCAAGCGGATCCGCGCCGTCCCCGACGTCGTCGAGGTCCAGGGCGTGACGGGACCGTTCGACCTCATCGTGAAGGTCCAGGCCGACCACATCAACACCGCGCTCGACGTCGTGATGAGCAAGATCCGACGCGTCCCCGGGATCAAGAGCACCGAGACGCTCGTGACCGTGAGCGGTCCGTAGCGGGCACCCGCCGGGTCCCTTCGCGGAGCGTTATATTCCCCGGGCGGTACGAGCCGTCATGCCCTCCATCGGCGGGATCGCCCCGGACTTCGACGCCCCCACGGCGAACGGTCGGCACCTGAAGCTCTCGAGCCTGCGCGGCCACCCCGTGGTCCTCTACTTCTACCCGGAGGCCGACACGCCCGGCTGCACCGTCGAGTCCAAGGGGTTCCGGGACATCTACGAGGACCTCAAGAGCGCCCGCGTCGAGGTGGTCGGGGTGAGCTGCGACCCGGTCGACAAGCAGTGCGCGTTCGCCGACAAGTACCACCTTCCGTTCCCGCTCGTGGCCGACGCATCGAAGGCGGTCGCCACCGCCTACGACGTCCTCCGACCTTCCGGACGCGCCCGCCGCGTGACGTTCCTGATCGGCGCCGACGGTCGGATCTCGGAGATCATCGACGCGTCGGAGGCCACGAAGCACGTCGAGCGCGCGCGGGCCACCTACCTGAAGGGCTAGTCGAGCCGCCCCTCACGGCGACCCGGGCTTCGGCGGCGCGGGGTCCCCGACGTCCCGCTTCCCCGTGAGCCGCCAGACGCGTTCTCCCAGGAGGAAGAGGGTCGCCGGGACGAGGTACGTCCGGACGACCATCGCGTCGAGCAGGACGGCGGTGGCGACGGCGAAGCCGATCGATCGGAGGAGGAGGAACTGCCCCGTCGTGAGGATTAGGAACGCGCTCGCGAGGATGATCGCGGCCGCGGTGATGATGCCACCCGTGCTTGCGAGGCCGTGGACCGTCGCCTCGTCGGCGGAACGGCCCCGGATCCGCTCCTCCCGCACCCGGGTGAGAAGGAAGATGTTGTAGTCGATCCCGAGCCCGAGGATGAGGATGAACAGCACCGTCGGGACGAAGTAGAACATCGGGATCCCGAAACCGTTCGCGAGCACGAGGTTCGTCACTCCCCACGCCCAACCGATCGAGAGCCCGATCGTGGCGACCGCCATCGGCGGGATCAACCACGACCGGAGCACGACCCCGAGGACGACGAGAAGCCCGATCGAGACCGCGATGGCCATCCGCTGCGTGGCGAGCGACGTCTGCTGCTGGATGTCGCTCGTCACCGCGGCCCCTCCGCCGAAGGCGACCCCGACGACGGTGGAGTGATCGGAGTCGAACGCGGTCACGCTCGACCGGAGGTTCCCCAATAGGGACACGCTCGCGGCCGAGAGGCCCGGGGTGGACGGATAGACTGTGATCCAGATCGTCCGTTGATCGTTCCCGACGTAGCTGGCGAGGGTCCCTGCGAGCAGGCTCTGCGTGGCGGGCGTAAGGCCGGCGAACCCGAGCCACTCGGTGAGCGGGGCGCCGTACGTTCCGACCGGCGAGTCGACGAGCGCGACATCGTTCGTCCCCTCGATGAGACCCGCGAGGGCCGCCAGATCGGCGAACTCCGTCGCATTCGACTGGTTCCCGGAGAGGAGGGGGGCCGCGAACGTCACGAGCGCGATCGTCGGGAAGGCGCGGCCCGGACCGAAATGGTCCGAGAGGGCGGCGAGCCCGTCGGTCGCCGCGTGCCCCGCGGGCAGCTGACCGTAGAAATCGAAGGAGATCGGCGCCGTGAGCGCGACGAACAGGAGCGGGACCGAGGCGAGGAGGGTGAGGCCGACGACCGCCTTGGGCCGTCGTCGGACCGCACGGCCGACGCGGAAGAAGTACGTGCGTTCCTGTGCCCAGCGGGCGGACGTGACGGCGGCACGCCGCCGTAGCCGCTCGCCCGTGACCGGCCAGAAGACCCTCGGGCCGACGAGCGTGAGGAGCGCCGGGATGAACGTCAGCGAAACGAGCACCGCGATGAGGACCGCGAGGGAGAGGACCATCCCCCACTGGCTGAGCAGCGGTACCCCCGAGAAGGCGAGGGCGAGCGTCGCCAGGATGGCGGTGGCGCCGCTCGTGGCGATCGACTGGCCGGCCCAGGTGACGGTCGTGACGACCGCCTCGGCGGGCGCGGCGCCCTTGTACAATTCCTCCCGATACCGGGCGACCAGGAATATCGAATAATCCGTCCCGACGCCGAGGACGAACGTGTTCTGGAGCGTGAGCGCGGTCGAGTCGACGTGCGTGACGAGATTCCCGATCAGGACGACCCCCGCGAGCCCGAGGACGAGCGCAATGCCGAGCCCGCCGAAGGTGATCGCCGGCGCGAGCGGGGCCCGGAAGTAGAGCATCGTGATCGCGACCAAGACGATCACCGTGAGCGGGAGGACGATCGCCAGGCTCGAGCTCAGGACGTCCTGCTCGGTCCGGTCGAGCGGCGCCCCGCCCGTCTGGACGATCTGGAGGGTACCGGCGGGATCGGTCTGCCGGAGGACGTTCGGGGTCAGTCGGTCGATCTCCGCGACGTCGGCGAAGACCGGGTTGCTCCCGCTGGCCGTCGTGTAGCTGTCGGAGACGTTGAAGGAGACGAGGAGCAGCGCGCCGGTGGCCGTCGGGTCGACGAACCGGTTCCAGATCCCGAGCGGTATCGGAAGCGGATAGGTCCCGGGGCCGGCGCTCTCGACGAGACCCACGACCCAGTTCGAGAGGGCCGACGGGGTCGCGGAGCCTTGGGGGAACTTCTGCCAGACGGCGCTCACCCACGGACCCGGCAGCCCCACGGACGTCGCGACCGCATCGGCGGCGGCGGTCTGCCGAGCCGCCGGGTCCCCGAAGTTCGCCACGTTGAGGTCCGCGAGCACCGAGAGCGGGACCGACCGCGCACTCGGGTCCGGGACGAGGAGCGGGATCGCGCTCGCGAGCGTCGCCTTCGCGGCCCGGTCCGTGCACGCGGGGACCGTCGCCGGGTCGGAGGCGCAGGCCGATGTGTCGTTGAACCCGCCCGGTCCCGAGTAGAACGTGTCGAGGACGAACGCGGCGGTCGTGTTCGGTCCAACCGCGAGCCGGGTCTGGCTGTACGACGGATAGTTCCAGTCCGACGGCGGGGTCGAGGGGTTCGCGAGGACGAGGCCCTGCCAAGTGGAGAGGAAGAGCGCGGGAGGACCCCAGAGGAGCTGCGCGGACGCGTTGATCGCTACCGGCAGAGGAGGGCTGGCCGCGAGTCCGGTCGAGATGGCCCCGAGGGCGATCTGGGCTGATCCGCCGAGATAGCCCTCGTACGCGGAATAGAGCGTCGTCACCCCCTCGAGGTCGGTCACGGAGGCGTCGGACTCGATGGACGAAGCGAGGGCCACGATCGTCGCCTGCGCCGTGGGATCGGTGACGTTGGCGCCCGTCAGGAGAAGGATGCTGTCCGAGCCGCCGGACAGGTTCGGGAAGAGCCGTGCGATCTCGGCCTGCGCCTCGGCGCTCGGTGCCGAGCTCGGGAGGGTCGTCGCGGAGTTGGTCGTCACCGACCCCAGGTGCGAGAGGAAGGGCAACGCGATCGCGAAGAGGACGATCCAGAAGACGATTGGATAGACCGGATGCGCGACAATGCCGCGCCCGAGCCGCGAGAACGCGGCCTCTCCGAAGGAGGATCGGGGACGACCCGGCGTCACCACACCGGCGTCAAACCGGCCCAAAGATAATCCTGTGCCCCCGACCGCCGCGGCCGGGCGGGACTAGGCCGGAGGGGCCGCCGGAGCCTTCTTTCCCCATCGCGGAGGATACCGGGCGGGGTCGGCGAAGACGCGTTCGGCGTCGACGACCCATCCGTGGGAGGTGCGCGCGACGTCGTCGGAGCCGACGATCCCACGGCCAAAGGCGAGGAGCGCCCCGTCGGCGGTGGTCAGGACGACGTGGGCCCCCGGCGCGTACCGTCGCGACGTCGTGAGGATCCCTCCGCTCGACAGGTCCGCGCCGTGCGCGATCGCCGACGCGGCCGAGGGCTTGAGCCGGAGGATCGGGAACTCCCCCCAGACCTCGACCAATGGGTGCAGGTGGGCCAAGAGCGCCGTCGGATCGCCGGTCTTGGCCCCGACGATCGTGTCGGCGAGCTGGGTCATCGTCGCCGACTGACCCTCGGTGAAGGGGCCGGTCCCAACGCGCCTAAGCTCTTCCAGGTGGGCCCCGACGCCGAGCGCTTCCCCGAGGTCGACGGCGAGCGTGCGGACGTACGTCCCGGAGTCGGCGACGACATCGAGCAGGAGCTTGCCGTCCCCGGACTCGACGGTCACGAGCCGGTGGATCGTGCGGATCCGCCGCTCCCGCTTGACCGCCGAACGGACGGGCGGGGTCTGGAAGACGGGTCCCGTGAACTCGCGCACCACGCGCTCCAGGTCGGCGCTCGCGACGGGTCCGTGGAAAGCGACGACGCCGACGTAGCGCTTGGGAAAATCCAGGACGAGGGGGATCAGCTTGAGGGCGGGGCCCACTCCGACCCAGAGGAGGCCCGACACGTTCGGGTCGAGCGTCCCCGCGTGGCCGGCCGAAGGGACCCCCAAAAGGTCGCGGGCCCACGCCGTCACCTGGTGGGACGTCGGGCCGCGGGGCTTGTCGACGAGGAGGAACGCGCCCTCCTGGAACCGGTCGCGGACGGCCGTGGGGAGGGGCACCGCTTCGCTCATCGCGTCCCGGGGGGCACCTGGGCCAGGACGAACTCGGACAAACGCTCGACGACCGCATCGACGGAGAGCTCGGAGGAGTCGACGGTCAGGTCCGCGGTCTCCCGGTCGAGATCGATCCCGTAGTACCGGAGGTACCGGTCGCGCTCGCTCGCCTCGCGCGCTGTCGTCGTCGATGCGGCTTCGCCGAGAGAGATGCCGTCGCGGGCCGCGAGGCGGCGGTACCGGATCTCGGGCCGTGCGGTCACGAGGAGGTAGTAGAACGGCACGCCGCGGCGCCGGCAGAGGGCGCCCGTGACGCGACCCTCGAGGACACGGCCGGGCCGCGCGAGGGCGAGCATCTGCGCGTCGAGCGCCCGGTCGATCGTCTCGTCGCCTTCCGCGCGGCGCGAGAACTCGGAAAGGGTGATCCCGGCCGTGTTCGCCCGCTCTCGGAACAGCTCGCCCGCGGAACGGAACTCGAGGTCAAGCCGCTCCGCGACGCCGCGGCCGGCGGTCGACTTGCCGCTCCCTGGGGGGCCGGTGATCGTGATGACCCGGTCGATCACGCACCGCCCCCGACCGCCGTGGGTCCGGGGGCGCGCGCGGCGGCGTACTGCTGCAGCCAGTAGTGCTTCAGGACGCGACGGAACGCGAGCGACGACGGGATCGTGTACAGCGAGAAGACCAGGAACCAGAGCGGCAGGAACTCGAGACCGCCCGCACCCAAGTGGAGGTGCACCGAGCCGCCCCCGATCGAGATCCCGTCGGTGCCGTTCGTGTAGGCGGCCCCGATGAAGATCCCGACCCACGTGTAGATCGCGATCACGAGGAACCACGTGACCGCCATCCCCTTCAGCTGGCCGATCGAGACCTCGCCGGAGAGCGCGGTCAGGCGCTGCTGGTGGGGCTTGAGAGCGTCGATCCGGTCCTTCTTGCCGGACCTAAGCGCCTCCATCTTGACCTTGTTGAACGCAGCGTTCCACTTCTGGACCTTGGCGGCCTTGACCCAGTCGGTCGTCACGTTGTACGCGATCGCGGTGATCAGCATCTCGACCGCCGCGGCGAGGAACATCGTGAGGAGCGGGTACTGGTAGCCGAACCCGATCGCCGGGAGCAGGATCGCGTTGAGCCCGTTGGCGACGCCCTCGCGCAGGCTCGTCTGCACGAGCATGAGCATTCCCATCAGGAACAGGAAGATGAGGAGGAACGTCGAGAACTTGAACTGGGGTCGTGGGGGTCCCGCGGGCCGGCTCGTCGTCAGGTCCGACGGGGTGGGGCCGGAAGAGGTTTCGGTCTCGCCCGCCCCTTCCTCCGATTCGGAGGCCGGGCTGGCCTCGTCCGACTCCGAAGGTAGGGGGGCGCCGCTCACGACTCGCCTCCGATGAAACGACGGAGGAGCGGGTTCATCTCCATCAGCTGCTCGCGGCCCATCGCCTCGTAGAGGTTGATGATGATCCCGACGGTGAGCAGGACGCCCGTCCCGCTCGCGTTGCCGACGGTACCGATGAGATCGGCACCTGCCGCGAGCGCGCCGACGGCCGCCCCGGAGATGACGGTGATGACAGGGATGTACCGCGCGAGGACCCGGCGGAGGACGCGCGGCTCACGGCGGAACCCGGGGATCTGCATCCCCGACGCCTCGATCTGCCGCGCCACGGCCTCGGGACCCATGTTGGTGGTCTGGATCCAGAACCGGGCGAAGACGATCGAGCCCAAGACCATGACCGTGAAGTAGATCCCGACGTGGGCCAGGTCCTGGTACCAGGCGTGGCCGACCAAGAGCGCCCCGTACTGCTGTGGGTTGAGCAGCGGCAGCAGCCAGGACTCGAGGCCGTTCACCGTCGACAGGTAGTAGGCCCCGCCGGTGAGCGGCGTGGTCTGCGAGACGCCGAGCAATTGCGCTTGCTGGGGGGAGCTCGCGTACGATCCGATCCACCAACGGCCCCCGATCCCGGGGAAGTGCTGGAGCGTGCCGTTCGACCAGAGCAGGATCGAGAACATGGAGACGTTGGCCAAGAGCGCCGACATCAGGATGACCGGGATGTTCGACGCGTAGATCAGCCGCAGCGGGTAGCGACCGCGGGCGCCCCGAGCCTCGGCGTGCGAGAGCGGCAGCTCGATGCGCGTCGACTCGGTCCAAGCGACGATGAAGAAGATCGCGGCGGTACCGGCGAGCGCGACCACCGGATTGGGCGCGTGCAAGAGGATCTGCTCCCACCCTCCGCCGGCGAGCGTGCGCGCGTCCTCGTTCGTGAAGAACCAGAGCGCTTTGGGGATCGTCCCCGACGGCGGGTTCGTCGCGCTGATGGCGAGCGCCCGGTTCGCGGGGAGCCAGTTGAGCGTCCCCTGGACGATCTGCTGGGAAACGCCGGCGGCGATGAAGAGGGAAATACCGCTCCCGATGCCCCACTTCGAGACGACCTCGTCCATCAGGAAGACGAGATAGCTGCCGAAGACGAGCTGGACGATGATCACCGTGTCGGCGAGGAGGGTCCCGTTCCCAGGGGAGGTGACGTTGAGCGAGGAGACGAGCGCCGCCGAGGGGAACAGGTAGCCGAAGACCTGCGGGACCGCCTCGACGAAGATCATCGCGACGACCATCACCTTCTGGGCGCCCTGGTACATTCCCTTGTCTTCGTCGTCGGTCAGGTCCAGGTTGATGATCTTCGCACCCGTGAACAGCTGCATGATGATCGACCCGGTGACGATGGGTCCGATCCCGAGGTGCATCAGCGTCCCTTGCTGCCCGGCGAGGATGGCGCGGTACGACTGGAACAGGTCGACGACCGTCTGCTGGTCGACGCCGTAGATGAAGACGTTCGTGAGCAGGAAGTACATCAGCAGCACGCTGATGGTCCAGAACATCTTGGTCCGGAAGTGGACGTGGCCCTTCGGTTGGGCGACGGCCGGCATCCGCGACGTTACGGGCTTCAATCCGTAGAGCTTGGACTTGGGTCCGTCATAGGAGAGGCCGAGGAAGAAGAGCCCGAAGATCGCGAAGAGGGTGATGCCCGTGATGGCGAGCGCGATCGGGGTGGGCTCCGCCCACTTCCAGTCGACGAGCAGGATCACGAGGCCGACCGCGCCGAGCGGGAGACCCCAGATGTAATTGCGCGGGACCTCCTCCTCGGCCATCGTTCCGCGTTGGAGCCGGACGGAGGACTATATACCCTTCGGCGAGGCCCTTACGCCGAGAGTGTCGGCGGCTCGGCGAGGACCGTCACTTTTTCGCGCGCGTGCTTGGTCGCGTGCGCGACGTAGACGGACCAGCTCGTGGGCGGAGCGCCCGAGCCCAAGAGCCGGTCGACGCCGACCTTCGAGAGATCGGCCCAGGTCGCGCCGCCGTCGCGCTTGATCGCCTTCGCGGTCGCGAGCAGCGGGACGAGCTCCTCGAGATCGCCGACGTTGACGGAGGTGGGGCGCGCGACGATCTCGGGAGGGCGCTTGAACCCGTGCCGGCCGAAGTGGTCGGGCGCGTAGATCAGCATCGACTTGAACTTGTACTTGTGGAGCCCCGCGTTCCCGCGTCCGCCCTGCTTGCCCGCGCCCCGCCCGGCCTTGATGCCGCGGCCGTGGGTGCGCGATCCCCGGAACTTCCTCGTTCGGCTCGGCATCGTTCCCCCTACAGCATCTTCCGCGCGAGATCGTTGATCGCCCGGCCGCGGTAGCCCAGCGCCCCGCCGAGCGCGAACGAGCGCTTCGTCGAGCGCCATCCGCCTTTCGGCGCGCGGAGCCGGAACAGGGGGCGGAGCCCGTCGGCCCGGACGAGCCCGTCGGTGAGGACGGTCTTCGCGAGCTTCGGCAGCTCCGTCGTCGGGGTCGAGCCGCCGGCGTCGCCGATACGCTCGCCGCCGACGGTGATCCCGCGCTCCTTGAGGAGCAACTGGACCGTTTCGGGCTCGGCCTCGCCCCACGTCACGTACCCCTGGACCTTCGTCAGCATCCCGCGGAACGCTTCCGCCTCGGGGAGCACGGTCGCGTGGTTGGGGCGCGTGAGGTGCAGCTGGTTGAGCGTCATCTCGATGTCGTGCCGCGCATGGATCGTTCCCCGCACCCGAATGACCATCCAACCCATCGTTACCTCCTCGGTGGCGGGCGTCGGCCCGGGGGACCACGGCCCGGTCCGCCGCGACCGGGGCCACCGCGTCCCGGGGGACCGCCCCGACGGCCGCCGCCACGCGGCCCGGGCGGGAGCAGCTCCTTCGGTGGGAGGATCGAGGACCCGATCGACCCGCGCACGATCTTGAGGCGCATCGCGTCGGCGTCGGAGACCTTGATATCGTTAAGCGCGACGAGCGCGCGGAACGCCGACTGGGCGAAGTTGACGGTCGTCTTCGTGTGGCCATCGGTGTAGCCCCACGCGTCGGTGATCCCCGCGAACCGGAGGACCGGCTTTGCGACGTCCCCGACGGCCAGCCCGACACCACGGGGGGCGGGCTTGAAGTGGACGACGACGGAGCCGACGCGGCCGATCGCCTGGAACGGGACCGTATGGGGCCGGCCGCAGCCGCACTCCCACGACCCGCACCCTCGGAGCACCTCGACGACCTTGAGCTTCGCGCGATCGATCGCCCGACGGATCGTCGGACCGACCTCCTTGCCCTTCGCGCGGCCGAGGCCGACGAACCCGTCGCCGTTGCCGACGACAACGGTCACGGCGAACTTGAAGCGGCGGCCGGAGTCGGTCATGCGTTGGACCATGTTCACGTCGAGGACCTCGTCGTGGAGGTTCGGGAGCAGCGCGTCGACGATCTGCGCCTCGCGGAGCGGGAGACCGGAGCGGATCGCGTCGGACATCGTCGTGATCTCGCCGGAATGGACGCGGCGCCCCAGCTCGGTCTTCGGGACCCACGGAGGGGGCGGCGGCGGACCGCCGGGACCCATCCCGCGGGACTGGGGCAAGGCGCCGGCGCTCATGCTGGGGTCTCCTTCGGGCGGTCGACCACTCGGCCCAGCTCGGCCTTGTATGCTTCGAGGGGCTTCGGAAGGGGTGGGCGGAGATGCGTCCCGTTGAGCCGGTCGGGCTTCGGGAACCCGACGTCGCCGTGCGGGATCTGGATCCCCGCGTCGAGGAGACCCTTGAGCGCGCTCAGGAGACGGCCGCCCTGCGCCGGGCGTCGGAGGCCGGCGTCGAGGACCGCCGAGTCATGGCCGGCGCGCTTGGCGCGCATGCCGGCGAGGTAGCCGGTCAGGTACGCCGCCGGGGTCGAGACGAGCCCGTGCTCGGGGTACCCCACCTTCGGGAGCTCGGCGCTCTCGGCCGCCGCGACGATCCGGTCGCCTTTGGGATCGTAGGTCGTCACCGCAACGAAGACCCGCCCGCGCGAGAACCGCACGACGGCGCGAGGCCGGTTGGACTTGAGGAGCTTCAAGCGCGTGCGGTAGTCGGTCTTCCCCTCACGGCGCCGCCGGAACGGAACCTTGTAGCGCGGACCCGACGTCATGCCTTCGCCTCCGGGACGTGGCCAGCGAGCCTTAGGTTGATCATGAGGTGCGCGCGGCTGCGGAACATTCCGCCCTTCGCGCGCCGGTAGAACTCTCGATAGACCGATGGGGGGATCGTCTTCTCGGTGCGGAGCGTCGCCAGGAGATCGCGCTGGGCGCGGATCCGTCGGATCCAGCGGCGCTTCTTCGTGACGCGCGACTGGGGGGTGCCGCGCCGCGAACCGTCGCCCGAGTGGCGGCCCTTGCGGACCTCCTCGGCGTGTCGGCGCGCGCGGACGCGCGAGGTGCCCTGGATCGCCTTCCGACGGATGACGCCGGCCTTGATCGCGCTCCGGACGTCGGCGCGCGTGACGGCATCGGCGAGCTCCTCCTGGCTCGATGGGTCGACCCAGACGCGGCCGAGGCCGCATTTCAGGATCGCCGCTGCGAGACGGCGTTGGTTCGAGAGATCGGGCATCTACCTCTCCTCCCGTTCCTTGACGATCGGGTTGAGGATGTGGAGCCCGAGCCTCCGGCACGACTCCTCGAGGACCAGGCGTCGGCGGGTGCCGACCGTACGCGCGATCACGACGGCCTCGCGGATCGGGTCGATCGCCCGGATCTCGTCCTCGGTGCGGACGATGACCGGGCGGAACCCCGTCGGGGTGAGCCCGCGGGTGCGCTTCGGCCCGCCGTAGCCGATGCGGACGATCTTGGATCGGTAGCCGTAGTGGCGCCGCTGCTTGGACTGGAGTCCGCGCGGGCGTCGCCAGGACGCCCATCGGCCGATGCGGAAGTAGCGGTGCGTTGCCTGCCGGACGAACTTGGGACGACGGCCGCCCAGGTCGGAGCGCACCCAGAGGAGGCGGGCGGATTCCGGGTCGAGCTTGGGACGCCTTGGAGCGGGCTTCGCGTCGGACTTCTTCTTCTCGGGGGCCTTCTCCGTCGTCTTCTCGCCGACCTCCGACTTCGCGGGGGCCTTGGCGGAGGACTTCTTCGCGGGCGCCACCGGGGCCTTCGCCTCGCCGCTCTCCGGTGGGCTCGCGGTCTTCTTCTCGTCGTCCGCCATCAGCCGGTCCCCTTGACGTGGGCGCGTTCGACGATGTAGATGCCGTCCTGGAAGACGCGCGGATCGTAATCACGGATGTGCGTCGCCCGCTCGATGTTGGCGGCGCTCTGGCCGACCTGCTCGATGTCGACGCCGGAGAGGAGGACGAAGTCGCCGTCGACCTGCGCGGCGACGCCGGGGATGAGCGGCGCGGTCCGGGGATGTTTCTCGCCCAGGAAGTTCTCGATGACGAGGGTCGAGTCCTTCACGACGACCTTCATGGGGAAGTGCGCCGCGACGGCCTTCATTTTCGCCTCGAAGCCGATCGTGACGCCGGCGACCAAGTTCTTGGCGTGGCTCTCCCACGTGTGGAGGAGCGCTTTCGCCTTCTTCCGGTTCGGAGGGATGAGCAGCGTCAGTTCCACGTGGTCGGCGGCGACGGCGACGCCGAGCGCCTCGTGGGGGAACCGGCGCGACGCGCTCCCGAGCGGGCCCTTCACCGTGAGCGTCGGGCCGTGGAGCGAGACGGTCACGCCCTTCGGGACGGGGACCGAGACGCGGTCGCGGGGGGGGGCATCGTCAGTAGACATACGCGAGCAGCTTCCCTCCGATCTTGAGCTCGCGCGCCTTCGCGTGGCTCATGACGCCCTGGTTCGTCGAGAGGACGAGGAGCCCGAAGTCCTGCGCGGGCAGGAACCGGGCCTCGTAGCGCTCCACCGAGCGGCCGCGGACGGCGATGCGGGGCTTGATGACGCCGCAGGAGTTGATCCGGCGCGCGAGCGTGACCTCGTACTTGCCGCCCTTCCCCGAGGGCACGAAGGCGAAGTCCTGGATGTACTCGTGCTCGCGGAAGATGCGCAGGACCTCGCCGATGAGGTGGGACGTCGGCTCGAGGTCGACGCGGCCCTTCCCCTGCTGGTCGGCGTGGCGCAGGGTGACGAGGGCGTCGTTGAGTGTATCGTGTTGCATGAGCTCCTCCTATTGGTACTTCCGGAACCCGAGGTCGACCGCGACCTCGCGGAAGCACTGGCGGCAGAGATGGAGGCCGTAGCGACGGACGATCCCGCGCTTGCGGTCGCACCGCAGGCATCCCACCTTCCGTCCGAACAGTTTCTTGGGCTTCATCGGCTCACTCCAGGAAGGTGACGTGGAACTTCTCGGCGAGGAAGCGGCGCGTCTCCTCGGGCGTGACGCGCTGGGCGCGCGGGATCGTCCGCCCGTTCCGGAGACGGTCGCGGATACGGTAGCCGGCCCGGCCCATCGTGACGCAGATGTCCATGCCGCGGATGCCGATCTCGGGGTCGTACTTCATCCCGGCGAAATCGGTGTAGTCCGAAAGTCCGAGCGAGAAGTTCCCGGAGCGGTCGATCGACTCCGGGTCGAACTGGCGATCGCGCGCGTCCAACGCGCGGGTGAGGAAGTCCCATGCGGCCGCGCCGCGGAGCGTGACCATCGCGCCGATCTCCTGGCCCTGTCGGATGCCGAAGTCGCGGTTGGTCGACTTCGAGCGCGTTGCGACGGGCTTCTGCTTCGTCACCATCTGGAGCACGCGCTCGGCCTTCGTGCGCGGGTCGCCGGACTCGCCGACACCGGTGTTGACGACGATCTTGAGGATGCGGACGGCCCGCCACCGGTTCTCCGCGACGGGGGGGGCGGACGGTGCGGCCGCAGCGGGGGCGCTCATCGGGCTAAGTCCTCCGGCAGGGTGATCTGCGGGGTCTGGTCGCCGACGATGTAGACGTAGTGCTTGACCGTCGAGAAGCCTTCCTTGAAGTGGACGCGGTTGGGCTGGGACGAGTTCAGGACCTCGATCCGCTCGACGCGCGCGAGCTCGCCGACGTGCGAGCCGCCCGCGACGTACGCGAGTTGGCCCGGCGCGAGCGGGAGGTGGGCGAGGACCTTCTGCGTCGGGACCTGGATCTTGAGGGAATCGCCGACCTTGTACGGCGAGTCGGCCGGCACCAGGAGGTTCCGTCCGTCGTGGAGCGTGACCTCGACCTTTCCGCCGGGGACCGTGTGCTTGAACCGGACGCGGCCCAGCTTCACGGTGGCCTCGGTCGCGGCGATCGGGATGAGCGTCAGCTTCCCACGGCGGTCGCGGAGGAGACGGAAGTGCTCGTTCAACGGCGCGCCGAGGGAAACGGTGTCGAGGAGGCCGATCCCCCGCGAGAGATCGCGCACGACCTTGCCGTCGACCTGGACGGAGCCGTTGTTGACCAGCAGGTGCGCCTCGCGCGCGGTGTGGGCCACGCGCTTCAGATCGCGCAGCACGATGAGCAGCGGGACCGCCTGGTCCTGGGCGTGGGGGCCCGGCGCCGGGCGCTTGACCCACTTGGTCCCCTTCCGGGGGATCGTCCAGCTGCGCGGGGCCGCGCGGCGCTTCAAACGGAACGTCATGCCTTCGCCTCCGACTTGACCTTCTCCGACAACGCGCCCGCCTTGGGCTTGTCGGCGATCGTGGCCTTCTCGGCGACCGTCGGCGCCTCTTCCTCGGCGGGCGCCTCGGCCTCGGGGACCTTGAGGATCCGTCGCCGCCATGGGTCGGCCAGGTTGAGCTTCGTCAGGACCAAGTGGTTCGGGCGGATCGGGAGCGGCTTGAGCTTCGCATCGGCGGTCTTGCCGGTGACGTTGTCCAACGTGACCGCGTACCGCTGGAGATCGACCTTCGCGACGCGCTCCTCGCGTCCGACGAAGCTCCCCGAGAGGATGCGGACGGTGTCGCCCTTCCGGACCGGGAGCTGGCGGCGTCCGTAGCGCCGGCGGAGCTCTTTGGACAGCGGCACCGCCATCCGGCGCCGTCGGTGGAAGAGGTCAGCGGTGTAGAGCGCCTTGCGTTGCGTGCGCGGGAGATGCGATTTGGTCGTCATTCCGTTCCTCCCTCGCTACACGATGATCGACGAGGCCGCGGCGATCCGCGGCCAACGCTCGGCCGCTTCCTTCGCGACGGGCCCCTTGATCTGGGAACCCTTGATCTCGCCGGTCTCGGTCGTGATGACCGCGGCGTTGTCCTCGAACTGGAGGCGCGTCCCGTCCGCGCGCCGCATCGGCGAGCGCGCGCGTACGATGACGGCGTGCAGGACCTGGCGACGCATCTCGGGGGTTCCCTTCTTGACGGAGACGATGATGAGGTCCGCGATCCCCGCGCGCGGGTAGCGCCGGTGCGTGCCGTGCCAGTTGCGGACGGCGATGATCTCGACGATCTTGGCGCCGGTGTTGTCGACGCAGTCCAGGCGCGCGCCTTTGGGGAGCCCCCGACCGCGTCGGCCCGCGAGTCCCTTCACGGTCGCGCCGCCTCCGGTGCGTCCTTGGTCTCCGGCGTCGACGGGATGAGCGCGTCCTCGCCCTTGGCGCGGAGCGCGGCCTCGCCCAAGTCCTGGACGATGCAGAAGGAGACGGTCTTGGAGAGCGGGCGGGTCTCGGCGATGCGGACCTTCCGGCCGACCGCGATGTGCAAGCACGGCGGGTTGTGCGCGAGATAGCGGCGGCGCCGCTTCTCGAACCGCTCGAACTTCGGGACGTAGTGCAACAGCGTGCGCTCGACGACCGCGGTCCGTTGCATCGCCGTCGAGACGACCGTTCCCTCGAGGATCTGGCCCCGGACGGGGAGGCGGCCGTGGAAGGGGCAGTGGGCGTCCTCGCACGCTTCCTTGGGGGCGCGGACGTCGAGACCGATGTCCCGACCCCTCCGGACCGGTGGGGTGCGGGGCTTGGACGAACGTGCAGGGCTCATGGGTAGCTCCAGCGACCGCGACCGAGGAGGCGCTTCGGACGGTCTTCGGGACGCACGCGAAGGGCGTTGCCTCTTAAGGGTAACGGCCGCTCACCGAGGAGAATCGTCCCTTCGGCGCCGGCTTTGGGGATCCGACGCGCGCGCAGCTGCCCGGGGCTCCGGATGAGGAACGTCTCGAGCGATTCATCGACGATCGTCCCTTCGAGCGGGAGGCGGCCCAAGCCGGGGTGGCGATCGATCCGGACCGTGGCGCCGATGAACTCGCCGGCGAGCGCCTCGGCGAGATCGTTCGACGGGTTCGGTTCGCGGCGCGTCACGTTCGCCCTCCCGTCTACGCGGCCTTCGCCGTTGCGCTCGCGCGCCGCGCGGCGTTCGCCCGCTCGGAGAGGACGGTGAGCGCGCGCGCGACGTTCGTGCGCAGCGCCCGCATGCGCCCGGGGCTCGGCGGAGCGCCGCCCATCGCGGCGATCCCGCGTTCCCGCAGGAGGTCGTTCTCGATATCGGCGATCTTCCGCTGGAGCTCCTCCTCGGAGAGCGCGCGGAGCTCCTTCATTCGTAGAAGCGTCATGGGACGGGTCCCTCGGGGGGGATCGGCTCGACGACGACGGGAACTCCCGGCACGCCCTCCTCGACGGGCGGGCCCTCGACGACGATCGGTTTGGGCCGGTCCTCGACGCCCTTGACCTTGATCTCGTCCGGGAGCTTCGCCGACGCCTTCATGATCCAGACGTTGACCCCGATGACGCCGGGCTTGAGACGGGCCTGGTAGAACCCCTTCGCCATGTGGAGGTGGACCGCCTCGCCGCAGTACTTGATCGTCCCGGACTTGAACCGCTCCGTCCGGTGCCGCTCGCCGGTGAGCTTGCCGGAGAGGATCACCTGGCATCCGCGCGCGCCGGATTCCATGATCCGTCGTACCGTCGAGTGGCCCGCGCGCCGGAAGTGCCACCCGCGCTCGAGCGTCGCGGCGAGCTTCTCCGCCATCAGCTGCGCGTTGAGCGACGGCTGTCGCTCCTCCTGGACCTCGATCTGCGGATTGTCCAGCTTGAACCGGTTCGCGATGTCCTGCGTGAGCTGCTTGATGAGCTCGCCGCGCCGGCCGATCAGGATGCCGGGGCGTTCGCAGATGAGCGTGACGCGCGTCCCCATGGGAGTGCGCTGGATGTCGAGACCGCCGAACCCGGCGCGGGCGCTCTCCTGGACGAGGAAATCCTTGAGGAGGACGCGGCGCGTCGCCTCCTGGATCACCTTTCGCTCGCTCGTCATGGCTTCGCCCCCGAGCGTTCGGAGAGGACGATCTCGATGTTCGTGGTCTGCTCGTTCCACGCCGTCGCGCGCCCGTGGGCGCGGGGCATGTTCGCCTTCTGGATCCGGCCGCGACCGGAGGCGGCGACCTTCACGATGAGCGCCTCCGCATCGAGGCCCTCGTACTCCGCGTTGGCCTCCGCGTTCGTGAGGACCTGTAGGATGTGCTTCGCGACCTTCTTGGGGTAGCGTCCCGGGCCGGTCCGCTTCTTGTGGGCCGTCTCCTGGTTGTACCGGCGGAACGGAACGGCCTGCGTCAGATCGATGACGCCCTCGAGGAACGTCTTCGCGCGGTCGACCGGGAGGCCACGGATCGCGTTCAGGACCTCGTAGGCCTTCTTCGGGGAGATCGGAAGCTCGAGGCCGCGGGCGCGCGCGACGGTCTCGCCGCGCGTCGGCGTGAACGTGTATCCTCGCACGAACGAACTCTCCCTACTTCAGCGGCATGAACTTCGACGAGCGCGTCGCGCCGACGCCGGGTCCGGAGTGCTTCTCGAACCGTCGCGTGAGCGAGAACTCTCCGAGGTAGTGCCCGATCATCTCGGGCCGGACCTCGATCTCCTTGAACTCCTTGCCGTTGTGAATCGCGACGCGGTGCCCGACGTGGTCGGGGAGGATCAGGATGTCCCGGCCATGGGTCCGGAGCGCCTTGTCGCGGGGGAACGTTCGGATCTTCTCCAGGAACGTCCGCTGGTCCTCGTTGAACCCGCGGCGGATCGACCGGCGCGCGCGGGCGGTCAAAAGCTTCGCCAGCTCTTCGAGCGGGAGGGCCTGGAGCTCGGGGAGCGTCCGACCACGGAGCGTGTACTCGTGCTTCCGCCGTACCTCGACCTTCTTCGCCCGCCGGTGCTTCGCCATCTTCAGGCCCCTCCGCCGCGCGACTTCTTCCGGCGGCGCTGGGAGCGCGAGAACCGTCCGACCTTCGCTCCCGGCCACGTCCCCGACGACACCGTGCTCGGGCGGCCGACGTGCTGGTGGGCACCGCCCCCGTGGGGGTGGTTCACCGGGTTCATCGCGACGCCGCGGACGTGGAACGCGGCCTTCGCGAGGGATTGGTAGGCGTGGACCTTCTTGCCGGCCTTGATGATGGGGCGCTCGAGCCGTCCGCCGCCGGCGACGGCACCGACCTGCGCGCGGCACGTGGCCAGGAAGACCTTGAACGCGCCGGACGGCAGCTGGACGGTCACCTCGCGCCCGGCGTGGGCGACGATGAGGGCGCCCGTGCCGGCGGCGCGGACGAGCCGACCGCCGTCGAACGGATTCACTTCGAGATTGGAGACGAGCGTCCCGTCGGGTATCGAGCCGAGCGGAAGGAGGCTCCCTCGCTCAACACGGCCCTCGTTGATCGCGACGATGTCGCCGGTCGCGATGCCGGCGGGGGCGATCATGCGGATGGGCTTCCCGTTGGCGATGCGGACCTCGACGACCGGCGCGCTGCGCCCCGGGGCCTGCTGGATCTTGACGACGGTGGCGTCGCCGACGACCGACGCCGAGGGGTGGTAGACCGCGCCGTGATGGCGGTGGCTCGGGGAACGGTAGGGGCCCGTGCCGGCGCCGCGCCGTCGGGAGATGATCCGCTTGCCCATCAGAACACCCCGGCCCGGCTGCCGATGTCCTCCGCCGAGTACGGCGGGGCGAATCGGACCGTGGCGATCTTTCCGGCCCGAACGATCTTGACGTTGACCGCCTTGACCTTGCACTGATAGACTTCCTCGATCGCGCGTCGAATCTCCGCGCGGGTCGCCCGCTGGTCGACGACGAACTCGAGCTTGTTCTGCCGCTCCATCTCGTCCATCGACTTCTCCGTCACGTACGCATGCAAGAGGATCCGGTGGCGGAGGTTCGTCATGCGGCGACTCCGTTGAGGCGGGTCGTGAGGGCCTCGAGGGCGGCGAGGGAGAAGAGCGTGAGACGGCCCGGCGTGCCGCCCGGTGCCAGGTCCTCGGTGCCGAGACGTCCCACGGAGACGACGTCGACGCCGGGGAGGTTCTTGAAACCGCGCGCCTTTCCGGGAGCGCTCGTCACGAACAAGAGGCTCCGCGGGAACCGGCGGGGGCGGCCGCGACGTCGGCCGCGTCCGGCCCTCAGGTGGATGTGGTCCCCCGCGCGCTCGACGTCGTCCCAGAGCTTCAAGCGGGAGAGCAACTGACGGGCCTCGGCCGAGGTCGTGATCTCTTCCGCAGGCGTTGCGAGGACGACCGGGAGATGGAGCCCCTCGGGGATCTCGTGGCCGCGCGATTCGGCGAGCTTCGTCTCGCGGGTCGCCGCGAGGGCGGCGGCGAACGCGAGGCGGCGCTCCTTCGTGTTGATCTTCTTCGTCCAGATCGTCTCGATGCGGGGGGGATGCGCCGGACGGCCGCCGACGGTGTTCGGCGACTGGGCGCCCCTCATCGACCCCATGAGCCGCGGCGTGCGCGCGACACCCTTGCCCTTCCCCGACCACTCGACGGAGTGCCGGAGACCGGCGGTCGGCGCGGTGCCGTGGGGCTGGCGTCGCGCGGCGCGCGCCGAGTCGACGGCGCGCCTGATGAGATCGGAACGGATCGGCATCGAGAACGCGGCGGGGAGGGGAACGGTCTCGCCCGCGGCTCCCTTGAGGTCGATCAGGTGGACCCGGTGATGGGTCAGGTGGTGCTCGATGGGAGCGGTCTCCGCCCCCGATTTGGTGGGCGGGCTCATACTCCCTGCTTCGAGGCGGTGCTGAGGTAGCGGATCTCGACCTTCTCGACGGTCGCGACCTGCATGCGGATCGGCAGGCGGAAACGGAGGAGGCGCTTCGCCGGTCCGGGGAGGGAGCCGTGAAGGACGACGCACGGCGAGCGGACCTCGCCGTACTTGAGGAACCCGCCGGACGGCGTGACCGCCTCGGTCCGGGGGTCCTGGACGATCTTGAGGATCCGCATGTTGTACTGCGTCCGCCGGTGGTAGCCCATCTGGCCGGCCTGCGGGATCCGGTACGTGACGAAGCTCGGGTTGTGGGGACCGAGCGTGCCGATCATGCGCCGGTGCTTGGAGTTCTTGCGCGGCTGGAGCTTCACGCCCCATCGCTTCGTGTGGCCCTGGAACCCCTTCCCCTTCGTGACGCCGACGACGTCGAGGAACTCGCCCTCCTTGGCGAGCTGGTCGAGCGGAAGTTCGGTCCCGACCTTCGAGATGGCGAAGGCGCGCCGCTCGGCGAACTTGTCCCCCGAGACCCGGACCTCGAACATCTCCGGGGTCTTTGACCCGATCCCGGTGATGAGGTGGGGCTGCGTGTGGACCATGAGGCGCACGTCGGTGGCGTCGGTCTCGCCGAACGCTTTCTTCGACTCGGCCGAACTGGGAGGGTGGGGGATCATCGCGCGGCCGAGCTCCTCGATGGAGTTCTCGCCCCACAGCTCGGCGACGACGCGTTTCCCGTACGGCTCTCTCCGATAGAGGCGCGCGCCGACGACCCGGAGCGGCGGGACCTCGACGACCGTCACCGGGACCGAGACCTCCTGGCCGGCGGTCGTCGATCGCTTCCGGTAGTCGACGATGAAGGCGTGGGTCATGCCGACCTTGAAGCCGGCGAACCCTTCGATCGAGGGCGCCTTAGGTCCGTCGGGCCACGCGCGGATGCGCGGGACCTGCCGGACGGAGCGAGAACGAGGGGAGAAGCCGAGAGAACCTCGGCGGGGACGATGACGTCGGGCCATGGGATGATGGGGTCGTGTGCCTCCGCGGGGGCGGGGGAGAAACGTACCCTATATAACACCTCGGACGAAAGGGGGATTTCTTCTCTCGGAAACGCGCGATTTCTCGAGGGAGAACGCGCGTCGCGCGCACGTTCCTTCGAACGCGCGCGTAGAGAACCCGGAACCGCGGCGCGCTGCGTCGCCGACCCTCCCGGGCGAGTTTCGTGCGCGGCACCCGACGCGCGCGCGGCGCAACCCGGAGCCTGCCGGGCGGAGGAGTCGCACGCGGGGGAGTGTTCGCGTCCGCACGTCAAAGGCGTAAATACCCTTCCGCGCATCAATCGAGCACACCGGGAATGGACGCCGATCGGGACGGCGCCGACAGCACGCTCCCCCAACCGGGGCGACTGTGGACGGTCGAGGAGGCCAACGGACACCTCGACGAGCTGCGCGAGCTGCTACCGCAGCTGCGCGCGTGGGTCGTCCGGCTCCGCAAGGTCCACGACGAGATCCAGCGCCTCTCCGCCTTCTGGGGCAAGGAGATCGACGCGGCCGATCACCCCGACGGGGATCTGAAGCATCGCCTCGACACCGAGTGGACCGAGCTCACCGCGCGCTTGGAGGAGCAGGTCGCCCGATTGCAGGCCGAGGGGATCGAGGTCAAGGACCTGGAGTCCGGGCTCCTCGATTTCTACGGCCTCCAGGAGGGCGAGGTCGTCTTCCTCTGCTGGCAGCGCGGCGAGGACGAGGTAGCGTTCTACCACACGCTGGACGGCGGCTACCGGAACCGGCGGCCGCTGCCTCCCGGAACGCGGACCGCGGCGGCCTCCGGCCGCCGGCCGTAGCGTCAGTCCGTCGGCTCGATGGGCCGAGCCTCCCAGACGAGCGGGACGACCGCGAGAGCGATCGCGAGCGCTCCGACCGTCGCGAGGACGACGGTCGGGATCTCGAGGTACGGGAACGCCTCGGTGTCGCCGAGCGTGAAGAGGGCGCCCGGCGCGAGAAGCGTCGCTGCCCCGCCGGCCACGGCGAACGTGGGCCGGTCGTTGCGCCGCGAGGCGCGTGCGCCGACCGCGGCCAGGATCGCAGCGATCCCGAGGATCGCCGCGGCGGACCAGAGGCTCGTGAGGAAGCCCTCGAGGGTCGCGAACGGCCCCTGGACGACGGTGTGGGCGCTCGGGGTCGACGCGGGTGCGAGCACGACGAGGAGCCCCGAACTCGCGCCCGACGTCGCGTAGATCGATGAGACGAACAGCTGGACGATGACGGAATCGAACCCGGGCGCCGAGACATTGAGCGTCACCCCGCCGGCGGGAACTCCGGAGACGGAGAAGTGGCCGGTCGCGTTCGTCACGACGCTCGCGCGCATTCCGGATTCGCCCGTGACGTTGACGAACGCCCCCGAGATCGGCGAGACGATCCCCACCCCGGACGCCGCGCGGTCGACGTCTCCTTGGAGCGTGAACGTTCCGGGACCGAGCGCGGCGGCGCCGTTCCAGACGAGGAAGCCGGCGAGCGACGCGAGGAGGAGCGTCGCGACGATCAGTACGAGGCCGACGAACCCGAGGAGCCGTCGGCCCGGTGCCCGCGGGACCGGCAGGGAAGGATAAACGGACGGGAAGACCTCCCACGAGAAGAGCGGGGGCGGGTCCCGCGGGGCCACGACGGGAAGGGTCGTCGAACAATGCGGGCACGTCGCGTAGGTCGCCGCGGTCGTCGAGCGCCCGGGCGCCGCGACGTACGCGCCGCACCGGGGGCACCGGACCGTCACCCACGCCATGGTCGAACGGCGCGGGAGCAGCGACGGAACGGATTAGGCTTGGCGCGCGCGCTGGCGAAGCCGCACCTCCGGCTGGCGGCCGTCGATGACGGCGCGTTCTCGCGCCGTCAGTCCGCGGCCCCGCTCGTGGCGGTCGTGTGGTCCGAGCCCGACGCGGTCGAGGGCGTCGCGGTGGGTCGCGTTCGCGTCGACGGCGACGACGCGAGCGAGCGCATCGAGGCCCTCGTCCGCTCGATGCGCCAGTTCGAGGGAGTCCGCGCCGTCCTCCTCGACGGGATCACGGTCGGGGGGTTCAACGTGGTCGACCTGGGCCGCGTGAGCCGCCGCCTCCGCCGGCCCGTGATCGCGGTGACGCGGCATCCTCCGGATTTCGTGCGGATCCACGCGGCGCTCCGCAAGTACTTTCCACGGGACGCCGAGACCCGGTGGCGCCGGCTCCGCCGTCGGCCCCTGTTCGAAGTGCCGACGGGGGAACGGCCGATCCTCGCCGCCGCGGTCGGATGCACGGAGCCGGAGGCGATCGCGCTCCTGCATCGCGCGACGCGGCGGGGACACTGGCCCGAGCCGCTCCGGCTGGCCCACCTGATCGCGCACGCCATCGGCGAGCGGGTTCGGCCGCAGGCGCCCCGCTCCGGACGAACTCTTAAGCGGCGGTCCCCCGTTCCCAGACGTGGGCCTGTAGCTTAGCTTGGAGAAAGTACTGGCCTTCTAAGCCAGCATTCTCGGGTTCAAAGGTCCCGGCGGCCGCGAGCTCCCGGGGCGGAGACTCCCGACAGGCCCGCCTACTCCGGGGGGGACAATGTCCACTCGTGAGCCCGCTCCGTTTGACAAACGGCGCGGGAATTGAAGATGCCGCGAGCGGTCGGCTCCTGGCAGGGTTGAACCGCTGACCGCCGGCCGGTCCGGACGGAATCTCGTCGATTCGACCTTCGCGACAGCAGCGAGGCGTGGACTACCCGATCGGTCGCACCCTGTTCTAAAGCGTAGCCTCCGAGTCCAAGCTGCTCGCCGGCATCTGATTCGATCGCACCCGGCCGCCGGGATCCTTCCCCTTCCAATCCTCGAAGCCATTACAAAGCTCTGGTCTTCTCACCGGTTCGCATGCATCGGTGCCCATGATTCGGTCGTCGTTAGGCCATCTTGTCCCATCGATCCTCTTGGTGACGCTCTTCCTGATCCTCCCGCTCGTGCCATGGACGCCGTCGGGTGCGTCGCAGGCCAGCGGTGGCGCCCCCGGTCCGGTCAACCCGCTCGAATCTCCGGGTCAGGTTCAGAGCCATACGCCTCTGCCAGGCCCGGGTCCTTCGGCACTCGCCTTCCGGGCACCGTGCCTTGCGGGCGACGCTGGAAACTGTGCCCCGACGGGACCAACGGCGCAGACCGTCCAGGACCTCAACTGGATCAATGCGAGCACGGCTCTCGGGCCTTCCCGTCCCCCCGCGGTCTTCGGTGGAGCCATGGCGTCGGCGCCGAACTCCTCGGTGCTCCTCTTCGGGGGGAACTCCGCTGATCCGTACGATGGCGCCGAGCGTGACACAAACCAATCGTGGATGTTGTTCGGTGGTGCCTGGCACAATGTGACGAACCCGGCGAACGGTCCATCGCCGCGGACCGGGGCCACCTTGGATTTCGATCCCAACTTTGGCGGATTCATCCTCTGGGGCGGGTGCATCGTCACCGTATGCCTCGCAGATACCTGGGAGTACGCGAACGGTCACTGGGACGATCTGACCCCGTCGCTCGGCGCGGGCCCTCCGGGCGTCGCGGGCGGGGAGATGATCTTCGACCCGAACGCGACCGAGAACGCCACGGTTCTCCTGCTCGGCGACGCGGGGACTTCCGAGACGTGGACTCTGGTGCCGACCGCTTGGAGCGAGCTGTCGAGTGCGCCGCCGTCCGCCCGTCTCGCCGGTGCCATGTCGTACGATGCCGCGACGGGCGAGGCGCTCCTTTTCGGGGGCCTCGGGACCTGTGGATCGATACCCTGCGACCTGTCCGATACGTGGCTGTTCGGCGGGGGGGGCTGGAGCGACATCTCCGCCTCCAGCTGCGCCGTCGCGTGCCCCGGCGGTCGGCAACACGCGGCGGTCGCGTTTCTAGACGGTCCGACCCCGGGCGTCGTGGTCTACGGCGGCTGGATCGACGCGGGGCCTGGAACGTGGGGCGACACGTGGTTGTTCACCGGGGGAAGATGGACCTCCATCGTCACGCCCGATCAACCGACCTACCTGTCCTCCGCGGGATCGGCCTCGTATGGCACCGGGGAGGCGGCGGTCGTCTTCGGTGGGATCTACACGACCAACGGAGTTTCGCAAGAGACCTGGACCCTCGAGAACCAAGTGAGCGTCCTCCTCCACGTGCCGGTGACGACCACAGACGTCGGAGTGCCCCTGACTTTCCCGGTCAACGAAACGGGGGGAGTGGCGCCGCTCTCCTACTCGTGGAACTTTGGAGACGGCAGCACCACGACGTCGACCTCGCCCGTGCACCCGTTCGACCGCTCCGGGAGCTTCGCGGTCGTCCTGTTCGTCACCGACGTCTTCGGATCCTGGAACGACGACGGGGCCCTCATTCAGGTCAATGAGCGGCCGGGCGCGCGAGTTCAGGCGAATCCCACGGCGTGCGATGTCGGCGAGAACGTCACCTTTAGCGCCGTCGTTACCAACGGAACGGCACCGTTCGCGTACCTCTGGCATTTCGGGGACGGCGTGCCCGGCTACGGCCCGACGGTTCACCATGCGTACGCGACCGCTGAGTCCTTCCCGGTAGTGGTGATGGTGATCGATTCGCAGAACGTTTCGGTCACCAGCTCGGCGCTGGCTTACCCGGTGGCCCCGTTACCGACCGTGACGGGGCTCAACGAGAGCGCGTCGGTGACGGATGTGGGAGTTCCAGTGGTATTCACGGGGAGCTGGGCGGGGGGGACTCCTCCGGTCCACCCGATTTGGACGTCGACGGGCCTCGCGCAATGCGCTGAGCAGGGCAGCCGGTTCACCTGCACCTACTCCGGGACGGGCGTCGTAGAGGTCTCGCTGAGGACCTACGACGCGCGCGAGAGTGACTCGGCCACGTGGAACGTTTCCGTCGTCGTGAACCCCCGTCCAACGGTGACCTTGTCACCGAGCGGAGCGACGATCGCTGTCGGAATATCCCTCGCCCTCAACGCGAGCATCGCCGACGGCACGCCGCCGTACTCGCTCGCCTGGTTCGTGAACGGCGTGGAGAACACGGCGTGGACGAACGCGACCCCGAGCTTCGTCGAATCCACGCCGGGCGTGTACAATATTTCGGCCCACGTCGCCGACGCGGCGGGGGGTTCCTCGGTCAGCGACAACCTGAGCGTGACCGTCCACGAGAACCCGCAGGGCCCTCCGCACGACGAGCCGGGACCCGGAATCTCCTTGGGGGATTCGTCCCTCCCGCTCTGGGAGATCCTCCTTCCGGTCGTCGCCGGGGCCGCGGCGGTCGTTGCGGCTTTCTTCGCCGTGCGCCGACGTCGGCGCGCTCCGTGAGTCCACCGAAGCGTTGGGGCGGCTCGGGCTAGCCCACGCGCGCTGCGTCCGAGTCGGCGCCGACCTCGGCCTGGCACCGATCGCAGAGGATCGTCCGCGGACCGGGCGGTAGCGCATCGCCGCAGAGCGGACAGACCGCGCGCGAATCGGCCGCCGCGATGAGCTCCATCACGCTCGTCCGGAGGGCCGGGTTCGGCATCGGGGCCATCGCCGGAACCCCGAGCTCGATCCGGTCCGCCGCGGAGAGGAACGCGTCGAACCGGGGGCGGTAGACCCCGGTGCGCTTGTCGAACGTCGCGAGCCCCCGCGCCGAGAGTCCCTGGAGCGCGGAGGCACCGTACTCACGCACGCCCCCCACCATCGGTGCGAGATCGAGCGGCGTGAGCCCGTGGGTCTCGACCAGGACCTCGAGCGCTCGCGCGCTCGCGACGGGCAGCGTGTTCTGGGAGACGAACTCGTCGATCGCGTGGGAGACGCGGGAGCTGCGGTGCACCCGACGGGCGAGCGGAAGACGGGCCGCGCGCGGGTCCGTCAGGAGCGCGTCGTCGAGGAGATCGACCTCGAGACGCGTCCGCTGGTCGGAGAAGTACAGGAGGAGCGCCGCCGAAAAGACGACGACGCCGTGCTTCCGGACGAATGCGACGGCCAGGTTCAACGGATCGAGCTGCGTCGTGAGCCCGCCGGTCGACGCCACTGCCGAGGTGGCCAGCGCCTCGTCCTGCGGGCGGGGGATGTAATGCTCCCGCAGCAGGAGACGGACGATCGCGCGTCGGGGATGCCCGCCACCCGCGGGCGGGTGGACCTCGGCCGAGCCGTCGGGAGCGAAGACGATCCGCTCGAAGGGCTCGATCCACTCCCACGGTCGCGCGTCGGTGGGGGGATCGACGAGGATGAGCTCGCCGTGGTCGAACGGCGCCTCGGGATCGCGAATGGCCGCGAAGACCGACGGGTACTCGCGCCCGTCGACCTTCACCTGGAACTTCGCGAGCCGATCGCGCCTTCGCGGGGCGTACTCCGCAATGGCGCGGGTGAGCGCCTGGGCCGAGTACTCATCGTGGCGCTCGCCGGCGGTGCGCCGCGCGAACTCCTGCAGCTCATCCAAGGTGGCCGACGGCACGGGTCCCCCGCTCCGCGAGAAGGAGTTCGTAGAGGGAGATAAACCGGCGTGCCGTCTGGTCGATCGACGCCGTCGCGCGGACCGAGTCGATCGACGCGGCCGCAATCCGCCGCCGTATCTCGGGCGCGTCGAGCAGGTCGCCGATGACGGTGGGAAGCGACGTCGGGATCGTTGGATCGAAGCGCCGGCCGGTAACTCCGTCGACGATCATCTCCCCGGGTCCGCCCACGTTCGACACGACGCACGCGGCGCCGGAGGCCATCGCCTCAAGGAGCGCGACGGAGGAGGTGTCCGAGGTCGATGGGAGGACGAAGAGATCGGACTGCGCGAGCAGTGACGGCTTCTCCTCCTCAGCGACCGGACCGAGGTAGCGCACGCGGGCCGTGAGCCGTGGGTCGGCGCGTATGCGTTCCCGGATCGCCCCCTCTTCGGGACCGGCCCCGGCGACACATGCCGAAAAGTCCTCCCGGCTCGAGAGCGTCGCGACAGCGTCCAGGAAACGGTGGACCCCCTTGTCGCGCGTGAGCCGGCCCAGGTACGTCACGATCGGGCCGTCCGGCAGGCCGCACCGCGTCCGCCAGTCGGGCGTGCGGATCCCGGGTCGGAACCGCTCGGTCTCGATCCCGTTCGGAACGACCTCGATCGGGCGACGGAACGGTTTGCGCGAGCCCTCGACGAGCGTCCGACGCGCCGCATCCGTCGGCGCCGTCGTGATGTCGCAGCGCCAGTAGGTGCCGAGCGTGTACCACCAGGCCGCCCGGAAGAACCAGCTGACGAGGAAGTTTGAGGAGAAGCTCCCGCGCATCTCCGAGACGTTCGTGTGAAAGGTCCCGACGAGCGGTTTCGCGAAATGGCGCGCGGCGAGGAAACCGGTGCCGCCCATCACGCCCGGCGTGTGGACGTGGATCACATCGACGTCCGAGGCGAACCGCTCGCCGCGGAGCTGGGGGAACGGGAACAGTGCCCATCGGTACTGGCCGTACAGAGGAACGGGGAGGGACCGGACGCGCGTGACGCGGATACCGTCGAGCTCGATCCGATCGCTCGGCGCCCCGACGACGGGGTGCGGCGTGTAGACCCGCACGTGGTGCCCCTGGCGCTCGAGCGCGTGGGCGAGCGCGCTCACCTCGTGCGCGACGCCGTCGGGGGTCGGCAGGTAGGTTTCGGTGAAGAACGCGATCTCCACGAAGCGCCTCCGGGGATCCCTCTCGTGCCTACTGGACGAACTTGAACGCGCGCTGGAGGCGGCTCAACACCGTTCCGTCGAGCGTGGCGGGATCGACGGAGACGATGACGGCGCTGTGGGTCGCCGTCGCCTCGCTCGTGAGCCAGGTGACGAACTTGAGCATCGTGTCGACGCCCGCCTCCGTCGCGAGGGTGTCGAAGGCATCGAAGTACACGAGCGCCCCGCCCTCGGCCTCGGCCGCGGACCGGATCGTCCCCGCGAGGCGACCGGGATCGGAGACCGAGCCGGGGACCTCTCCGGAGGCGACCTGTACGAAGGCAACGCGCTCGGCCGGGACGCGGGCGAACGGAGGGGGACGGAGGGAGATCGCGATCACCCGGGGGAATCCGGCCGCGCTCGCGTCGGCGAGTGCCACGGCGCGCGCCGGTCGCTCCTCCCGGATCAGGTACGAATCGCCCGGGCCGGCGCTCGTCTCCTCGGAACGGGCGGGTGCGGATGGCGCGGTCGGGGCCGGCGAGCGGAGGATCGCGCCCCAGGACGGACGGCGCGGCGGCGAGACGAGGCTCCTGCGCTTCAGATCGACGTCCTCGCGCACTCGCGCGAGCCGGCTCTCGATGAGGAGGCGGAGCTCGGACGCCGTGTGGCCGCGCGAGGCGTGCTGCAGGATCTCGCGGAGCGCTTCGCGCAGGCCCTCCCCGTACCCTTCGGAGTAGGCGTGGGCGTACTCGTCCTCCGGGACCGTCGCCGCCGGGGGCTCCGAAGGCGCGGTCGGCCGACGCGGTGCGTTCACGCGCGGGCGCCCGAACGGTCCGAGGCGGGTGGGACGGGGACGGTCTCGGTCGTACGCGCGGTCACCGGAGAACCTGAGGGTACCTCCGCGGACATGAACTTGTAGCCGTAGTGGATGACACCGGCCTTGCCCTCCTCCCGGAGCCGTCGGAACGTCGCCCGGACCTTGAGCCCGATGCGGACGTCCTTGGGATCGAGGTCGACGATCTGTCCCGTGAGCTGCGGACCCTCTGGGGTCCTCACGATCGCAAGGACGTACGGCACCTGCATCTCGAACCCCTCGGCGGCCTCGTGGACGATCGTGTAGGTCACGACCTCCCCGTCGCCGGAGAGCTGGAACGGTTCGAGGCGACCGAGCGATCGGCGGTGCTTGGCGCACGTAGGGCAGACCGATCGCGGAGGGAAGTAGACCGACTTGCAGTTCGTGCAGCGGCATCCGCCCAGGTTGTAGCGTCGGGGCGTCTCTCTCCAGAATCGCGCGATCGACATCGGTTCCTTCCTCCTAGTTGACCCGCTCCAGCAGGTGCACCACGCTCGTCGCTCCCGTGCCGCCCACGTCGTGCGCGAGGCCGAGGGTCGCGCCGGCGACCTGTCGGTCCGTCGCCTCGCCCCTCAGCTGGCGGACCAGTTCGACGGCCTGAGCGACCCCGACGGCGCCGAACGGTCGTCCCTGCGCCTTGAGCCCGCCGGACGTGTTTACGGTGAGGCGGCCGCCGGGGCCGAAGGCACCGGCGGCGAACTCGGGTCCCGCCTTGCCCTTCGGGACGAACCCCAGGTCCTCCAGCGCGACGAGCGCGCTGATCGTGTAGGCGTCGTGGATCTCCGCGACGCGCACGTCCGTGGGGACGCGGCGGGCCTGCGCGAAGGCGCGCTTGGCGGCGACGACGGTCGAGTCGAGGGTCGTCAGATCGCGCCGGTGCTGCAGCGCCATCGTATCGCAGGCGACCTGGCTGGCGGCGATGCGGATCGGCGTGTCGGTGAACTTCCGGGCGCGTTCGAGCGGCCCCAGCACGACCGCGGCCGCCCCGTCGCTGAACGGGGCGCAGTCGAGCATCCCCAGCGGCTCGGCGACGGGGGTCGCACCGAGCACCGCGTCGAGGGTCAGGCGATTGCGGTAGTGCGCGTTCGGGTTCTTGGATCCCATCTCGTGATCGTGGACCGCGACGCTCGCCAGCTGCGCGCGCTGGGTCCCGTAATCGTTCATGTGCCGTCGGGCGATCATCGCCCAGAGGGCCGGTAGCGTCGCGCCGAAGACCGCCTCCCACTCGTGGTCGGCGGTGGCGCCCGCGATCCGGTTCGCCTCGGTGTCGGGCACGTCCGTGAGCTTCTCCGCTCCCCCGACGACGACGAAGTCGTGGGCTCCGCTCGCCACGGCGAGGTATCCCATATGGAGCGCGAGAGCACCCGAGGCGCCGCCGCCCTCGATCCGGACCGCCTCGAGGTGATGCCCCGAGAGCCCCGAGTAGTCGAGAATGAGCGGTGCGATGTGCTCCTGAGCGATGAGCGACCCGCTCGCCATGTTCCCGAGGTAGAGCGCGCCCAGGTCGCCGCTCGAGAGCTTCGCGTCGACGAGGGCCTGGAAGCCGGCCTCGATCGCGATCTCACGGAAGGAGCGGTCCCAGAGCTCGCCGAACTTCGTCATGCCGACGCCGAGGATCGCCACGTCGCGCATCCTCAGCTCCCTCCCATGTGGATCTTTCCGCGGAACTTGGCGTACGTGGCGTAGGAGAGCTCGACTCCGGAATCGAGGAACGACTGGACCGACGGACCGTGGCCGCGGTCGAAGGTGGAGATGTCGTTGGTGGTTCGGAGGTCGAACGCATCCGAACCGGCCCCGCTCCCGTACCCGACGACGAGGATCCGCTGGTCCGGGCCGGCGTGGTCCAGAACGTTGGCGAGCCCGATCAGGGCCGCGCCGGAGTAGGTGTTGCCGATGTAGGGGGTCACGAGCCCGTAGCGCATCTGTTCGTCGGTGAACCCCAGCTGGCGTCCGATCCGTTGGGGAAACTTGCCGTTCGGCTGGTGGAACACGACGTGGGAGTAGTCGGTGGGCTGGGTCTTCGCCGCATCGAACATCCGTCGCGCGCACTCGCCGACGTGCCGGAAGTACGCGGGCTCGCCGGTGAACCGGCCGCTGTGGCTCGGGTACCGCTGTCCTTCCCGACGCCAGAAATCCGGCGTGTCGGTCGTGTAGGAGAGCGTGTGGTCGAACCGCGCGATCATCTTCTCGCGCCCGATGATGAACGCGGCGCCACCGGCGCTCGCGGAGTACTCGAGGGCGTCCCCGGGTGCTCCCTGGGAAGTGTCGGAGCCGATCGCCACCCCGTAGCGGATCATCTTCGCGGAGACGAGTCCCATGCACGTCTGGATGGCGGCGGTGCCGGCCTTGCAGGCGAACTCGAAGTCCGCTGCGGTGAGGTTGGGCGTGGCCCCGACGGCCTGGGCCACGACGGTGGCGGTCGGTTTCACCGCGTACGGGTGCGACTCGCTTCCGACGTAGAGGGCGCCGATCTCCTGCGGATCGATCGCCCCGCGCACGAGCGCGGTCCGGAGCGCCTCCGTACTGATGGTGATCGTGTCCTCGTCGGGGGCGGGTACGCTCTTTCGCTTGACGTTGAGCCCGGCGCCCATCGCGGCCCCGTCGGTCCCCCAGACCTTGCCGATCTCCTCCGGCGTGATGCGGTACCGGGGCACGTAGGCGCCGTAGCTGACGATTCCTGCTTCCATCGGATCCGACTCCTTCCTACAGTTCCTCGAGGCGCTCGAGCACGTCGTTGGGCCCGAGCTCGGTCGTGAGGAGGGGGATGTTCTCGATCTCGCTCAATCGGATGGCGAGCGGGTCGATGCGGCCGGGATTGGAGAAGACGACGGCGGCGGGCTTGAGCGGATGGGCGCGTATGGCGACCATCGGCGAGCGTCCGTACCGAACGTTCGCGAAGATGAGCGCGCGTTGCGTCGTCCAACCGTAGACCTCGACGAACCGGGACGCGTCGATCGACAGGATCGCCCGCGGGGCATCGAGCAGGGTGAACCCATGGATGTCGCGGTGCAGGTCGACGCGGCTCACGGTCTTGGCCTGCAGGACCTCGGCGAGCGCCTTGAGCGGGACGGCGACGGAGAACTCCCGAAGCCCGAGGATCCCGTCCGAGTGGACCCGCGTCCCGAGCCGCGCCCCGATGCGTCCCCCGTGCGTGACGTCGAGCTCGAGGAGGGCCTCGACGTACCGCCGTATGAAACCGGCGCCGGGGCTCGCCCTGCGTTCGGCCTCGTAGTCGCTGATGACCGAGGGAACGGTCTCGAGCGTACGGGCAAGCTCGCGCTGCGAGACGCCGAAATCCTCGCGCCACTTCCGAAGCGTCCGGCCCGGGTGCGGCGAGAGTACGACCTCTCCGGCGATCTTCTCCTTGAGCTCGGCTTCCAACGCCCCGCCGAGGAGGTCGGCGGTATAAATTGCTGCCCCTCCTGTCGTCCGGGGGGTTCGACAACGGCCGAACCCGGCGGTCCGGCACCGCCGAGCGGGATGGACCGGGCGAGACTCTCCGACCGGAGGCTGGGTGCCCCCGGATCCTTTGAACTCGCGGCCTCTACCTTGCCAAGGTAGCGATCTTCCGGACTGATCTACCGGCCCATTCGGGCTCGCCGAGACCCGGCATCGCATAAGTGTTTTCGCCGAACGGCCGTGGGCACGGCGGCATCGCGTCATGCTTTTCGGCTCGGTCGGCCGTTCGCATCTGAATGGCCCCATCCCTCCGCCCGAGGATCCGACGCGCGACGTTCCGCGACCTGGAGACGCTCGTCCGTCACCGTCGGGCGATGTGGGAGGCGATCGGCGGGTTCCGGCTCGCCGACCTGGACGCCGGGGATCCGGTCTACCGGAGGTGGACCGCGCGCATGCTGCGGGCCCGTCGGTTCATCGGGTGGATCGCGGAGGATCGCGCCGGCACGCCGATCGGGAGCGGGGCGGTCTGGCTCACGGAGGTCCAGCCTCGGCCGGGGGAGTGGACGCGGGGGCGTCCGTACATCCTGTCCATGTACACGGATCCCGAGCATCGCGGCGAGGGGATCGCCTCGGCGATCGTGCGGGCATCGGTCCGGTACGCGCGGGAGAACGGGTACTCGCGCATCACGCTCCACGCGTCCACGATGGGCCGACCGGTCTACCGACGGCTCGGGTTCGAGCGGACGTGGGAGATGCGCCGGATGCTCCGCGCTCCTCGGCGCCGCCCAGCCCGAGGCGCGGTCCGGGCGCGCGCCCGATAGCGAGAAGCGGGACCGCAGGACGAAAACCATTATCCCTCTCCGCCGAGTGCGCCGACCGTCATGCCGGACTCGGGCTCGTCCGGAGAACCGCTGGATATCCTGCTGAAGAGCACGCAGGACCTGCTCCGCCCCGAACAGCTCGTCCGCGAGGCCACGCGCGACATCGTCAAAGAGGAGATTAGGCGGCACCTCGAGAAGACCCTCGCCGAGGATCCGAAGCTCGGCCAGGACCTCAAGGACGCCGTCCGCGCCCTGCTGGAGGCACGGGCGCTCGAGTACGCTGCGCTCCTCAAGGTCGGGACCGTGACCGCGCGCCTCGGCATCGCGGCCATGCCGCCGAACATCCGGTCGGCGTTGACGAAGGACGTCGTCGATCTCATCAGCCGGGAACTCGGGCACATCGTGGAGAGGTCGCTCTAGATGACGATGGGGCCGGACGAGGTCCGGATCTACGAGCTCAAGCGCGTCGACGTCGAGGGCGCGATCGTCATCGACGGCTTTCCGTCGGTCGGCCTCGTGAGCTCGATCGTCGCGAACTACCTCATCGATACCCTCCAGATGGAGCAGATCGGGATCGTCGAGTCGCCGGCCTTCCCCACGGTCTCGCTCGTGCGGAACGGCGTCCCGCAGCACCCCGTACGGATCTACGCCGGACGTCCGCCCGACGACCGCGCCGGGCGCGTCGCCGACAAGATCGTCGCGTTCGTCTCCGAGTTCCACCCGGCGCCGAACATCATCCATCCGCTCGCCACGGCGATCATGGACTGGGTCCAGGAGCAGCGGTGCGGCTTCCTCGTTTCCCCGGAGGGGCTCGTCGTCGAGCGGTCCCCCGGTGAGAACCACCGCGGTCGCCCGCCGAAGCTCGCCGACGTGAAGGTCTACGGCGTCGCGAGCACTCGGAAGGCGCGCGAGCTCTACATCGAGCCCAACACGCTCCCGTTCGTCGAGGGCGTCATCACCGGCATCGCGGGGGTACTCCTCAACGAGGGCCGGCGACGGGGGGTGGACGTCCTCACCTTCCTCGCGGAGGCGCAGGCGGACTACCCGGATGCACGCGCCGCGGCCAAGGTCATTGAGACGATCAACCGGATCCTCCTGCGGACGCCCCTCGACGCCGTGCCGCTCTATGCGGAGGCCGAGCGGATCGAGCAGCAGCTCCTCGCGATCCAGCGGAAGGCGACGGAAAAGGTCCACTCCGATCGGCCGGCCGCGGCTTCGCCGCCGATGTATCGGTAGTCCCGACCTACTCCGCCGCGGTGGGCTGGTCCGGCATCTTCTCGAGCAGCTCGCGCGTTCCGTCCACGAGCGCGTCCGCGTCGGCCGTCGTATTGTACAAGTAGAACGAGGCACGGACGTTCCCCGCGATGCCCCGCTTGTCGTACCACGAGTGGACGCAGTGCCGTCCGCTCCGGACGAGCACCTGGTAGCCGACATCGAGGAAGAGCGCCGCGTCGTGCGGATCGACGCCGCGGGCGCTGAACGCGAAGATCGTCGGTCGGTTCGCCGGATCGGTCGGGCCGAGGACTGTGAGCCGGGGCTCGTCCTTGAGCGCGGAGGTGACGCGCTGGTTGAGCGCCCGGTCGTGCGACGCGAGCTCCTCCCGGTCGAGCTGCTGGAGGAACCGGATCCCGGCGTGCGCCCCCAGAATCCCCGCGTAATTCTGAAGGCCGGCCTCGAACCGGTGGGGTGGCGGTCGAAGTTCGTGGGCCTCGAGCGTCGACCACTCGACGGTCTCACCGCCGACCATCAGCGGCCGGAGGGCACGGAGCGCCTCGAGGCGGCCCGCGAGCACACCGGTCCCGGTGGGGCCGAGCATCTTGTGCGAGGAGAGGGCGAAGTAGTCCACGCCGAGCGCCTGGAGATCGATCCGCTGGTGTGGGGCGGACTGACAGCCGTCGATCAGGACCTCGGCGCCGTTGGCGTGGGCGTGCTCGACGATCTCCTTCACGGGAAGGGAGCGACCGTCCAGGTTCGAGGTCTGGAACAGGCTGACGAGCCGAACGCCCCGCGCGAGCCGACGGTCCAACTCCTCGAAGTCGAACCCGCCGCCATCGGGGAGCGGGAGGACCTCGAGCCCGATCCCGACCTCGTCCCGCAGCCGCTGCCAGAGGATGAGGTTCGAGTTGTGCTCCTGGTCGGAGATGAGAACGCGCTCGCCCGCCTTCCAATGGATCCCCTGCCCCACGATGTTGATCGCCTCGGTCGCGTTACGGACGAAGACGATCGACGTCGGGCCCTCTGCGTTCAGGAACTCGGAGAACCCCTCGCGCGCCGCCTCGAACCGCCGCGCGACCTCGGTCGCGAACCGGTGGAGGCTGCGGCCGGCGCAGCCGGGGAACTCCTGATAGTACTCCCACATCGCGTCGAGCACGGGGCGTGGGACGAGGGACATGCACGCCGAATCCAGGTAGTGCGGGACACTTCCGTCGGCCCGCGTCGTGAGGGCGGGGAACTGGGCACGGAGGGCGCTCTCGTCCACGCTCTACCTCCTCTGCAATGCTTCTACCGAGGCAGCGAGGACCGCCGCGCCGGTCACGAGGACGGATTCGGGCGGTTCGAAGGTGGGGCTGTGCAACGTCGCCGTCTTGCCCGGGGTCCCGACGCCGAGGAAGAGGAACGTTCCGGGAACCCGCTCGAGGTAGCGCGAGAAGTCCTCGGCGCCCATCACGGGCCGTTCCATCTCGCGGAGGCGCGCCTCCCCGAACTCCTCGACGAGCCCCTGCACGACGATCTCCGTGGCGGCGGGGGTATTCACGGTGACGGGATACCCGCGCCGATAATCGATCCGAACGCTGGCACCGAGGCTTTTCGCGATCAGTCGGCTCCGTTCCCGCACGAGGCGCTCGACCAGGTCGCGCGTCTCGGCACGGAACGTCCGGACCGTACCCTCGAGAACCACCTCCTCCGGGAGGACGTTGTGCAGGCGGCCCCCGTGGATGGTGGCGACGCTGATCACGACCGGATCGAGCGGATCGCGCCGTCGGCTCACGATCGCCTGCAGGCCGACCACGACCTCGCACGCGGCGAGCACCGCGTCGGCCCCGCGGTGGGGCCATGCCGCGTGTCCTCCCGTGCCGCGCACGCGGAGGATGAAGTGGTCGGCGGAGGCCATCAGCGCCCCCTTCTTCCACCCGATCGTCCCGGCGGGCAGGCCGGGCTCGACGTGCTGGCCGACGATGTAGTCGACGCGCGGCGTTTCGAGGCACCCGCGATTGATGAACGGACGCGCCCCACCTTCCTCGCCCTGCTCCTCAGCGGGCTGGAAGAGGAACTTGACCGGTCCCCCGAGCGCGCTCTTCTG
>JBGOSQ010000007.1:0-42680 GCA_041476045.1 Thermoplasmata archaeon | reverse complement strand
CTCCGGTCCGGCAAGACTTCTCGGGGGGCACTCTCGAGGTTCGCGCGAGACCGCGCCCTCGTTCACCAACTCACGGGCCAGCACGCCGTCGTGGCCTCCGATCTCGCGCTCTCCCTGGCCCGGGGGCACCGCCGGCGCCTCGCTCGTGGGCTCTCCTCCCGAGTGCCCTATGTCCGGCGAGCCTTCGTCCGGACAGATCCGACGACATTCCACTTTGACCCGGACACTGGCAAGATCCGACTCTCCCTTCGTCGCGGCGTATGGTGCTCGTGGATGGTGGGGGTAGCCCCCTACCATCGAGAAGCGCTGGCGAGAACGGGGGTTCGCGTGAAGCAACTTCACGTCGACGAACGTCGAGTGATCCTGACCCTTGAACTCCCGGCGCCCGAACCTTACTCTCCCAGCGGACTCTTGGCGCTCGATACCAACGAATCCTCGCTCGACGGCGTCGCGATCTCACCCTCCGGTGCCACCTGGGCACGGGTCCTATTTCCGGAGGTCCGGGTCATCCAAGGTCGCCATTTCGCCCGTCGTCGCTTCCTGGCCCGCAAGAAGGCACACGACCGTCGGGTCGGCCGACGCTTGCTGGGTCGCGAAGGAAGGCGAGAACGCAATCGGATCCGTTCCCGACTTCACGCGATCTCGAAGAGCCTCGTCGAGACCGCACAGACAAAGCGTTCCGCCATCGCACTCGAGGATCTCTCTCGCCTCCCGATCCCGAAGCGAAGGGGCGGACCCCGACTCAGACGACGACTTTCGTCGTGGCCCCGAGGCGAGCTCCACCGCCAGATCGAGTACAAGGCGGCCGAGCGGGGTGTTCCCCTCTACTGGGTGAACCCGTTCCGCACTTCCATTTCCTGCCCGAGATGTGGGGAAATCACTCGGCCCCGAAGCAGGGTAGGAACCATGTTTGACTGCGCGCACTGCGGCTGGTCGAAGGACCGGCAGCTGAACGCGGGAGCGAACGTGGCACGAACCGTTCTGAGGGAAACCCCAGAGCTTGGGGGTCTGCGACTTGACCCCGACGCCCTCTCCGATGATGCGGTGAGGCTCCTCTACCCGCCCGAGAAGTCGGGCAGGCACGAGCGGAGCGGAGGGAGAGGGAGGGACCGCGCGGATCGCCCGGGATGACCCGGGAGATTCGAATTGGTCCCAAAGCCGTTGAATCTTCCGAGGAAGAGCCGTCCCGAGCGCCGCGCCGACCGACCGCGGGCCGGCCGGCGTTCGCGCCCGCCTACGCGCTTCAGACCGACGCCCATCGTCGCGGGATCCGGCCCGTCCAGCGGATCTGGGCCAGCGATGCGTGCACCACGAACGCCTGTGGCTCGCGCGAACCCACGTCCTGCGCACCGACGGGGACGGAGCGCGGACCCTCCGCGACGACCGGGCTTCCGGAGTAGCGCAGGATGACGAGGGGCGCGAGGATCATGGGTACGAGCCACGACGCGTTGAAGAGCGCACCCGCCGGGTTGACGAGCGCGATCCCGGCGAGGAGCGCCGACTCCAGGAGGAGGGAGTACCGGGCGAGGTAGACGATGTCGCGAGCGCGGATCGGTGCCTCTCCCTTCGGCGTCACCGGGATCTGGCGGATCCGGTTCGACAGGTACGTCGCCATGCTGACGGCCTCGTACGGAAGCGCGATCGCGCTGACCGCCCCGCTCAGCCAGCGGTGCCGCCAGTAGGTCCCCCACCCGATGTGGCACCGGAGGTGGACGAGCAGCGTCGGGATCGTTCCGAGGAGACCGACGACGAACAGGTACCGGAACAGCGGAATCGACCACAGCGTTCCCGGTGGGTTCAGCAGGAACGACGTGAGGAACGCTCCGGCCCCCGACCAAGTCGAGGCGAACCCGTAGACGGTGAGCAGCATCCCGACCGGGAGCAGCAGATTGGTGAAGTGGCCGATCGGCGTCTGCCACAGGTGGAACTTCCGGCTCGCCGGGAGGCGCGAGCGCCGCGCGAACTCGATGAACTCCATCGCCCCGCGCGTCCACTTGTTCTGGCGCTTGATGAAGCCGCGGACGTTCTCCGGCATCGCCTCGTAGGTGTGGAGCGGGACGAACCGGCAGTGCCAGTCCCGGTCCGCGAGCGCGACCGCCGTCGCGAAGTCCTCGGAGACGTACCCCTCGACGAACCCGCCGATCTCGTCGACGGCCGAGGTGCGGAGGAGGACGTTGTGACCGTAGCAGAAGACCGAGTCCAGGGCGTTGGCGAGGCGTTCTTCCCAGACGAACTGTCCGACGCGCGACATTGGGGCGAGCGACTGGACGAATCGGGTATCGAAGTTCCAGATGTTGATCAGGCCCTGGAAGACCGCCACGCGCGCGTTCGCGGGGTGCTCGGCGAACCCGAGGGCCTCGCGGACCCAGTCCGCGGGGAGGAACGAGTCCGAGTCCAGGAGGACGAAGTAGTCGTAGCGGTGAGCGTGAACGCGGTACCAGTCGTTGATCGCCCCCGCCTTGAACCCGCGCCGGCCGGATCGTCGGACGACCGTGAACCCGCGGGCGCGGGCGATCTCATCGATGGTCGAACGGGCCGCCGGGTCGGAAGAGTCGTCGAGCACGAAGACGTCGACGGGGTAGTCCTGGTGGATCGCCCGCAGGCACTCCGCGACGACGTCGTTCATCGTCGCGTAGAGGATCGCCACCGTCGGGCGGCGCGTGAGCGTCGCGAGCGACGGGAGCTCGCTCGGTCGGACGACGAGCGCGACGATCTGGCGCGCCAGCCCGTAGGCGCTCCCCGCGAAGAGGATCGAGAGGATCGCGAAGAGGGCGATGGACGTCGGATGGTCCCACCGGATCACGAAGAGACCCATGCCGCCGACGAGGGCGGCGAGGACCGCGGCGAAGATCGCGAAGAACCCGAACCGGAGCGCGGGACGGTCCGGCGGTGCGCTCGCGTAGCGAAGTTGTGTCAACGTGCGAGTGCGCGCGGCGTCTTTGGCATCGCTGGGTGGGAGAGGACCGCTCAGGACATCGGGGACGCCGCGCACGGTCCGCCCAAGAGGGTGGGGATAGACCCGCGTTTTGGTTCAAGGCCGGAATCCGTTGGTCCAATCCCGAGAGACGGGAGCCCCGGACCGGCGGAGAAGTCCGGCGATCGGGCGATCCGACTACAGCTTGGGGACCACGAGCGCGGCCTCGAGCGCCGCGGGCGCCACGCCGTAGAGCTTGCCGTAGATGATGCGGCGCAGGTCGGTCCGCTCGAGCTCGGACAGCAGGAGGTGCGTGAAGATGACGCAGATTGAGAGCGGGTACGAACGCAGCCGCTTGAGCTCCTTGACCGCGCGGTCGTGCGTGATGGCGGTCTCGAACCCGGTCAGGCTCCGGTTCTCGGCGTACGCGGCGTTCCCCTGCGCGATCGTCGGGAACCGGGTCTCCAGGTTCGTGACGAGCTCGGGGACGGTCCGCGCGGCGTAGAGGTCCTCGGCAACGGCGCGCGTGAGGTCCCCGCCGTCGAGGAAGCGCGAGTTGACCGGTTCGAACGGGAGCTCCGCGTCCTTGCCCTTGAGGAGGAGCAGGACGTTGCGCACGTCGATCTCGGTCCGGATGAACAGTCGGATGACCCACTCGTCGCCCTGGAAGTACTTCGACGACTCGAGGAGGTTGGCGTAGTAGTCCCGGTCCAGGGCCTGGAGGAGCGGGAAGATGTCCTTCGAGCGCTCGTAGGCGTCCAGGAGCGGCAGGAGCGTGGCGCCGTAGCCGAACTTCACGAGCGTCTGGACGACCGCCTCTAAGCTCGGTTGCTGGAGGAGGACGCGGAAGTCGTCCAGCGTCATCGTCCCGGCGAACATGCCGGCCGGGATGTCGCGGCTCGAGACCAGCTGCGTCTCCGCCTCCTGGACCGGGCGTCCCTGCGCTTTCGCCGAGAGCACGAGGCCGATGTTCTGGATGTCCCATCGACGCAGGTAAGCCCCGATGAGCGCTTTCCCGGCGAACGGGGCGGCGTCGAGCCCCTGGCGGTTGCGTCGGATGAACGTACGGTTGATCGCGATCTCGAGGAGCGGGGTCCCCTTGTAGGAGGCCGCGGCCTGGAGGATCTCCGGGCCGTACGGGGTCGCCTCGAGGATCTTCGTCACCTCGTTGACGTCCTTCGCGTTCGCGAGGGGCGGATACGCGTCCTTGGAAAGGAACGACGGGAACTGGGATTGAAGGCGGCCCAACGAGCTCGCGTACGGGGAGCCGGCCATCGTGGGACCCGCTACGCCGACAGGAGGGAGCGAACCGCGTCCTCGCGGAGGCGGAGGAGCTCGTCGAACGAGAGGTTGAGCCGGCGCGCCCCGTCGGGCGTTTCGGCGATGAGGCCTCCCACGATCGGGGCCGGCGCGTCGTCGAAGTTCTTCCCCGCGATCGCCCGGAGCCGGGCAGCGTCGTCCTTGCGGCCCGAGATGCGCACCTGGCGACCGAGCTGGTCGACGGCGACCGCGTACATCCGCTTGAGGACCGTCGGGTACGCGTCCGACTCCGTCACGTCGGCGAGCATCTCCCGGACATCAGCGAGCTGCCCGGCGGTGCGGCGCTCGCGCGCCTCGTAGACCGACTTGCGCGCCTGGAGCTTGGCGTTCGCGACCTTCTGGGCGCGCTCGCGCTTCGCGTCGGCGTCGGCCAGGCGCTGGCCTTCCTCGCGGAGGGTCTTCACGCGAAGGTCCCGGTCCGCGGCGATCGCCTTCTCCTGGTCGTCGGTGCGCGAGTGCTCCTCGGCGATCGCGCGCTCCGCGCGCAGACGGATCTCGTCGACCAGCCGCTCGAGACTCATGGGCGGGAGGTCGTCGGGCCTACCCGAGGATGTGGAGGAGCAGGATGATCCCCAGCACGAATCCGATGATCCAGAGGGTTTCGGGAATGACGAAGAAGAACAGGACCTGGCCGAACTTCTCCGGCTTTTCGGCGATGATCCCCATACCGGCGGCGCCGATGCCGGACTGGGCCACGCCCGTGCCGATAAGTCCACCCGCGATCGCGATACCGGCTGCGACGGCCAGGACGGCCGAGGGCATGTCTACCACCATGGTCGAGGTCTCCGGCCCGCCGAGAAAGGTGGGATATATAACGGGCCGTGCCCGCAAATTCGCCACCGCGTCGCGGTGACGCACTGACGGGGGAAGACCCGCGCTCGCGGGCGCTCGGCCCGACGCGATTTGTCGCCATTTGAGCGCCGGAAAGGTTCTATATCGAGGGCTGCTCGAAGCGCCGGAAAGGCCCATGTTGCAGCACCTGAAGACCATCGCAGACCAGTTGACCCAGGACCTCGACCTGGCCCAGGCGCCGATCCAGATCTCGTACCTCGATCACCCGCCCGCCGGCGTGACGAAACATCCGGGCGGGTCGCCGTCGGTCTGCACGTTCTTCGCGGAGGGCCGTTCCAAGTCGTTCTACGTCGACATCCCCGGCCACGAGGCGTGCGAGATCGGCGCGTTCGTCCTCGGGATCCCCCCCGAGGGAGAGGCCGGCAATCGCCTCATGTCGATGATCGGGATGATGCAGAAGGAAGGGTACCTCGTCCCGGGCGAGGAGGCCAAGATCCCGAAAAACGCGGTCGCGCCGAAGTACGTCGCCTACGGCCCATTGGGCTCCCTCCCGATGGCGCCCACCAACATCCTCCTGTTCGCCAAGCCGAAATCGGCGATGCTCGCGATGGAGGCCTCGGCACAATCGGTGCCGGTCAACGGCCGACCGATGTGCGCGATCGTGCCGACGCTCAACAACGGCGCCCCCGTCGCCGTGTCGGTCGGCTGCATCGGCTCCCGCATCTACACCCAGATGGGCGACGACGCGATGGTCGTCGGCGTCCGCGGGGACTTCCTCGACGAGTTCGCCCGCCGTCTCAAGGCGATCCGCCACGCTAACGCGGTGGTCGCCGACGAGGACTCGAAGCGGAAGGCGACCTATCACCCGAAGGCGTAGGCGGTTCACGCCGAGGCGTCCGACGGCGACGTCGCCGCCCGACGCTCCGCGGAGCTGAGGCGCATCAGGTAGACGGCGCAGCCGAGGACGACCACGTTCGCCAGGTACGCACCGAGGCAGACCAGGCAGAGGCCCTGGATGATCACGAGCTCGACGTAGCCGAACCAGATCGAGAGGGCAGCGCCGAGCGCGGAAAGCGCAGTCACCGGGAGGAGCCACTCCCGCTTCCAGGTCCGGTAGAGCGGGATGTCGAGGGCCAGGAGGACGACGAACCCGCCGATCCCCCAGAGCCAGTCCTCGATCCCGAGGGTCGTCGTCTGCCCGCTCGTGTCGATCTTCTGGCACGAGATCCAGGAGTTCACCGAGCAGATCCCCTGGGCCGACGGATGCGTCGTCTCGTACGCCGCGAAGACCGAGAAGGCGAGGCCGACGAGGATGCCCATCAGGAGCAGGGCGTGTACCGTCTCCGCGCGCATCGTCGCCTACGTGATCTGGGCGAGCAGTGGGGCGACGTTCCCGTCCGTGGCTACGTTCTGGGGCTGACCGCCGTTGGCCTTGACGATGAACGCCATGAGCATGAACGCGGCCGGGCTCACCGCGCTCCACGCGGGCTCCGACTGGCTGGCGAGCTGGCCCGCGACCGCCTCGGGGGAAAGCCCTTGGAGGGTCGAGATGGCCACGATCGTCCCGACGTGGACGTACTGACCGTTGATCACGAGGAACGGGATGCTCCCGCCGCTGTCGTAGGCGCTCACGTACGCCTGCTGGATGCACGTGTTCGCGGGCGGCGTCGTGATCGCGTTGTCGTTCGTTCCCTCGAGGACGTTGAACGAGACGTACTGGCTCCGGACGCTCGCCGACGAGAGGTCGATCTCGGGGACGCGCGGGGGTTCGTTGGGATTGGAGAGCGCGTAGGAGGTCCCGGTCACCGTGCCGAAACGCTCGAGCGCCATATTGATCGCCCAGCTGCTCGCCGAGCAGTACGGGCACGCGATCGATCCGAAATAGAAGAAGACCGGCACGCCGTTCTCCTTCCACGCCGCGGCGTTCGCCTTCTCCCAACCCTGCGGCTCGGAACCGGAGATCGCGGGGAGGGTAGGACAGTTGTTGAACTCGGCGACGAGGGTGAACCCGCCGACGATCACGAGCCCGAGCGCGACGCCCGCGACGACGCTCGTCCGCATCGCCTTGGACCAGCGCTCTTGGGTCCGCAGGAGGCCCCAGACGAGGACGAAGCCCGAGACGGCCAGGATGAGGCCGACGTACGGGATCGCCGGGAAATAGATGCCGATGGGGGTCGGGTAGACGAGCGCGAGAACGAACCAGATCCCCGCGAGGGGCACCAGGAGGTAGCCGATCCGCGCGAGGGTCCAGGGGGGCCGCTGGTCCGCGTCCGCGCCCTTGCCGCTGCCCCCGCCCTCCGCCTTCGTCGGCCGTCGCTGCTGCTTCGAGCGGCGCTGGTAGTAGAGCGCGCGGAGCGCGCGTCCCGGGTCGCCCGCGTCCTCCTCCGCATGGAAGCCGACCTTCGGTTCCGAGGCGATGCGGTCCCAGTCCCAGCCCTTCGTCCGGGCCTTTTCGACCGCCTCCCAGTCGACCATCGGCCCGCGCAGAGGCTCGGTCCTACTTCTGCTTTCACCACTGTTTTCCGCGGCGATCCGGCCGGCGCAGCCGGCCTAATAGGGGCGGAGCGGGTCGGGCCCGCGATGCGTCTAACCTTCCTCGGCACCGCCGGCTCGTGGCCCACAAAGGAACGCTCGGCCAGCGCGATCGCGCTCGACACCGAGAAGGAGCTCATCCTGTTGGACTGCGGCGAGGGCACCCAGCGGCAGTTCTTCCAGTCCTCGGCGTCGTTCATGCGGGTCCGACGCGTCTTCCTGACCCACTTCCACGGCGATCACTTCCTCGGCCTTCCCGGGCTCATCCAGAGCATGTGCCTCAACAATCGGACCGAGCCGCTCGACATCTACGGCCCGACGGACGCGAAGGAGATGGTCGACCGCGTCCTCAAGCTTGGCTACTTCACGCTCCGGTTCCCCATCGAGGTCCACGCGCTGCCCGCCGGTCATTCGGTCGAGGGGGTCGGGTACACCGTCCGCACGACGCGCGCCGACCACCCGGTCCCCGCCCTCGCGTACCGGATCGACGAGGGACCGAAACGCGGCCGGTTCGACGGCGACCTCGCGCGATCGCTCGGGATCCGGGGCCCGGATTTCGCGCGACTGGAGGCGGGCGAATCGGTCCCCGTCGGCGATCGCGTCGTGCGCCCCGAGGACGTCATGGGACCCGCGCGATCGGGACGCTGCATCGTCTACTCCGGTGACTCGGCACCGTCGGAGGAGGTCCGCAAGCTCGCGGATCGCGCGACGCTGCTGATCCACGAGGCGACGACGGCCCAAGACCTCGAGGTCGAGGCGAACCAGTGGGGCCACTCCTCTGCGCGTCAGGCCGCCGAGCTCGCCCGACAGGCCCAGGTCGGCACGCTCTACCTGACCCACTTCTCCTCGCGCTACAAGGAGACCGATCCGCTCCGCGATGAGGCGCGCGCCGTCTTCTCGGAGAGCCACGCGGCCCGCGATCTGCTCGATCATATGATCCGCCAGCCATGATCCGCGCCGACCTCCTCGTCACCGGCCTCTCGGAAGCCGCGACGCTGACCTCGGGGACCGTTCCCCGCGCGGGTGCCGCCATGTCCGAGCTCACCCGCATCCCGGACGCGGCCATCGGCGTCGATCGCGGACGGTTCGTTTACGTCGGTCCCGCCCGCGCCGCGCGGCGCGAGGTCCGGCTCCGTCGCGGCGGCACCGAATGGGATGCCGGTGGGGGCACGGCGGTTCCGGGATTCGTCGACGCGCACACCCACGTCCTCTTCGCAGGGAGTCGCCACCACGAGACCGAGCTCAAGGTCCGCGGTGCGTCCTACGCGGAGATCGCGCGTGGGGGCGGGGGGCTCTACTCGACCGTGCGCGCGACGCGCACCGCGGGCAGGGCGCGGCTCCTCGCCGAGAGCATCGACCGACTACGCCGCATGGCGGCGTCCGGAACGACGAGTGTCGAGGTAAAAAGCGGCTACGCGCTCACGCACTCCGGTGAGCTCCGGCTCCTCGAGCTCGTACCCGAGCTCGCTCGTCGTACCGGTCTGCGGCTCGTTCCCACCTTCCTGGGCGCGCATGCGATCCCCCCGGAGTTCACGGGACGATCCGGTGCGTACATCGACCAGCTCGTGCGCCGCACGCTCCCGATCGTGGCCTCTCGAAGGCTCGCGAAGTTCTGCGACGCCTTCTGCGAGCCGGGGTTCTTCTCGGTCTCCGAGACGGAGCGCCTGCTCACGGCCGCGAGCCGCCTCGGACTCGGAACGAAGATCCACGCCGATGAGTTCGTCCGATCCGGGGGAGCGAAACTCGCCGCGCGACTCCACGTCACCTCGGCCGATCACCTGCTCGCGGCGAGCGCGTCGGACCTCCGGGCGCTCGCGAGCGCCGGCGTCGTGGCCACGCTGCTTCCGGTAACGCCGTTCGCCTCGATGGCCCGGTTCGACGGGCGCGGCCGCGCGATGGTGGACGCGGGCGTGGCGGTCGCGCTCGGGAGCGATCTCTCGCCGAACTCGTGGGTCGAGTCGATGCCGATCGTCCTCTCGCACGCCGTCTACGGAGCGCGTCTCACGCCGGCGGAAGCGATCACCGCGGCAACGGTCAACGCCGCGCACGCGATCGGTCTCTCGGCGGTGGCGGGCACGATCGAGGTGGGCCGCGACGCCGATTTCTCGGTGTTCCCCGTACGCGCCACCGAGGAGATCCCGTACCGCGTCGGGGCCGTTCCGACGCGCGTTTATCGTCAGGGAATCGCTGTTTCTTCGAGGTAAGTCGGACCTTACATTCAAATAGGAGAGCTTTCCTTCTCGCCGGTGAGGTCGCCTCAGATGTCGGAGAAAGTCGGCAAGGAGCAGATCAAGCGCGAGAAAGGATACCTGTACTATCTCGGGAAAGACGGGTACCTGTGGAAGACCCCGACGAAGCTCAACAAGTCGGGTAAGAAGGCCCGCGTCGGAACCGAGAAGGTCGTTCGCGCGGACGGCTACATGTACTTCCTGGACAAGAAGGGCTACATCTCCCGCGCCCGGATGAAGAACGCCTGAACGGCGTGCCTTCGTTCCGCCCCACCAGAAATCCCTCCCTTCGGGGAGGGGTTTCAACCCATTCCTTTCCACTTCTCACGGCGAGCGATAGCGCGAAGCTGTTCGCTCATCGATCGAGCGATCCACCGCGCTTCGACGTAGCGAGCGGATCCCGGGCAAGCTATCGAGAGTGGACCCGGAGACGGTGCGACCTCGACGCCCACTTCGACCATGTCCGTGAACCGATGGCACTCGCCGCGGATTCTCGCGGCCAATCCGCCGGGTGCGACGCCTCCGCAGCCACGATGAAATACAACGCGACCCCTCCTCGATCCGCGAAGGACCATGGTCTGCCGGAACGATCCCGACGATCCGAGGAAGTGCGAGCAGTGCGGCCAGTTCCTCTGGGTCGCCGAGGAGGGGCTCTACTGCGGGGATTGCGGCGTGACGATGCCGTGCACGATGCGGATTCTCCCTCCGCCACCGCCCTCACTTCCGGTAGGTGCTCGACGACCCGCGGGCTAGCGTCGAACGCGTTCTCCGGAACGCTTGCGGAGATTCCGGGCTCACATTCAACCAATCACACTTATAGCCCAACGCGCTCCGACCCTTCGGAGGGTCTGCGACGGGTGTCCCGAGCGATACGCCGCGCGATCCATTTCGCTTCCTTCGGCATGAAACGGGCTCCTGCAGGGGCTGTTTCGTCGCCTGACCGGTAGCGTCAAGGATCCCGCGATACATCTCGTTCCCACGGGGACCGACTGTCTCGAACGCGCCCAGACCGACCCCTCTCAGGAGTGAACCTAATGGCCGCAGCCAAGAAGCGCACCGCGTCCGTCTCGGAGGAGGCCCCGCGGGGCTCCCACCGCATCGGACGGGAACCGATCCCCGTACCTCGCCTCGTCCCTCGAGGGAAGACCGCCTTCGACACCGTGACGTGGAAGACCCACGACTCGGTGATCAAGAACGCCGAGGGCAAGGTGATCTTCGAGCTCAAGGGGATCCACGCCCCGACGAGCTGGTCGGACAACTCGATCAACATCGCCGCGTCGAAGTACTTCCGCGTCATCCAGGGCCGACGCGAAAATTCCGTCGACGGGATGATTCGGCGCGTCTGCCACTGGATGGGTCAGAAGGGCCTCGAGCTCGGCTACTTCGACACGCCCGAGGAGGCGACGCGGTTGGAGGAGAGCCTCTCCTACCTCATGGTCCAGCAGATGGCGGCGTTCAACAGCCCCGTCTGGTTCAACGTGGGAGTCCGACAGCCCCCGCAGTGCTCGGCGTGCTTCATCCAGTCCGTCTCCGACGACATGGACTCCATCCTCGCGCTCGCGACGAGCGAGGGACGCCTGTTCAAGGGCGGGAGCGGAACGGGCTCGAACCTCTCCTCGCTCCGCGGAAGCCACGAACGGCTCTCAGGCGGCGGGATCGCCTCCGGCCCCGTCTCGTTCATGCGCGCGTTCGACGCGCTCGCCGGCGTCATCAAGTCCGGCGGGACGACACGCCGCGCGGCGAAGATGGTCATCCTCAACATGGATCACCCCGACATCGTCAATTTCATCGAGTGCAAGGTCCGCGAGGAGGACAAGGCCATGGCCCTCATCCGCGAGGGCTACTCGCCCAACTTCGACGGCACCGATCCCGACAGCGCCTACGCCTCGATCGCCTACCAGAACGCCAACCACTCCGTCCGGATCCCCGACGGGTTCATGGACGCCGTCGTGAAGGACGGCGAGTGGAAGACCTACAACCGGACCGATCACTCCGTCGCCGAGTCGTACAAGGCGCGGGACCTGTGGCGCAAGCTCGCGAACGCCGCGTGGCGCTGCGGGGACCCGGGGGTCCAGTACGACGACATCACGAACGACTGGCACACCTCGCCGATGTCCGGACGGATCAACGCCTCCAACCCGTGCAGCGAGTACCTGTTCCTCGACGACACGGCGTGCAACCTCTCGTCGATCAACCTGATGAAGTTCCTCCGCGACGACAGCTCGTTCGATCTCGAGCTGTTCCGCGACGCGATCCGCACGATGGCGCTCGCGATGGAGATCATCGTCGACGCGTCGAGCTATCCGACCGCCGCGATCGCGCAGAACTCGCACGACTTCCGCCCGCTCGGCCTCGGCTACGCCAACCTGGGCGCGCTCCTGATGCACTACGGTCTCGCGTACGATTCCGAGGAGGGGCGGACGCTCGCCGCGTCGGTCTCGGCCTACCTATCGGCCGAGGGCTACCACATGTCGGCCGAGATCTCGAAGCGCGTCGGAGCGTTCCCCGGGTTCGACAAGAACCGCGCACCGATGCTCCGCGTCATGTCCAAGCACGCGGCGGCCGCCGATCGGATCGGGATCACGGACGACCGGCTCACGCAGTACGTCCGCGCCGCCCAGGACCGGTGGCACGACACGGTGAAGGCGGGCGAGCTCTGGGGCTTCCGGAACGCCCAGATCTCCGTCATCGCCCCGACGGGAACGATCGGCCTCCTGATGGGATGCGACACCTTGGGGCTCGAGCCGGAGCTCTCGCTCGTCAAGACGAAGAACCTCGTCGGCGGCGGCGTCCTTCGGATGGTGAACCGCACCGTCGAGGCCGGACTCCGGGCCCTGGGCTACGGCAATGATGCGATCAACCAGATCAAGCACCACGTCGAGACCGCCGGCACGATCGAGGGAGCCCCGGGGTTGAAACCGGAGCACCTCCCCCTCTTCGACTGCGCTCTCGCGCCCGCCGGCAGCACGCGGACGATCGCCCCAATGGGTCATCTCCAGATGCTCGGCGCGGTCCAGCCGTTCCTCTCGGGCGGCGCGTCGAAGACGATCAACCTCCCGCACGACGCGACCGTCGAGGACATCGAGAAGATCTACCTCGAGGCCTGGCGCCTCGGCGTTAAATCGGTCGCCCTCTACCGCGACGGCTGCAAGGCATCGCAGCCCTACGAGACCGGGAAGGGGCGCGCCCCCGCGGGCCCGGGCGTCCGGTCCCCCGCGCGCGAGCGTCTCCCCGACGAACGCAAGGCAATCACCCACCACTTCTCGGTGGGGGGCCACGACGGCTACGTCACGGTCGGGCTCTATCCGGACGGGCGGCCGGGCGAGGTCTTCTTCCGCGTGACGAAGGAAGGCTCGACGGTGAACGGCCTCATGGATTCGCTCGGGATCTCGATGTCGATGGCGCTCCAGCACGGGGTGCCGTTGAAGGACCTCGTGCGAAAACTCGCGCACCTTCGGTTCGAGCCCGCGGGTGCGACGAACAACCCCAAGGTCCGCTTCGCAAAATCGATCCCCGACTACGTGGCGCGGTGGCTCGCGATCGAGTTCTTGACCGAGAACGAACGACGCGCGATCGGGCTCGAGGGCCCCGTCGGCGAGGGGAACGGCCACGGCGCCGCCGCATCGGCGAACGCGAAATCGTCGTCCGCGACGATGGTGAAGTTCGAGACCAAACCGCTCGACTCCTTCTCGGAGGGAGTCCCGATCGGCGGGGTCAGCGAGGACTCTCCGTCGTGCGCGATCTGCGGCGGCATCATGGTCCGCTCGGGCACGTGCTACGCGTGCACCGTCTGCGGTGCCACGAGCGGCTGTTCGTAGGCGGTCGACCGACCGGGTCGCCGCGTCGCGCTCACGCGAGCGCGTAGCGGGCGAGCGCGACGACGTCCTTGAGCGGCAATGCCGGTACGCCGGCGACGGGCGCCGGACCCCAGCGGGCCTCGAGCGCGCCCTGACCGAAGCCGGGCTCGGTCCCTGCTTCCCGGGCCACGAGGACGCTGGCCGCCCCACGGCGATCGATCTCGAGCAGAAGGACGAGCGCACCCACGGGTCCCGAGTCGACGAGGAGCGAGCCGTCGGCCCGATCGACGATCCGTGCCTCTTCGTCATGGAGGTGGGCGATCCGCTTCCGGTCGACGGCCGCTCGCTTCTTCTGGGAGGGGGAAGATCGAACCTCCTCTCGCCATTGGATCTCCTTCCCTGCCGCCCGGAACCGAGCGAGGAGGCCGGCGTCCACCACCGTCGCGAGCTCGTTCATCGCACGCGCGTCCCCCGCCACAGGAGGCAATCCGGCCGGAGCGTGCACGGCGCGCACACGGAGAGGTCCCGCTCCTTCGGGCAGTCGCCCGAGATCCCCGTGTGGCAGAGGACGAAGTCGTACTTCACGGGGTCGACGGGATCGACGCGCCGGAGCGCCTCCGAGACCTCCTCGACCGCCGCCCAGCTGCGGGTGCGCCGCTGGGTCAAGCCCGTGTGGTAGGCGATCCAGTAGACGTGCTGGTCGAGCGGCACCCTGAGCTCTCCCGTCGGCACGCGGGTCCAGACCCCCAGGTCCGGAAACTGCGATCGCACCATCCATCGGACGAACAGGGTGAGGCGCTTGCACGGGCTGTGGGGAGGGGTCAACGGGGTCGGGAACAGGGCGTTGTACCCCCTCGGTGCCGCCGGTCCTGTCGTACCGCCCGGTCCCCGGAGCGCCCCCGCGAGCCGGTCCAGCCCGTCGGCGAAGCTCCCCGATCGACGGTATCCTTCGAGGAAGACGGACTCGAGACCGTCGTAGGAATCGTAGATCCGATGGAGCCGGAGCGCGAGGAATCCCATCTGGTCGCCACGGATCCACCGGTGCCGGAACCCATCGAGGCGTCGCTCCCAGTTCCGCGTCGTCGTCGTCGTGACGAATCCCGGGAGGTCCGGTCCGGCGCGACGCGAGAACTCCACGAAGGAGCTTCGGATCGCGGTCGTGTTGCCGATCGCGAGCGTTGCCGCGTAGATCCCGGCGATCTCGACGGCCCGCGGGTCCGCGGCGAAGGGCCGGACGCACTCGATCGGGTCCTGGGCGAGGGACCGGTCGAACGGGAAGCGATCGTAGAGCTGGGCCAAGTGGTGCCCCAGCTCCGGGGTCGGACGATGCGCCTTCGCCACGCCGGGGGAGGGGCCCGGGGATTAACCGTACTCCCGCCCTTCCGACGAGGTAAGTAGGGCGCTCCCGTGCGCCCCCGAAGCGATGGCAGCCCGCGTCGAGACCGGCATCGACGGCGCCTGGCTGGAGCGCCTCAGCGCGGCCGATCCGGTCCGGCATGCCTGGGCGGTCTGGGACCGACGGGTGTTCCCGGAGAAGGTCGAGTTCCGGACGCTGATCGAGGACGGCGAACCGACGGCGTACCTGCTCATCTGGCACGGGTCCCCGAAGGTGACGGTGGTCCACTGGATCGGCACGGCCCGCGACCCCGGGCCCCTCCTCGACGCGCTCCCGCCACGGCCCCTCATCGCGGTCGTTCCGGAGGCTCTCGCCTCCGAGGTCGTGACGCGGCGGGGCCCGGCCCGGACCGGGATCGTCCATTGGCTGGCGTTCGACCTCGGCGCGGCGGTCCCGAACGTGCCGGCGCGACGGGCGCGTCGACTGGGTCCGGAGGACCGCGGCGATCTCGCCGAACTGGCCCGCCGGAACCCGGACGTCCTCACCGCCCCGTATGCGATCTCGGACCCAGCGAAGGAGCCGGTCTTTGGAGCGTTCGACTGGGGGCGGCTCGGATCGGTCGCGCGCGCTCAGGTCACGCTGCCGGCCGTCTGGGTCATCGGCGGGGTCTTCACCGTCCCCGAGCTCCGCGGCCGCCACCTCGGGACCGATGTCACCCGCGTGGCCGTCCGAGCGGCCCTCGAGGCCGGCTCGCGGCCGAGCCTCTTCGTCCGCGAGGAGAACACGCGGGCCCGACGCATCTACGAGAAGCTCGGTTTCCGGCTCTTCGAGCGCCGGGTCTGGGTCGACGCGTTCGAGGCGGGGTAGGACCGAACCCGTCTTTTCGGGTCGCTCCTTCGCTAACGGGGACCGATGTCGACGAACTCCGACCTCGCCGACATCTTCCGCGAGATCGCGGATCTCCTCGACCTGGCGGGCGAGAAGTTCAAGCCCGAGGCGTACCGGCGCGCTTCGCGGTCGCTGGACTCGCTGTCGGAGGACGTTCGCGCGGTATCCGGACGGGGCGAGCTGGACTCGATCCCGGGCGTCGGTGCGGCGATATCGGAGAAGATCCGCGAGTACCTGCGCACCGGGGCGATCGAGTACTACGATCGGACCCGTCGCGCCTCGCCGCCCGGCCTCCTCGAGATCATGCGCCTTCCGGGGATCGGCCCGAAGACCGCGCGGCGGTTCTGGATCGAGCTCGGCGTCGAGGGACCCCAGGAGCTCTCGGCCGCCGTCGCGGCCGGGCGCCTGGTCGCGCTGAGGGGTTTCGGTCCGCGCAAGATCGAGCTCATCCAAAAGGCCGTCACCCCTGCGTCGGCCCCCGGCCGTCGAACGCCCTTGCGCGCGGCCGCGCGGCGTGCCGACGGGATCCTCGCGGCATTGCGTCGCGCGGCCCCGATCGACCAGATCGAGGTGGCGGGGAGCCTGCGACGGGGACGGGAGAGCGTCGGCGATATCGACATCCTCGTGACCGCGACGGAGCCGGAGCGCGTCTTCGACGCCTTCAGCGCGCTCCCCGACCGACGGGAGATCGTGCTGCGAGGTTCGACAAAGGAGACGATCGTGTTCGACGACGGCCTCCAGGTCGATCTCCGTGTCGTCGAGCCCTTAGCCTTCGGAGCGGCGTGGCAGTACTTTACCGGCTCCAAGGACCACAACGTCCGTCTGCGTTCGCTCGCCCGGGACCACGGGCTCAAGATCAACGAGTACGGCGTCTTCCGAGGCGAGGAGTGCGTCGGTGGTGCCACGGAGGCCGAGGTCTACGCGACCCTGGGTCTCTCGTACATCCCCCCCGAGATCCGGGAGGACCAGGGAGAGATCGCCCAAGCGGCGGCGGGGACGCTTCCTCGCCTGGTCGAGACAACCGACCTACGAGGGGATCTCCACGTGCACGCCTCGGGCGATGCATCCGAGAAGGAGATCGCGTCGACGATCGCCCAGGCGCGCGCCCTCGGTTGGGAGTACCTGGGCGTCCTCCTCTCTCCCGTTACCGCGGAGGCGCGCGGCCGGTGGCGCTCGCTCGCGGCGGACGCCCCGAGGATACTCTTCGGCGAGGAGTTGGACCACTGGGACCTCCCCCGATCGCCGGCCGCTGCGGACCGGCCGGATTACCACCAGCTCCGTGCCGATCGAGCGGGTCCCCCTCCGGCGACGGAGCCGAGCGCTCGATACTTCGCGCCGCTATTGGTGGGCCACCTCCGAACCGGTGCGGAGGGGTCGACGGCCGATCCGATCGCCGCGACGCCCTGGATCGCTTGGGCCCAGCGCTCGGGAGTCGCGCTCGAGGTGACGGGGAGCGGTGCGGAGGACGGGCTCGATGCGAGCCTCGTTCACCGGCTCATCGAGGGGGGCGGTCGCATCCACATCGCCGCGGGCGACGGCGATCTGCTGTCCCGCGAGCTCGCCGTTCGCACCGCACGCCGCGGGTGGGCGACGCGCGAGCGCGTGCTCAACGCCGCGGCGCTGTCGGAGCTCCGGCTGCCGGGCCGGACAAACCGCCCGACGTCGAAGTAAGGCGACCGCCCGAGATCGACTCGGTCCCTGTCGGAGCTCGCGCGAGGCAATCCGGGCAGCGGTGGAGACCGGGGCCTGGGCCGTAGCGCCAGTAGCAGGTCGAGCAGAGGGTTCGGCCGCACCCCCAGCACAGGTGGGAAGGGCCTTTCGCGGCGATGCCCGAACCGCATCCGACGCACCCGCGGGCGCCGACCGACGCACCGGTCGGGGGCGTGGGCGGCTCCTTCGCCGGCATCGGAAGCCCGGGGGTTCGGGGGGGAAGGATCGATGGGGCGACCGTTCGCGGCGGGACCTCGAGCTCCCGGACCCGCGCCCTTAGGCGGGCCAGCTCGAGCTCGAGGCGCGGAGCGTTGCGTTCCGACGACTCGGAGGACTCGTCCCACGGAGCCGAGGTGTCCATCGGGCGCCCGATACCGGGCGAGAACGGGAGCGCAGCGGCGATCGGCGGAGCGACCTCGTTCCACAGGTCGGGACCCGACTCGCGGTTCGCCAGCGCCTGGAGGTAGGCGCCGGGGATCGAGGTGGGGAAAGACGAGCGCGCCGTGGACGGGCCCGGCTCCGTCGACTCTGCCGCCATCGCGACGGCGCGTCGGACCGAAGGCGCCGCACTTAGCGAGGCCACCGTCGGGGGAATGAATCGGGCCGGAGCCGGGGCGGGAGACGGCTCGACATCGGAGATCGCAGGTTCGGCAGCAACGACGGGAGCTGGAGCTTCGAACGCCGCGTTCGAGACGAGGGGCCGGGGCACGGGCGACGGGGCCGGCTCGGGGACCCGCACGAGGAGGTAGAGCATCCCGCCGAGGAGGACGAGTATCCCGATCAGGGCGGACCAAAGGCTCCGGCTCGCGGCGTCCGTGGCGAAGAACGCGTCGCCGACCAGAAGGAGGACGATGCCCGTGAGGAGCAGGAGCAGACCCGCCACCAGGACCGGTCCCATCCCGGCACCGCCGGGATCGCTGCCGGCGCTCACGCGCGCCACCGGGGGCCGACCCCGAGGGGAATTTGGGCGGAGAGGACCCTCATCGACCGGCTCCGGTTCGGGGACACTCGACCCCCGTATCTACCTTCGGATGGGCCTCGCCGTCCCACGCACGGCTTCCAATCGAGACCCGGTTTCTTGTAGCCCGCGCGCCGAGCGTACCAGCGTGTCGAGGAAAACCCCGAAGCGTGGGGAGGTCGCCCAAGCGGAGCCGGCGCGACGTTCGCACGCCGCCGCACCGCTTGCGGTTTTCGTTCTGTTCCTCGGCCTCCTGCTCGGCACCGTAACGGTTCTCGTGCCCGTCTTCCTCGGGCTCTTCCTCTTCTCCTCGGGATTCTCGTTCCTGTCGGCGCGCGTCAACCCGTTCTCGATCGGCTTCTACCTGACCAAGAAGCCGTCGTGGAGCGCGATCGGCGTCATCTTCCTCTCCGCGGTCCTCCTCTGGGTCGTCGCGTACAGCTACTTCGTGCACGGGATCGGCCCGGTGATTCCGGGGCACTTCCGGTAGGTCTACTTCTTCCGCGGTCCCATCGACTGGAGCAGCTCGATCCGGTTTCCGAACGGGTCGTCGACGTACCCGCGCACGAACCCTTCTAGCGGTTCGCCAGCGCGCACCCGGTGCCCCGCCGATTCGAGGGTGGTGATGAGCGTGGCGAGGTCCCCGACCAGCAACGCGGTGTGCGCCTTGCGGGCGGGACGGAACTCCGCCTCGACGCCCAGGTGGATCCGAACCGATTCTTGCTCGAACCAGCACCCGCCCCTCGCGGCAAGGTTCGGCGGTTTCGGAACCTCCGGGATTCCGAGTAGGCCCTGATAGAACGCTCGTGCCTCCGGTTCGCGACCGGGCGGCAGGGCGATCTGCACGTGGTGGATCCCGCGAATCGACACGGCGCCGCTCGAGCTCGGGAATGCGACGGAGGAGATGAATCGTCGCCCGGGTCAGTCGAGGAATCCGAGGACCGCCGCGTCGAAATGGCGCGGGCGCGAGAGGTTCGCAAGATGATCCGCCCCGGCGAGGGTCCGGTGGATCGCACCCGGGACCTTCGATGCGATCTCGCGCGCGATATGGCGGATGAGCTCGACGTCCCGATCGCCGTCCAGGACGAGCGTGGGGCACGCGATCGAGGCGAGACGGCTCGCCGCCGCCGGCACGAGGGCGCGAGCGTGGGCGGCGCTCGCATCGGTCACGATCTCTGCGAGATTCTCGCGGATCATCCGCCGGATCCGGCGGGCGGAGGTCTGTGACCGCGTCGCGCACCACAGCCCCATCAGTCCCTCCACGACCGCGTCCACCCGTCGTTCGTTCCACGCGCGCAGGATCGGTTCCATCTGCGCGTCGAGGGACGCCGCGGCTCCGGCGGCGGAAGTACCCGGCGCGGGATCGTAGCCGCCGAGCGCGGACCCCGACAGGATCAGTCGTTCGACCCGTTCGGGGTGCGTCAGGGCGAAGTCGATGGCGATGCTGCCCCCGTTGGAGACTCCGACCAAGGTGGGCCGTCGGAGCGCGCGATCGTCCAGCAGCGCCGCGAGATCCTCGGCGTCGCTGTACGCGGAAAGCGCGGGGGTCGATCGACCCAACCCGCGGACATCGTATCGGACCACCCGATGGGAGATCGCGTACCGAATGAACTCGCGGTCCCACATCCGCCGGTCGGCGATCCCCGCGTGGATCAGGGCAACGGGGGGTCCCGCGCCGGCGCTCTCCCAGTAGATCGTTCCGCCGGGGACGGCGAGCGTACCCGACCGCGGCAGAGGGTCTTACTCCGATATTGGGCGACCGCGGACGGGGGCTCGCCCGTGCGGCTCCGTCACTTTGCCGCCCGGAAGTGCTTTCGGAGCGGCCGCCAATACGATTCGTGCCATCCCTTCGACAGGTGGCCCACGTGCTCGGCCGGAACACCCGAGTGCGTGAACGAGATACGCGTCCCACCCCGTACCTTCGTCAACCGATAGGTCACACGAGATTCGTGATCGGGGGGCCACGTGTCTTCCGAAGGGGTCCACGACTGGACGATCTTCCGGGGGCGAACGAGCTCCCGGTTCACACCGTGGATGTAGCCACCCCAGGCCGAGAACGTGGCTCCGACCTGCGGGCGGATGCGCGCCGGCGCCCCGGTGAACGCGACGTGGCCCTTCGTGGTCGTGAGCGCGTCGTAGACCTGTTCGGGTGTGGCGGGAATGACGACGACCTGCCGGATCGTTCGCAGCTTCATCGGCGCCGCGCGAGCGAGCTCGCGCACCGCGGTCACGGACGCGCGAATAGAAATCTTCCCGCCCGCAGCCTCCGTCGTCGCCCGGGATCGTGTCGGGCCCCAAGGGACGACCGATCAGGCCGCGAGCATCCGATCGAGGGAGAGCCGGGCCTTGCGCGCGATCTCGACCGGGACGTCGATGACGTACTGGTTCTTCGCAAGCGAATCGCGAACATCCGTGAGGTCGATCTCTTTCATGTACGGACAGATGGTTCCCTCGGAGAGCGGCGTGAACTTCGTCGTCGGATTGAGCTTGCGCATCCGGTGGAGGATCCCGATCTCCGTCGCCACGAGCACCTCGGGCGCGCGCGTCTCCTCGGCGAACCGCACCATCCCGTCGGTCGAGAGGATCCGGTCGACGTGCGGGAGGGCGGCCGTCGAGCAGCCGCACTCCGGGTGGGCGACTATCTCGGCCCCGGGGTGCTCGCGCCGCGCTCGTTGCAGATCCTCCGGCCGCATCTTCGCATGGACCGGGCAGTCGCCGGCCCAGAGGTGCATCGCGCGTCCCGTCTTCCGTCGCACGTAATCTCCGAGGAACATGTCCGGGAGGAACAGGATCTCCTTGTCCGCGGGGACCTGGCTCACGATCTTCATCGCGTTGGAGCTCGTGCAGCAGTAGTCGGACTCCGCCTTCACGTCGGCCGAGGTGTTGATGTACGCGACGACGACGGCCCCGGGGTGCTCGGCCTTCCAATCCCGAAGAAGCTCGGCGGTGATCGAGTCGGCGAGGCCGCACCCCGCCTTGAGGTCGGGAAGGAGGACCGTCTTCGTCGGATTGAGGATCTTCGCGGTCTCGGCCATGAACCGGACGCCGGCGAAACAGATCACCGCGGCCTCCGTCTCCGCTGCCTTCCGAGACAGGTACAGCGAGTCCCCGACGAAGTCGGCGACGTCCTGGACCTCCGGCCGCTGGTAGTTGTGCGCGAGGAGGACGGCGTTCCGTTCCTCCTTGAGCCGGGCCACCTCGGACTCGAGCGACATCGCTCCCCCGAAAACGAGGCGAAGAGCACTCTTAAGCCGAGTGCCGCCGGCGCAGCGACCCGGGGCGCACCACGAGGTGGAACGGGACCGCGACGGCCGAGTGCGTGAGGCTCCCCAGGCTCGCGGCGTCCGCGCCCACGCGTCGGTACCGGCGGATCGTCCGGGGGGTGATCCCTCCGGAAAGCTCGACCCATACCCGGTCGCGGAGCCCGTTCCGCTCGAGCGCCCGGAGGATGCGGGCCGCCGCGGTGGGCGAGCGATTGTCGATCAGCAGGGCATCGGCGCCCGCCCGCGCCGCGCGCATCGCCGAGCCGATGCGGTCGACCTCGACCTCGATCGGGAATGCAGCGCCGACCGAACGGCGCGCGCGGCGGATCGCTTCCTCGACCGGGAGGAAGGCGAGATGGTTGGACTTGATCAGGACCGCCGAGGAAAGATCGCGGCGATGGGGGAACCCGCCTCCGTGGGATATCGCAGCCTTCTCGAGGTCGCGGAGCCCCGGGAGGGTCTTGCGCGTCCCGTAGACGGCGAGGCTCGGTCGCGAGCCCCGGCCCGCCGCGCGGACGGCCGCCCGCGTCGCGGTGGCGACGCCGGAGAGGTGCAGGAGGTAGTTCAGGAGGGTGCGCTCGCCCTGCAGGATCCGACGGAGGTCCCCGTCGACGGCCAGGACGGCCGTGCCTCTCCGAACGACGTCACCGTCGTGCCGGAGCGGGGTGACCCGGAGGCCGAGGAGGCGGCCGAGCACCTTCGCCACGGCGATCCCCGATACGATGCCGTTCCCCTGCGCGATAACCTCTGCCCGCGCTCGGACGGGGAGCGGGAAGAGGGCGCGCGTCGTCCGGTCGCGATCGACCCGGTCCTCGGTGAGGGCGGCGCGGAGGTCCGAGGGACGCGGCGGCGCCGGCTCCTCCCGGGGCGGCGGACGGCCCCTACGCGCCAGTCGCCCCGCCTCCTTCGCGCATCCGCTGGAGGAACCGCCGGTGGTCGTCGATGAGATCCGGCCGCAGGCGATCGATCCCGAGGCGCGCGAGCTCCTGAGCCCGGGCCTCGACCGATGCGGTGTCGCCGCGCGCGAGGGCGAGCTCGGCGAGCCGTAGGACGACCTCGGCCTCGTCGGCGGGAACGTTGAGCTCGCGGACGAGCCGGTAGGCCTCGAGGAGCTCCGTCTGCGCCGCGGCAAGATCGCCGGCCTGGAGGAGGATCTTCCCCTCGACGATCTCCGTCTGGACGAGGCCGAACCGGTCCCCGACCTTCTCGAGGATCTCCCGCGCGCGCCGGTTCGCGGACCGGGCGCCGACGAGATTGCCCCGCTCTCGTTCCAGGTCCGCGATATTGAACAGCGACCAGCCGAGCCGGCGCGGGTCGCCGGCCTTCTCCGCGAGCTGTTTCGCCTCTTCGAGGGCGGTCAGGCCCTCGTCGGTCCGGCCGTACTGGCTGAGGACGACCCCGAGATAGATCAGGGTGTACGCGGCCTCGCCCAGGTCGCCGCGCTCGATGAGCGTCCGGCAGACCCGCTTGTAGTCGGCGACCGCTTCCTCGAACCGGCCGGGGATCATCCCGAGGACGTTCGCGCGCCGCACCGTCTCGAGCGCGACCTCGCGGGCGTCGTGCTCCTCGTGCGCAATCGCGAGGGCCCGGTCGTGCTGCTCGAGCGACTCCGGATACCGCCCGTAGTAGTACAGGAGCTCCCCCCGGAGCCGGTGGAGCGCGAGGCGCGTGCGCGCGCTCCATGCGGGATCGCTCATCGGCATCAGTTCGGTCGTGATCTTCTCGACGTCGTCCCACCGGCCCTGGTCGGAGTAGATCCGCGCGAGCGAGATCCGGGCGACGGCGCGCAGCGCGGGGGGGACCGAGGGCGTGTCGGCGGGAGGGAGAGCGGACTTAAGGACCGATTCCGCCGCATCGAGCTCCCCCAATCGGTCCAGTTGCACCGCGATCTCGAGGGCCATCTCGAGCTCCGTGACCGGATCGCGCGGCTTCATCCGACGCTGGCACTCCATCGCGCGATCGTAGTGCTCCCGGCTGACCTGGGGCGCGAACGCGCGGGCCGCGAGCTCGCCCGCGAGCCGGTTGTAGGCCGCGGCCTTGTCGTCGACCTTGCCGACGTAGTAGTGGCGGGCGAGGGCGTAGACAGTTGCCTCATCCGCCGAAGCGTACGCCTCGAGCGCCTCTCCCGCCTTCCGGTGTAGGAGACGGCGGCGCGCCTCCGTGAGGCGGCCGTAGATCTGGAGGCGCAGGTCGTCCCGCGGGAACTCGATGATCTCCTCGGGACGCTCGCGCAGCGCCCCGCGTCCGACGAGATCCTGGACGGTCTCGGCGAGCGCCTCCTCCTCTTCGCCGCTCGCTCGGAGGAGGAGCGCGAACGGGAACTCGCGCCCGAGGATGGACGCCACCGCGAGCACGCGCTCTTGCTCCGGCGCTAATCCGCTCAATTGGCCCGCGAGGTAGTCCGCGAACTCTTCCGGGTTCCCGCGCGGTCGGGCCGCCGGTTCCGTCCGGATCGCGCTCCGACGGCGCGCCAGCTGCTCCAGGAACAGCGGATTCCCGCCGCTCTGGGAGTACCAGCGGGTCACCTCCTCGTCGCGGACCTCCGCGCCGCGCTCGACGGTGCGGACGAACTCGGTCGCCTCGGCGAGCGAGAACGGTCGCACCACGACCGTCTCGGCCTCGGCAGACCGCTCGATCGCTTCGAGCCGGGCCCGTCGGGGACCCGGCAGGGCGGAGAGCGGAAGGCGCGACACGACGACCCAGAGCGGCTGCGTGGCGAGCTGCGGGGCGAGGATCCCGAGGGCGTCGAGGGACCCCTCGTCGGCGAGGTGCACGTCCTCGAGGACCAGCACCGTGGGCGAATTGTTCCCCTCGGCCAGGAGTTCGCCGGCGAGCTCGGAGTCCATGCGGGGCCGTCCGCCGGCCGTGGTCTCACCGCCGGCGCCGAACGATTCCATGAGATGGTCCTCGACGAGCCACGCTTCGGGACCCCTCTCATCGGAGGGATCGTCGGAGCCGCCTCCGGAGCGGATCGCCGTCGGAATGAAAGCGAGCGGTGGGAGCGACGCCCGCGGACGTTCGGCGGAGCGGACCCGGCTCGCGAGCGCCTCCCGGACGAGGTGGTACGGGGGCGGGTTCTCCAGCGAAGGGGCGCGCGCGAACAGGACGTGGAGTCCCTTCGAACGGGCCTCGCGGACGAGCCCCTCGACGAGCGTCGTCTTGCCGACGCCCGCCTCGCCCTCGATGACGGTAAAACCACCGCGCCCGTCCCGCGCCGCATCGCCGCGGCGTCGGAGGGCGTCGACGCTCTCGGGCCGGCCGATCAACGGCCGCTCCACCCCGGCGGCGCCCGGCATCGTGGGAGAAGGGCCGCTGTCGGGTATATCAGCGTCGCGCGGGCGTGGCGGGGTAGAACGGGAGGGCGTGCACGCGACCCGGTACGATCCGACCGCGGATATCGAGGCCCAGTTCCGTCCCCGGCGCCGTCAGCGCGAGGGGAAGATAGGCGAGCGCGATCCCCTTCTCGAGCGAGGGCGAAAGGCCGCCGCTGGTGACGATCGCGACCGGCGTCCCGTCGTGTAGCACCGGCGTCCCGTGCCGCGGGATCGCCCGCGGCTCCTCGACGAGGATCCCCGCAAGGCGCGCGGGCAGTCCGTCCTTCTGCTGTTTCTCGAGGGCGACGCGGCCGACGAACTCGTGGTCCATCTCGACGAACCGCTCCTGACCGGCCTCGAGGGGGGACCGGTCGCTGTGGAAATCCTGCCCGGAAAGCAGGAACCCCTTCTCGAGCCGGAGCGTGTCGCGGGCCCCGAGCCCGCAGGGGCGCGCACCGGCCGCGACGAGCTGCTCCGCGACGCGGGGAGCCTCCGCGGCCGGGACGAACACCTCGTACCCCGGCTCGCCCGTGTAGCCCGTCCGGCTCACAAGATACGACGTCGCGAGGTCGCGCGGGATCACGGTCCCCAGGATCCCATCGGCGTCGGGACCGTCCGTCCGCATCGCGGGGAAGCGCCGGGCGGTGTAGTACTTGAGCGCCCCGAGCCGCCAGCCGAAGAGGCTCTCCAGAAGTCCCCGCGCCCCGCCGCCCTGGACGGCGAGGATCGAGACCGTCGGGTTGAGCAGATGGACCTGCGTGTCGGGCCGTCGGTGGGAGCGGAGGAGGTCGTAGACCGACGAGGCATTCGCCGCGTTCGGCACGACGAGGAACGAGAGTTCGGGATGCGTGCCGTCGTCGACGCGGGAGATCAGAAGGTCGTCGACGATCGCTCCGCCCGCGTCGAGCAGGAAGGTGTACCGGACCTGGCCGGGAGCCAGCTTGGGCACGTTCGCCGTGGTGCGACGCGCGAGGAGATCGCCGGCGTGCACTCCCGCCACGGTGAGAATCCCCATGTGCGAAACGTCGAACAGGCCGACGTGGTGGCGCACGGCCTGGTGCTCGGCGAGGATGCTCTCGTAGTACAGGGGCATCTCCCACCCGGCGAACGGAACGAGATGGGCGCCGTGCGATTGGTGGAAGGCGAACAATGCGGTCCGCAGGAGGACCGGGGGAGCGGTCGGGGGCGAGGTCGGGGATGCGGTCACGTCACGATCTCCCCGAGTCGGTGGTCGTCGAGGGCCCGTCGGATCTCGCGGGCGATCCGGCGTCCGGAGCTCATCGGTCCCCGCCAGAGGGCGTTGCCGTACGGATGGCCGAGCCCCAGATGGATGTTCGTGCCGCCTCCGATCCGGACCGCCACGTCGAAGACCCACGGCCGGCCGTCCGGGTCGATGCACGTCTGCAAGCAGAACGGTCCCAGGATCCCGGGCGGGTAGCGGTTGCGGGCGGCGACGACGAACTTCTCTCCGAGGGCGAAGACCTCCTCGAGGATCGACTCGCGGACGGTGAGGGTGCCGTGCCCGACGACGGTGTACTCGGGGATCCGACCCGCTTCGGCGAGCTCCAACTGCTGCGACGCGGGGAGGCGCACGAGGCCGTCGAGCGAGCTCTCGCGGCGCTCGTCGACCCCGAGGAGCTCGAGCGCCTCGTCGCGCGGGGCGAGCGCCGAGTAGAAAAAATTGAAGTTGAAGACCGGCCCCAGGATGTACCGCTCGATCCGCGCCGCGTCGAGGTCCGTCTGGGTGATCGTTCCGCGCCGGAGGAGCTCGTCGCGCTTGCGCTGGAACTCGCCGAGGCTGGCGACCGTGAAGAACCCGCGCTCGAGGCGCTTCGTGGCGTGGGGGAGCTTCACGATCGCGAGGCCGTCGATCGACGCCGCATCGGGGACCGCGGTCGGCGTCGGGATCCCGGCGTGTTCGAGGAGCGAGTAGTAGTTGTCCCGCTCCGTCCGCTCCTCGATCCGCAGGAGCGAGCGGGACCCGACGATCGGGACCCGGAGGTCGTTCTCCAGCACCGAGAGATCGACGTAGGAGCTGAGGGCTCGGTTCGGTACGAGCAGGGCCGACGCGGCGCGCAGCCGCGCCTGCTGGTCGGCCTGGGCCAGGTCGGCGAACCGCGCGTACGTCCAGACCTCGTCGACGCAGCCCCGGACGGGTCGACCCGCTGCGTCGCGCCGGGTGCGGTAGTACTGCGAGTAGGTCCGTTCCCGGCCCTTCTGGGCGAGGACGAGGGTGCGGAACCCTTCGGACGACGCCCCGTCGGCGATGTCGAGCGCCGAGTGCGATCCGACGGCGGCGACGATCGGTGCCGCGTCGTACGCGGAGACGATCGCCGCGACATCGCTCGGCGTGATCGGCATCGCTCGGGCCTGCCTCAGAGGAGTTTAAGCGCGCGGGCGACGCGCTCGGCCGATAGCGGGAGCTCGGTGACCCGGGCCCCGACCGCATCGGCGACGGCGTTGCCGACGGCCGCGGGGATCGGGATGATCGGCGGCTCCCCGACCCCCTTCGCGCCGAAGGGTCCGGCGCCCCGGAACCCCTCGATCGGATCGACGAGAATCGGCGGCACCTCCGTCAGCGTGGGAATGCGGTAGTCCAGGAAGTACGGGTTGGCGAGACGCGCGTCCGGTCCCCAGAGCATCTCCTCGGTGAGCGCGGTGCCGAGGCCCATCACGACCCCGCCCTCGATCTGGCCGTCGACGAGGGCGCGATCGATCGTGACGCCGGTCTCCGGGAACGCGGCGATGCGGACCGGAGCGACCGCCCCCGTCTCGCGGTCGACCTGCACCTGGACGACCGCTACGGTGCCGACGAAATCGTTGTACGGATAGAACGAGCCGCCGACGACGCGGCTCTCGTCGATCTTCCCCGGGGAACCGAAGTGGCGCCCCGACGCCTCGAGACCCCCCTTCTCCCGCTCCGCCGACGTGAGCAACGATGCGAGCGGGACCGAACCGGCGGCCCGGTCGACCATCACCTGGTCCCCGCGCCAGCCCAGCGTGAGGGGCCCCGGCCCCGTCCGTTCCGCCAATCCCTCGAGGAGGCGACGGGCGGCCTTCTCGACCGCCTGGCCGAGCGCTCCCACGGTGCGGCTCCCGAAGACCCCCGAATCGTACGGCGCCTCGGAGGTGTCACGGTAGTCGAGTCGGATCGCCTCGACGGGCAGGCCGGTGACGCGTTGCGCGACGCGGATGAGGCCGCCGACGACCGACCCGCTTCCGATCTCCCGGGCCCCCTCGACGATCGTGAGACCCGAGGCATCGAGGCGGAGACGCGCCTCGCCGCCCGCCCCCGTCCCCGTCGACCAGAAGCCGATCGCAACTCCGATGCCGTTGTCGGGCGGGAGGTCCACCCGCCACGCTCGAGCGACCTCTTGTGCGCGCTTGAGGCCCTCCTCCAGTCCGAACGGGCCGACGGGCTGGCCCAGGTGCGTGGGATCGCCTTCGCGCCACACGTGGCGCTGACGGAACTCGATCGGATCGACCCCGAGCCGTCGGGCGATCGAATCGGTGTGCGACTCGGCGACGAACACGCACTGCGGGGTGAGCGGGGCCCGGTGCGGTCCGAACGGCGGCTTGTTCGTCCGGATCCCGTAGCCTTCCATCTCGACGGCGTCGAACCGGTACGGCCCGAGGAGGAAGCCGATGACGAAGCCGGTCGCGAAGTCGCGCCCGGGCAGCGAGGCCCCCGAGTCCAGGAGCAGGCGGACCCGTCGGGCGGTCATCCGGCCGCCGCGGACCGCGGTCTCGATGCGCACGACGGTCGGGAGCGTGGTGCGTCCGAGGAGGAACTCCTCGCGGTGCGTGAGCTGCAGCTTGACGGGCCGGTGGGCGGCCGCCGCGAGCACGAGGGCGTACGGCTCGAGGAACGACGCCCCCTTGCCACCGAAGCCACCTCCGACCCAGGTGCCTTCGACGACAATCCGCTCCTCGGGAAGACCGAGGATCTCCGCTGCGTCCTCGCGGACGCCGAACGGCGCCTGCGTCGAGGTCCGTACGAACCACCGGTCCCCGTCCACGCGCGCGAGACACGCGTGCGGCTCGAGCGCGACCTGGTGCACCCCGCTCGTCCGGTACGTCTCGGCGTGGACGAACTCCGCCGTGCGGAAGCACTCCTGCACGTCGCCGTGCCGCGCGTGCACGTGGGCGATCACCTCCGGCCGTCCGGTCGCCGCTTCCGCCGGCCACTCCGGGAAGGCGGTCTCGACGTCCGCGATCACCGGAAGAGGCTCGAGCGTGAGTCCGACGGCGCGTGCGGCAGCTCGCGCTTGCGCGCGGGTCTCCGCTGCCACGGCCGCGACCGGCTGGTTCCGGTAGACGACCTCGTCGCGCGGGAACAACGGCCGCGCCCCGTCGCCCTCTCGGGGCGGGAGGACGGCCCGCGTCTCGTCCGGTCCGACGACCGCGACGACGCCGGGCATCGCGCGCGCTCGCGAGAGATCGAGCGAGGTGATCCGGGCGTGGGCCGATGACGGGGCGAGGACGAGGGCGCCCCAGAGCATCCCCTCCTCGCGGAGGTCGGTCCCGTAGATCGCCGAGCCATTGAGCTTGATCGCGGCGTCGGATCGGATCATCGAGGGGCCTCCGCCACGGATCGGACCGCACGCACGATCGCGGCGTACCCGGTGCACCGGCAGAGGTTACCGGAGAGGTCGTCGAGCAGCTCCTCCGCGTCGGCCCCTCCGCCGCGTTCGGTCAGGAGGCCGGTGACCGCCATGACGAACCCGGGCGTGCAATAGCCGCACTGGAGAGCGCCTTCGCGATCGAAGGCGCCCTGCACGCGCGCTCCGGTCGGATCCCGGTGGGCTCCCTCGATCGTGAGGATCGCGACCTCGGGAACCTCGTGCGCGAGCGTGAGGCAGCTCAGGATCGGACGACCGTCCACGACCACGGTGCAGGCACCGCAATCGCCCGACCGGCACCCTTCCTTCGTCCCCGTGAGACCGAGCCGGAGGCGCAGCGTATCGAGGAGGCGCTCGTCCGCGGGGACATCCGTGAGGGCGCGGGCCTCGCCGTTCACGGTGAGGCGCAGCGGGTCGTCGGTCATCGATCGGCCCCGCTCGCGAAACGTTCGACGACGGTGCCGACGGCACGCCGGAGCAGCACGGTGACGAGGTGGCGTCGGTAGGCCTCCGTGGCGCGCTTGTCCGAGACGAACGGTGCTCGTTCCGCCGCCTCCCGAGCCGCGGCGGCGAGGGTAGCCTCGTCCGGGATCCCCTCTCCCAGCCGTGCCTCGACGGTCGGGAGACGGACGGGGCGCGGCATGACGCCGCCGAGCGCGATCCGCCACGTGGCAGGCGTCCCGGCGTACGCAACGGCGAGGCCCACCTGGGAGATGTCGTTCGCCGGCCGGACGCGTTGCCAGACGTAGGTCGACGGTCCGGCGTCCGGGATCTCGATCGCCTCGATGAGCTCACCGGGAGCGAGGACCGTGCGACGGGCCGCGAGGACGACGTCCGCGACCGCGAGACGGCGTGCGCCGTCCGCGGATACCGTCGACACCCGCGCATCGTAGGCGAGGAGGATCGGCAGAAGGTCCGACGCGGGCGACGCGCGCGCGATGTTCCCTCCCAGCGTCGCGTGCTGTCGGAGCGCCACGCCGCCGACCGCCCGGATCGCCTCCCAGAGGCCCGGCAGGCGCTCACGGATCGCTCCGTCGAGCTCGAGTTCGCGAAGGGAACGCGTGCTCCCGATCGTGACGGAGTCGCCGTTCCACGCGATCGAGCGCCACGGCATCCGTCGGAGCGAGAGGAGGCGGGCCGGCGCGACCCGGCCGTCGTCCAGGTCGCGCAGGAGGTCGGTCCCGCCGGCGAGAACGAGCGTCGGACCCGAGGGGCCGGGGGCCGCGAGGGCGAGCGCCTCGCTCACGGTGCTCGGGGCGACGAGGACGAACCCCATCGAGCGCGGGAGCGGCCCCGGCGTCAAAGCGTTTCCCGCGAACGGCGGGGTCGCGGCATTCGGTTTTTTATCCGATGGGGGACTGGGAGTCTGGAGAATTCATGCCTTTCGAGCTCACGTTGCGTTACTCGACCCCCCTCACGCCCCTCTCGAACGTCGACGAGGTCTTGGTCGAGTTCCTCCGGATGGTGGGCTACCTTCCCGAGGGCGAGGACCGGCGCGCGGGCGACGGGCCCGTCGGCCGATCGCTCGCGTACCGGCTCGTGCGCGAGTGCCTCCTGCGCGATCCGTCGCGGCCGTGGTACGCGGAAGAGCTCGTCGCCGTCCTGAAGACGTCGAAGCCGACGATCTACCGGCACATCAACAAGCTCAAGTCGCTCGACCTCCTCGAAGAGGTGAGCGGCTCCGCCGACGGGAAGGGACGCAAGGGGTACCGATTGCGCTACGGCAGCTTCGCGCGCGCCTGGGACTTCACGGAGGCGAACGCGCAGAACGCGCTGCGGCGGTATCGCGCGACGGTCGATCACCTCCAGTCCCTGCTCGAGCGACCGGTCGAACCCGCGGCCCCGGCCCCGACTCTCAAGGTCCAAACCAAACCACGAGGAAGCTAAGGATGACAACGGACAAGGAAAGCCCCAGCGCGAAGAAACCGTCGATCGTCCTCACCGCGGGCTCCAAGGTCCGCATCCGTTCCGCCGGGAGCCGCGACGAGGCGCTCGTCTCGACGGGCGTCTTCCGGGGATTGGTCTCCGTCGGCGGCGACAACTCCCTCGCCGTCGAGCTCGACGACAGCGTCCGCGAGGAGAAGGGACGGATCCGATTGATCCCGCTCAACGCCCTCCTGGCGCTCGACGTCCTCGAGGCGGTCAAACCCGAAGAAGAAAAGCGCACCGACCCGAGCGCATCCCCGGGGTACTTCCGGTAGCGTCCGGGACCGAGGCCCCGGACGGGCTTGCTGGGAGTTCCGCCCACGGGCGGCGCCCGAAGGATTCGAACCCAGGTCTTCGGCTTCGAAGGCCGAAAGGATAGTCCAAACTACCCCACAAGCCCGCGGTCCGACGAGCCCTCCCCACGTATTTGGCTGTTGGGAGGAGCGCGTCGCGCTACTCCTCCGGCGGGAGGAGCGCGGGCGCGTCGCTGTGGAACCCTTCGAGCGTCGTCTGCGATGGCGCGCCGGGGAACATCGTCTCGAGCGACGTCTCCAGGATCCGGATCCGCTGGCGGAGGTACGGCGTGACCCCGATGGTCTCGGCGAGCCGCTGGGAGAGCCCGAGGTACTTGCGGACCGCGCCCTCGTAGACCGTCGGGACGATCTCGCCGTGGCAGATCGCGCCCGCGCTCGTGCGCGCCGAGCACTGCCCGGAGAGCGGGGGCCGTCGGTACGAGGCGTTGCACGTCTTGCACCGGAACTTCTGCGTCGCGAAGCTCTTCAGATTACCCATGAGGTCCGGCAGGAAGTGGTGGTTGAGGACGAGCGATACCGCATCGGCGACGTCGACGGCGCGGATCTGGGCCGTGAGGAGGAGCGAGAGCTCGACGCTGCGGACCATCGAACCGGCCTCTCGGTACGCCGAGCAGACCGGCCCCCCCGCGATGTCCGTCGTGTCGTGCGTGAACGCGAGCCCGGCCATCGGCTCCGGGTCCTTGAGCCGACGGCCCAGGGTCTCGATGAGCGGTTCGGCCTCCTTCGCGGGTCGTCCGGCCTCCGCGAGCCGGTAGAACTCGATCGGATAGCGCGCGGCGACGTCGAGGTTGTGCGCCTCCTTGTCGACCTCCGTCGCGTCGAGGCGCGTCGTCAGCACCAGGGGCTTGTCCATGAGCGCCCCGCGGCTCTCCGGGAGGTACGAGCGGGAGAAGTTGAGGAGCGTATCCATCAAGAGCGTCACGGAATCCTCGTCGCCGTCGCAGTTCCGCCGCTTCGCCGCGTGGAAGACGGGGTGGGCGAAGCACGCCTCGGCGGCGGTGAACCCGATGATCCGGCCCGCGACGCCGCCGGAGGTGTGGGGCGCGAGCGCGACGACGATCTGGCCGATGAGGTCCTCCGGCCGGCTCGCCCGGTAGAACGGCTCGAGGCCGTAGAGCTTCACGAGCTCGTCGTCGACGAACTGGGCGAGCCGCATCAGGTACTCGCCGCCGGCCCGCGCGAGGACGAGGTCCTGCGGCCGGAGCTCAACGAGCTGCTCCGGGTCCGTGAGCTCGGCGCCGGACCAGTCCGATGCGTAGCCGAGCTCACGCGCGCGCTCGATCGAGAGGCCGATCTCTCTCGGCCGGAAGTGGGTGAGCGGTAGATCGGTGACGTCGAACCGCGCCGTGCCGTCCTGGTAGACCGAGATCCCGTGCGCGGCGCGCAGGATCCCCTTCTCGAGGGTCTCGGGAACCTTCCCCGGCGAGGTGAGGCCCTTGACCCCCTTGACCTCGGGGACCTTCCCCAAGTGGAGGCGGCCCACTGCATCGGCCCACAGGCGGGCGATCGGCAGCGCCTCGGTGACGACCTCGCCGGTCGGCTCGGTGTGCGCGCCGCAGGCGCACTTGAGCCACACCGTCGACCGGTCGCACGCGGGGCAGCGTCGGTGCCCGAGCATGACGCGCACGCCGTCGCGCATCGTGTGGCGCGCGGCCTCGGGGACCGACCGGTGGCTCCCGCCCGCGTCGCCGACGGGGAAGAGGGCGTGGACGTTCGGGCTCATCTTCCGCAGCCGCGCCTTCTCCGGCCGGCCGACCCGGGCTCCGATCCGTGAAGGGCCGCGGGCCCGCACGGGGGCGCCGGCGAGACGGCTCACCAGCGCGAGGGGATCGGTCCCGAGCGGCTCCAAAGGTTCGCGCCGCCGAACTCCGGCCGAGTCCGCGGAGAGTCCGAGCCCGCCGAGGAGCGCCTCCGAGCCGGTGGGCTCGCCCCGGAGCGAGTCGGCGTCGGCGGGCTCGTGCAGGAACCCCAAGCGGACGAGCACTTCCTTCGGTCCGGCCTGCCACGGGAGCACCAGACAGCCGTTCTCCCAGCGTCCCGAGCGCTCGACGAACCGGGAGAGCTCGGCCAGCTCATCGACCGTGAGATCGTGCCAGAAGAGGAGATGACGGGGGTGGAGGGGGACGCCGAAGGTGCGCGAGATCGCGAGGGCGTCGTCGTACGACGGCACCAGGTCCGCGTCCTCGTCCGGGACGCCGGCCGACCGGAGCTCCTCGCGATGCCAGTCGACCGAGTAGGCGCCGGCCACGAGGGCGCGGTTGTTCTCGAGGAACTCGCCGAACGGGACGAGGATCTCCCCCAGGTCGACGATCCGGCGGATCCGGGGCAGGAGCTCGCGCGCGCGCGCCGCGTCGTGGACCGCGAGGACGGTCCCGCCGTCGAGCTCGACGATCGGGCCCTCGATCGCGTCGCAGACGGCCATCGCCGTCGCCTTGCCCGGGTACTCGAGCTTCACCTGTGTCCCGATCGCGACGAAGTTGCGGAGGACGACCATGGTGGCGGGATTGAGCGCGCACGCCGCGAGCCCGCCGGTCCTCGAGCGTCCGTAGACCAAACGGAAGCCGCCGGCGCGGTGGGGATAGGCGAGGATCGGCCGGCCCCCGATCGCTTCGGTCAGGTACTTGGGCGCCGCTCCGTCCTCGAGCGCGGCGGCCTTCTGACGACCTAGCTTCTCGAGGAACTCCCAGCCGGGGACGCCGAGCTTCTCGACGATCTTGCGGAGCTTCGGCGCCTTCTGGCAGAGCCCTTCGGCGATCACGAGGCACGCGCCGCCCCGGATCCCGTTCGTCGGGACGCGCGGAAGGTTGCGGAACGCGCTCACCTCGGCGTCGCCTTCGGTCGCTTCGCCGGAGATGCACACCGGAACGTGGCGGGCGACGAGATCGATCTCCTCGGCGCTCGGCACGTACTGGAGGTGCTGGAGATGCTTGTAGAGCGGGATCTCCTCCTGGTAACGTCCGATCTCCGCCTCGTCCGGGTGGTAGACCGAAAGCCCCAGGTCGCGTCGGAGGACGTCGGCGAGGAGCACCGAGAGCGCCTGGGCGGTGCCGCCCGCGGCGCGGATCGGGCCGGCGTAGTAGAGCTCGACGTACCCCTCCCCCGACCGGTCGGTCCGGAGGTGGACCTCCGCGAGCCCCTCGAGCGGGGCGACGAGGATACCCTCGGTCAGGATCGCAAGGCCGACGCGCAGCCCCGCGTCGAGCCGGGCCTCGGCGGTGGCGCCGCGCCGTGGATCGCGCACGATCCGGCGCGCCATCTCGACCGCGACGTCCTCGCGCTCCTGGGTCTCGGAGAGCGTGCGGATCTCGGTGGAGATCCCGTCGAGGTGCAGGTGGCCGAGCAACTTCTCGACGCGCATCGCCATGTCCTGCGCCTTCGGGACCTCGGGATCGAGCGACGGGTCGAGGCCCACGCGTCGCGCGTTGGTGGCGGCGTCGTACGCGCGATCGACCTCGGCCTCGATCGAGCGGAAGTACGACTCCACGGGGCCCGCAGGTCCCTCTCGTTCCTTAAAGGCTCACGTACGCGGCGCTAGAACGCCCGTCATTTTCGCCCGTCGGGCGCCGCCGGGCGGGACCGGAGCGGGCTCAGATGAACCGACCGACACCGGAGTCCTTCCGGTCCTTCTCGGCGTCGAACTTCGAGAGCTGGGGTCCCGCCTTCGCGGCGACCTTGAGGGCGATCGGCCGGTTCTTCAGGCTCACGCGCATGAACCCGGCGCCGAGGAAGCCGGCGGCGGCGGCCTGGAGCGACACCGACCCGATCCCCTGGCCGACCGCGGTCGGGGTGGCGATGAGCACGGGGGTCACGGGTGCGATGACGATCGGCGTCGCGGGCGGGATCGGCGGCGGGGCGGGCGGGACGAGAGGGGGCGGTCCGAGCGCGAGCGGTCCCTGGACGTTGACCTGCGCCAAGGGGAACGACTGCACCGTCAGCTGCGTCGAGTTCGGCGCGAAGTACGCGATCGATGAGTAGAAGCCCGCAATCGGGCCCGATCCCGCGGCCTTACAGGCAACGGTGATGCACGCCAGGACCGGGTCGAGCGCGAACGGAAGGCCGGTGTTGACGATGTTGAAGGAGGCCGTCCATGCGTCCCCGACGAACAACTGGTTCTGGGTCTTGTTCGTGCTCCAGTTCCACCCGAGATAGGTGACGCCGAGCTGGTGGACCACCGTCGGAACCGACTGGCACGTCTTGAGGTAGCCCGTGGGGGTCGCGCACGCCGTACCGTACTCGGGGTTCGGCGCGACGGCGAAGTTCGCCGGAGGAACGTAAGTGAACATCGGGTTCGTGGTCCCGATGGCCACGAGCGAGGCGTAGACCGGTCCGAAGCTGATTTGCTTGAGGGCATTGAACAGGGTGGGATTGTTCGTGTTCGGATTGTCGATGGGGCCATGCTCGACGTACTGAAGGCTCCCCGTCTGGCCGTTCGCGCACGTCCAGTACGCGGGGCCGTTCCAGCTCCCTCCCGTCGCCGCCGCGAGGTCGCAGCCGGCCGTGAGGATGGAGGCCGAGTTCGCGATGACTGCGAACCCGCCGGGCCCGGCCGCACCGGCCGGGAGGCCGGTCGGATGGACGACGTTGCTCTGCCTCGGCCACCCCTGCGAATACGGATCCGTCGGCGTGTTCCAGTAGTCGATGACATCGATCGTGCAGGCGTGCCCGATCGACTGGGTGCATTGTGGCGCGGTCCGGGTCAGCGCGGCGATCGAGTGCGTGGGGTCGCCGTCCTGGGAACGGATCCAGCCCTCGCAGTTCGGGCTCGCCCCGTTCGCAAAGACGTACGCCGGTTCACAGGTCGCCCCGTACTGGCCCGAGCCCCAGTAGCAGCACGGGTCGAACCCGCTCACGTAGTAGTCGACCTTGTACGACGGGTCGCGCGGGACCGTCGATCCCATCAGCACGATCACGTGGTGCGTGTCCTTGGACCAGCTCAACCCGCTCCCGATGATCGTCCCGTAGAGCGCGGTGATCGACGAGGAGTGCAGGAAATTGTCGTCCAGGCCGCAGACGCATCCCCAGCCGCTCCCCTCGTTCATCTGCTCGGACTGGAAGGTGCTCTTGACGACGCTGCCGAAGTCCTGCGAGGGGACGAAGTCGGCGACGTCGACGTGGTACTTCCACGAGTCGCCGTTGCCGTCGTTCCAGTCGTTGTCGGTCCCGAAGAAATCGACCATGGCGAAGGAGACGTTCGAGTGCGGATTGGCCGCCGCGATCGCGTGGGCGATGTTCCCCGCGTTGGCGATGTAGAACGGCACGCCATTGGACTCCTCGCACAGGGGTCCCTGGCCGCTCGTCGCGATCCCGCACGGGTCCTCGCCGTAGTAGGAGTTGTAATGATCGAAGGTCCCGTCGTACGCGGTCGTCTCGATGACGAAGGCGACCTGGACGTCCGGCCAGTAGGGTTTCGGCACCGACGTCGCCTCCGCCGTTAGGGTCACCCGGGCGGTCCCGGTGCCGGCGTTGCAGGACGTGGTGCCGACGGAGCAGATCGTGAGCGGAGAGGCGGCCGTGCCGAGCGTGAGGGCCGGGAGCGTGGAGGGCGAGAGGATCGGAGGGGCAGTCGCGTGGAACCCCGCGCTCAGGTGGGCGGTGGGTGTCGGGTGCGCCGACGGGCCGACGCCGGTCGGTCGGGAGCCGCCGGCCACGAGGAAGATGACGAGTATCCCGATCAGGGACCCGACCGCGAACGCAGGTGCGAGGCGGCTCCGGCCCCATCGTGCACGGGCCCTCTCCATCGGCTCCCGTTGGGGTACGACGGGGATGAAGCTTTGGGCGGAGTACACGGCCGTTACACGCTATCGGTCCGAAGGGGGGTAGCGACGCTCAGACGAAGCGGCCGACGCCCGAGTCCTTCCGGGAGCGGTCCGAATCGAACTTCGAGAGCTGCGGGCCCGCCTTCGCGGCGACGCGCATCGCGATGGGTTTGTTCTTGAGGCCCACCCGCATGAAACCGGCCCCGAGGAATCCCGCTGCGGCCGCCTGGAGCGAGACCGAACCGATCCCCTGTCCGACCGCCGTCGGCGTGGCGATCAGGACCGGCGTCAGCGGCGCGATGATGATCGGGAGGGTCGGCGGGAAGGGCGGAGGCGGAGGCGGCACCAAGGGGGGCGGGCCGAGCGGCGCCACCCCGATCACACGAACCTGGGCGAGCGGGAACGACACGACCTCCAGCGCGGTCGAGTTCGGCAGGAAGTACGTGACCGAGGAGAAGAGGCCAGCGATGGCCCCGGAGCCGGCCGCGCGGCACGTGATCGTCGTGCAGGCGAGCACCGGGTCCAGGGCGTTCGGGGGTCCGGTGTTCACGATGTTGAACGAGGCGGTCCACGAGTCCCCGATGTAGAGCTGGTTGAGGCTCTTGTTGGTGCTCCAGTTCCATCCCAGGTACGTGACGCCCGTCTGGTGGAGGACCGAGGGAAGGCGCTGGCAGGTCGGAAGGAACCCGTCCGGCGTCACGCACGCGGTCGCGAACTGCGGGTCGGAGGCGATCGCGAAGTTCGCGGGGGGAACGTAGGAGAAGAGCGGGCGCGTCGAGCCGTTCGCGACCAGCGACGCGTAGATCGGTCCGAAGCTGATCTGTCGGAGCGCGTTGAAGAGGGTGGGGTTGTACGTGTTCGGACTGTCGATCGGTCCGTGCGGGACGTACTGAAGGCTCCCGGACTGACCGTCCGAGCAGGACCAGTAGGCCGGCCCGTCCCAGCTCCCGCCGGTCGCCGCGGCGAGGTCGCAGCCAGCGCGGAGAATGTTCACGGCATCGGCGATCACGTAGAACCCGCCCGGACCCGACGATCCGGCGGGAAGGCCGCCCGGGTGCACCACGTTGTTCCCCGTCGGCCACCCCTGGGAGTACGGGTCGGTGGGCGTGTCCCAGTAGCTGATGACGTCGATCGTGCACGCCCCACCGATCGACTCCGTGCACGACGGCGCGCTCTTCGTCAGCGCGGCGATGGAATGGAGCGGGTTGCCGTCCTGCGAGCGGACCCACCCTTCGCAGGCGGGGCTCGCTCCGGTGCCGAACGTGTAGGAGGGTTCGCACGTTCCGCTGTACTCCGTTGGGCTGGTGCAGCACTGGTCGAACCCGCTCACCCAGTAGTTCTCCGGGTAGCTCGGGTCGCGCGGGGCCGCCGACCCCATCAGGACGATCACGTGGTGGGTGTTGAGCGACCAGGTGAGGCCGCTCCCGATGATGGTGCCGTAGAGGGCCGTGATCGAGGAGGAGTGCAGGAAGTTGTCGTCCAATCCGCAGACGCAGCCCCAGCCGTTCCCCTCGTTGAGCTGCGTCGCCTGGAACGTCGTGTGGACCGCGGAGCCGAACTCGTAGGACGGGACGAAGTCCGAGATGTCGACGTGGTACTTCCACGAGTCGAACGGACCGTCGTTCCAGTCGTAGTCGGTACCGAAGAAGTCGACCATCGCGAACGACACGTTCGAGTGAGGGTTGGCCGCCGCGATCGCGTTCGCGAGGGTTCCCGCGTTGGCGACGAAGAACGGCACCCCGTTGGACTCCTCGCAGAGGGGCCCCTGGGCCTGCGTGGCCACCGCGTACGGGTCCGTTCCCTGGAAGGAGTTGTAGTGGTCGGCGACGCCGTCGTACGCGGTCGTCTCGATCACGAAGGCGACCTGTACGTCCGGCCAGTAGGGACGGGGGGTCGACGTCGCCTGGGCCGACAGGGTGACGCGGGTCGTGCCGGTCCCGGCGCTGCAGGTGCTCGTGTTGAGCGCGCAGATCTCGGCCGGGCTGGCCGAGGTTCCCAGGGTGATCGGGGAAACGGAGGTCGCGAGGGAGCCGATCGAGGGAATCGCCGACAACGCGGGCGCGGCAGAGGCGCCGAGTCGGGCCGACGGGGCGGCGGCGGGCGCGGTCGCCTTCCCCCAGGGGGTCGCACTGCTCGCGACGAGGATCAGGAGGAAGACCGCTACGAACCCCACGGCCATCCCGGAGGGATGACGCGCGAGCCAACGGAGACGCCGATAGGCGCTGGTCCGCCCGCCGCTCACGAGGTACCACTGGCTCGGAGACGCCATGAGCTTTGGGGCGGAGAACACGTGCGATACATCGCCGCTGCCCGCCGCGGCGCGATTCAACGGGGCCCTCGCGATCGCACACCGCCGCCACCGCCGATGACAGGCCCGCCGGGCACGCATCGCCCGGCTACCATCTCGAAGCATCGGTCCGGACTCGAGATCGCGTGCTGGGTCGCGACCGGATGTCCCGGTGCTTGTCCGTCTTCCACCGCCCAGAATCGGCGAGAACGCACGGAAGAACCGACGCCGGCGTCCTTTGAAGCCGAATGTTTAAGTATCAATTCTCGAGATGGCTTGGCAGAGCGTATGACGCTCGTCTGACAAACAGGCTGAGGAACTATCGATGAAGTCCATTATTCAGGAAGCGATCGCGAAGCACCAGGAGAACCAGGCCCTGGTCGAGGAAAAGAAGGCCCCACCGACGTATGTGAACGCCGACGACGCCGAGCTGGCGAAGTTGGCGGAGACCCTCCGGGTCAACATCCGTATCGTCGGGTGCGGTGGCGGCGGATCGAACACGATCAACCGCTGCGTCGAAGAGGGGATCCAAGGCGCCGAGATGTGCGCCATCAATACCGACGCGAAGCATCTCCTCCAGATCCACTCGCCGCGCAAGATCCTCATCGGCCGTAGGGCCACGAAGGGTCTCGGCGCCGGCGCCCGCCCGGAGATCGGCGAGGAAGCCGCCCGGGAGAACGAGGAGGAGCTCCGCGCCTTCCTCAACGGCGCGCACATCGTCTTCATCACCGCCGGCATGGGCGGCGGAACCGGTACCGGCTCCGCGCACCTGGTCGCGCGGCTCGCCAAGGAAGCCGGCGCGCTCACGATGGGCGTCGTCACCCTGCCGTTCTCCGGCGAGGGCGCGGCGCGCATGGAGCAGGCCCGCGATGGGCTGGAGCGCCTGCGGCGCGTCTGCGACACTACCATCGTCATCCAGAACGACAAGCTCCTCGAGCTCGTCCCGCGGATGCCCCTGGACGCGGCGTTCAAGCTCGCCGATGCGGTCCTGATGACCGGCATCAAGGGCATCACCGAGATCGTCACACGCCCTGGGCTCGTCAACCTCGACTACGCCGACATCCTGACCGTCATGAAGGACGGCGGGGTCGCCCTCATCGGGCTCGGCGAGTCGGAGAGCGCGACGGACCGGGTCACGGAAGCCGTCACCGAGGCGTTGACCAGTCCGCTCCTGGGCTCCGTCGAGCTCAAGGACGCGACGGGCGCCCTCGTTCGCGTGATCGGCGGTCCCACGATGACCGTCTCCGAGGCCGAGAAGGCCGCGGCGCTGGTCGGCGCGAAGATCTCCAAGCGGGCCCGGATCATCTGGGGCTGCTCGGTCGAGAACTCTCCCGAGATGGAGAACACCATCAAGGTGCTCCTCATCATCACCGGCGTGCGGGCGACGAGCCTGCTCGGCCAGAAGGGAGGCTACGCCGCCGGTGAGTCCGAGGAAGTCATCGACCTCGTCCGGTAACCCTTCCCTACGCCCCCGCTACCTCGGCGTCGAGGTGGCGGGGGAGCTTCCGCTCTCTCCGCGGTCGATCGAGGCCGAACTTCGGCGACGCCTCGAGGCGATCGGCGCGCACTCGCCCTCGTTCCAGATAATACGGTGGGAGGGAGGCCGCGGGCTGGTCCGCGTCGCCCACTACGACGTGCGGCGGGCGCGCGAGGCATGGAACTACCGCGGGCCGGCGACGACCGGCGGGCCGCTCACCGTCCGGACCGATCGCACCTACGGAACCCTGCGGAAGGGCAAGGCCTGGCTCGCGGGACCGAAGCGCTCCGTCTCCCCCAGATCGGTACGCTGAGCCCCGAGCGCGGGTCGGTCCTGGCAGGGCCGTCTTGGAAAGCCGGCGAAAAGCGTCTCCGTCGGCGGCTTTGTATCTAAACCGGTCCGGCAGCCCCGTTTCTGAAACAGGCGCTCGAATTCTGAAACGGTCGGCCTTTCCTCGGCGTGGAAGAGGGTCCATGCGCCCCGATACGGAGTAGTGGGCTACGCGGGGGGCTTCGCTGGAAGAGTGCCGAACCAACCGTCCAACAGGCGAGTTACTGATCGTAAGACGGCGCGCGCATCATCCATGTGGAGTGTCTCGAACTTCTGGTGCGCTCCGACTATCCTCGCGACGTTCGACCCCTGCAGGATCTTGTAGAACCCGTCCCCGAACGCCTCCCTAATATCGGCAGAGACTGCTTCATCCGCGAGGTAGTCGCCGAGCGCGTAGCGGTCTCTTTGCCATTCGGCTACCGGCCATCCGCGGGCAATCCCGTGAATCAAGATCGCCGTCTCCATGGTCTTGCCGGCGAGGGCCGCCGATGCGTTCGGCAATCCCGAGATGAAGGCATCTCTCGCCTCCTCATACGTTTCGTGAACGTACCGGGTCGCCCCAGATCCGATCAGGGCGGTCCGAGTCTCATGGGCTACCTCGGGGGCCGGGAGCGACTGCGGAACTCTGCGCATCGTGACGACAAAGCCGAGCTCCCCTTCAAGCGCCCGGACTCCTTGGACAGCACTCAGTAGGACCCTCGCCTGAGAATCGAACCCCCAGATTACGCCTTGTCCATCGGTCCAATTCACGGAATAACTCAGCTCGCGAGGCCCGGGGAAACCGTTTCCGGATTCGAGCACGAGGATCCCCTTGCCCTCAGCCGGCGTGCTCGCATGCGCCTGGACAGCACCTCGCTCGGCGGGAAGTAACGCGCTGACGGTGGCGCTAGGAAGCGTCTCACCAAAGCGGTTCGAT
>JBGOSQ010000006.1:0-46367 GCA_041476045.1 Thermoplasmata archaeon | reverse complement strand
AGGGGATCGACTTCCGCCGCTTCCCGCTGCCGGAAGGATGGCTCTACGTCCCCGCCGAGTGGGCGGAGCGGGTGACGGCGCCCGCCGCGATCGGGGCGCTCGGGGTCCCGACCCCGCGCCCCACGTAGGTCGTTCGAGGGGACCGGCCGGCGCGCCGGTCCGTCAGAGGACGCCCATCTCCCCGAGCTTCTCCGGGAGGTAGGTGTCGGTGACGTAGTTGAGACCGTACTTCGCGAGGGACTGCTGTTCTGCCTTCTTCCCGTTCTTCAGCATGAGCTCGATCTCGGAGCGCCACTCCGCGGTCTTGAACCGGGGGTCGGTCAGCTCGGCCTGCAGGGCGCGGATATCCTGGTCGGAGAGGTCGTCCGAGGGGAGCTTGTAGTTCTCGATGTCCGACGCGGTGACCCCGAGGAACTCCGCCGCCGGCGTCGCGAGGTAGTGGGAGATGTGGGCCGTCTTGATGGCCCCGAACGCCACGCTCGCGAAGATGCGGAACGACCACGGGTCGCCGTCGGTGAAGACGACGACGGGGAGATGGAGCTCCTCGTTCATCCGCTTGATGAACCGGCGCGTGGAGCGCGCCGGCTGGCCCTTGAGATGGATCAGGAGCGCGTCGTACTTCTCGTCGAACCCGTTCTCGGCGAGCCGGTCGACCATCCCGCCGCACTCGATCGCGATGACGAACTTCGCGTTCGTGCTCACGAAGTCGATCTTCTCCTTCTCGACGTTGAACGGGAGGGCGTAGCCGCCGTCGCCGACGTCGTCGCGGCAGTTGATCTTCTTGACGATCCCCTTGCGGTTGCGTTCGCGGATCGTGAGGTCGCCGATCACGGACGCGCCGTTCTCCTCGGGATGGAGCCGGAAGTCCTCGCGGAGACGCTCGCAGAGGACCTCGAGGTCCTCGATGAGGAGGTTCGACTCGTCCTCGCTGTGGAACTTGGATTCCTCCCAGCCCTCGGAGATGTAGTAGAGCTCCCGGAGGGTGGAGGTCTTGCCTTCGCGCGCCATCTCGTTGATGAAGTCCACGAGGTAGAACGTCCGAAGGAGCATCAGCGCCCCGTCGAGCTTCCGTGCGCTCCGCGTCCCGAGCGCGCGACCCAGACGCCAGACGCCTTCCCGCGCCTGGAAGGCGATGTTCTGCTTCGTGCGGAGCGGAAGACGCATCCGGGGGATCTCGCCGCGATCGAGCTGGCTGTAGATCGACTGAGCGAGATCGAGCGTCGGACGCAGCGCGTCGGCGCGGATCTTCGGCTCGTCGTCAGTCGTCGTCTTGGACGCCTTCGCTGCTTTCCGCGGCATCGTAGTCCACCTCCCCTTCCTCGCCCTGCGGGAGCGGGTCGCCGGATTCCTGCGCCGCCTCGATGACGGCGCGCGGGAGCCGGATGTCCCAGTCCCCGGGGAGCGGCTCCGCCCCGAGGAGGTGCGCCTCATCGACGCCCGCGATGTACCACGGCAGGTCCGTCGCGTCGACCTCGGTTCCCTTGGGGAACTCGAGCGCGACCGACCGGCGCGTGTTGGGCTCCATGCGGGGAAGGGTCCACCACGCTCGACCGAGCCCGACGTCCGTACCCTCGGGCTCCGGGTCGAACTTGGCCTTGGGGAAGAGCTCGCGGGGCATCTCCACGAACATCTCCAGCACGCGAGCCCTCGGCGTGTAGTTAGTGACCTCGGTCGCCACGCGGACGCGTGTGCCGTCGGAGGTCGTTGCGCTCTCGACGTTCACGACGTCCATGATCCGCGTGATGACGGGCGTGAGATCCGGGATCGGACGACCGACGAGCCCGCTCGTCTTCGCGGCGAGCTTGGGCAGGATCTTCAGGATGATGTCGAACTTCTCCGTCGCCTGCTCGCGTCGACTGCGGCGCGATAGGTGGGTCCGAAGATGGCGCGCGGCGGCCTGGAGCGCAAGGGTCAGCTCCTTGTCGATCTCCGGGTCCTCCGCGATCGCCTCCTTCGCCTCGCTCGTGAACGGGATCTTCGTCGACGCGACGTGGACGAGGAAGAGCGCCGGGCCGACGGGAAGGCCGGCGCCGCCGCGCTGGTCCAAGCCGTAGCGCCTCCAGTCCATGTTCTGCACGGCGTTGGTGATCGCGCACGCGCCCTGCTGGAAGAGGAGAGGCACCCGGTTCGCGAAGCGCAGGAGCTGGATCGGCTGGTCGGCGGGCAGGCCACCCCCGTAGACGACGCCCACCTCGATCAAGAACGGGAAGCCGCCGCGAACCTTCGGAGGACGGCTCACGGGCGGAGCGTAGAAGTCCGGGCGGGTTTCCCCGAGGACGTTCCGGAGGCCGCGTTTGATGAGAATCGGGCCGATCGGCGAGAGCGATTCGGCCGATGGGGCGACGAGCGCGACCGTGTGGAGCGCCTGGAGCAGCGCTTCGAGCGGCTCCCCGTGGATATCCCCCGGCGATTCGCGTCCCTTGAGCCCCGCCGCCGTGAGGATCTCGCGCGCGGCGCGGGGCGAGACACCGGCCAGGTCCGTCTGGAGCATCTCCAGGAGCGTCGGTCGGTGCGAGGACTTGAGGCGGTAGGACAGCTCGCCCAGCTCGAGACCGTACGGATGGGGCGCGACCTCCTTCGGCAGCGGCGGGATCTCGTTCGAGGCCCGCTCGTAGGTGATCTTGGTCCCGTCGGGCTCGACCAGGGTGATGCTGGCGTGCGGGTTTACGATCGCGGTCCCCTTGAGGTAATCGAACGGCGACTGCCGTCCCCGCTGGTACTTCGCCTTGAGGAGCAGTTCGACGCGCGTGCCGTGCGGCCGGTCCCAGAGGAGCAGGTCCTCGGAGACGATCTTCGGGAGGTTCTTCTGGGTATCGATGAGGAGTTCGATGACCTGTGCGGCCTCCTCCTCCTCGATCTTCGATATGATCTTCGTCGGTCGGGCCGTTGTAAGCCCGGCGTAGAGGACCGCCGCGGAGATCCCGATCCCCTGCTGGCCCCGGGACTGCCGGTTCGAGTGGAAGCGCGATCCGTAGAGGAGCCGTCCGAATACGTTCGGTATCTCCCGCTTCAGGATCCCGGGACCGTTGTCCTCGACCGCGACCCGGAGCCGGTCGGTGCCCTCCTTCGAGATCTCGACGCGGATCTCGGGGAGGACCTGGGCCTCCTCGCACGCGTCGAGCGCGTTGTCGACGCCCTCCTTGACCGTCGTCAGGAGCGCGCGGAGAGGGTTGTCGAACCCCAAGATCTGCCGGTTGCGCTCGAAGAACTCGGCGACGGAGATCTCCCGCTGCTTGGACGCGAGCTGCTGCGCGAGCGATCGGGCGGGCGGCACCGAGGGAGCACGACCTCGGCCGGGCTTTAAGTCGTAGGTTCGAGTCGAGAGAAGAAAGCGGCTCGGCGGCCCGTCGGCCGCCGACGTGGGTCTAGGCCCCCGGAGTCGGGGACGCGGCGCCGCTGACTGCCACGTCCCGCAGGACGGGACGGAACGGCCGCCATCGCGAAGCCTCGTCGAGATCGACCTCGACGGCGAATACGGATTCCTCGGCCTCCCGACGCACGAAGTCGATCTCCTGGGAGGCCAACAGCTCGCCGCGCGCGTCCCATCCGGCGGAGCCGCCCCCGAAGACGACCCCGTCCTCAACGCCGACGCGGTTCACGTACACGAGCGGCGTCGCGTTCTCGACCGCCCGCGCCGGCAGGACGCGCTCGAAGAGCCGCCGGGACGTCACCGGAGCGGCCGAGATCGCCACGAAGAGGCCGACCCCGGCGAGCGCGAGCCCCCGCGTGACCTCGGGAAAGAACGCGTCGTAGCAGATCTCGAGGCCGAGCCGGTGGACGCCGAGCTCGATGGGTCGGCTCTCCGACGTGGGCGTGAAGTAGCTGCCCTCCTCGAACGGCCCGTACGTCGGGAGGAAACGCTTCGCCTGGATCCCGATCGATCCGTCGGAGCGGACGAGGAGGGCGACGTTCTGCGACTCCCCAGCACGGTCCGGCGATCGCATCGGCGCCCCGACGACGATCGCCTTCCCCGAGCTTCGGGCGGCGTGGGCGAGCCGTTCCAACTCGGGACCGTCGGGGCGGAGCGCCAGGGAGTGGATCCGGTCCCCCACCCGGTAGCCGCTGAGGAAGAGCTCCGGGAAGACGGCGAGCTCCGCCGGGTCCGACCGGACGACCGCCTCGACGCGCGCGAGGTTCTCCTCGATCGACCCGCGCCGCGGCGCCAGCTGGGCCAGGAGGATCCGCATCAGTAGAAGTGATGTCGGACCGTCAGGAGATAGATGAAGAGGACGAGGAAGAGCAGGAAGATCACTGTGATCGAGGCGGTGAAGAACATGTACGCGAGGGCCGCGAAGACGACCACCACGGTCGTCCAGAGCGCCCACGCCTCTTGGCGCCAGAGCGCCGTCGCGACGCTGAGGAGGATGGCGCCGAGGAGCACGAGGATCGCGGCGCCGATCGGATCGAGCGAGCGGACGATGAGGAGCGTCGAGGGGACGACGGTGCCGAGGTAGACGTTGAGGAGGAACAGCGCCCCCGCGAGCAAGATCACGACCCCGGTGAGGGCGATGACGACGGCGAGGATCCCGACCCCGATGGGCAGCGAGGGGGCAACGGGCGTCGGTTCCCACCGGGGCGGAAGCTTGTGGACCTCGACCGAGTCCCCCGATGCGGTGGCGCCGCCACGCGGATGCGAAGGAGCCGTCGTCTCGTGCGACACTCGATGGGACCTCGGCCGAAGCAGCCGGCCGAGCCGACTTGTAGCTTTCGCTGGAGCGGCGGGCCTAGAACGGCCGGACCGCAGCGGCGCGCGCCATCCGATCCAATAGCGACCGGTATGGGGACGGTGGTACCGCCTCGATCGCCCGAACCGCACGCTCGGCCCACGCCGCAGCCTCAGCGGCGACGACCGGAGCGGCGCCCGACTCATCGGTGAGCTGACGGAGGCGCAGCAGATCGCCGGGGGACTTCCGGCGTTGGGCGAACAGGCGCTCGAACTCCCCGCGTTTCGTCGGTTCCAGGCGCTGGTACGCCTCGAGCGAGATCAGGGTAGGATTCCCTTCGCGGAAGTCCGCGTAGAGCGGCTTTCCCAGGAGGTCCGGGTCGCCGAAGACGTCCAGGAGGTCGTCGCGGAGCTGGAAGGCGATCCCGACCCCGCGTCCGTAGGTCGCCGACGCATCGACGATCGCGGGCTCGGCGCCGGCGATCTCGGCAACGCTCGCGAGCGCGGCGGCGACGATCGCGGCGGTCTTCCGCTCGATCACCCGGAAAAAGTGCTCGCGGCCTGTGGTGAGGTCGAACCGGCTCGCCTCCTGGAGGACCTCGCCCTCGACCAGATCGGCGCAGGACTCGCCGCACCGCAGGATGATCGCTCTCGGGTAGTCCGCGGCGAGCTCGAAGGCCCGCACGAAGAGGTAGTCGCCGACGACGATCGCGGCCGGTAGCCCGAAGGCGCGGGGGACCGACGGACGGCCCCGCCGCATCTCGGCGTGGTCGATCACGTCGTCGTGCACGAGCGACGCGGTGTGGATGAGCTGGAAGGCGGCCGCGAGCGAGAGGATCGGGCGCGTCGTCGTCGCCCCGAGCGATCGGTGGAGCGCCGCCATGAGGAGCGGTCGGACGCGCTTGCCTCCCGTGCTGCAGGCGTACGTCGCGGCGTCGGTGAGTTGCGGGTATTGAGCCCGAAGTACCGTCTGGAGCCGTTGGTCGACGTCGGCCAGGTCCTGCGCGAGGATCGGCGCCAGCTCGGCGAGCGAATGCGGTGCGTCGGCGCCGAGCGTCTGGTTGACGAGGACCTCGAACGGAGGCTCGGCCGGCTCCCGAGGGGGCGAAGGGGAGACGGTCACGCGAGCCCCCCGAGACGCCGTGGCCAGCGCAGCCGCATCATGGCGTCGAGACCGGACGCCCCGATATATCGCATTCCTAGGGAGAGCAACAGGTCGGACTCGACGACCCGGTCCCCGAGACTTTTGACCGCATGGGCGCGGGCCAACGGGCCGATCATCTGCTCCGAAAGCAGCCGATCGTACTCCGCCAGGGGGCGCCCGGTACGCACGTGGTCGGCGGCGACGACCCCCGCGTCGCGCCCGGAGATCATCGCGGTCGGGATGCCGCCGCCGTTGGTGGCCATCACCAGATTCGCCGCGTCTCCCGCCATCAGCGCCCGGCCACGGACCGCTGAGGCGGGCGGCGGTCCGACGGGAACCCACCAGCGGGTACGTTCGACGGCCTCGCCATACCGTTCCCGAGCGAGGAAGCGATCGAGGAGGCCGGATAGGGACGTGCCGCGCTCGAGGTGCGTCACGCCGAGCCCGACGTTCGCCTCGCCGTCCTTCGGGATCATCCAGGCGTAGCCGCCGGGCGCGACGCGCCCGAAGAAGAGATCGATCTCGTCCGGGAAGCTCCCCCGCGCGGTCGCCGTGATCATGCGGAAGAGGCTCCGGGGAACGGTGAACCCGACGCTCCGACCGACGGTCGAGAGCGGGCCGTCCGCCCCGATCACGACCTCCGCCCGGACCGGCCCGCCCCGGGCGAACTCGACCACGTCGTCGCGAACGCGCGTCACTCCGGCGGGGTGACGGAGCTCCGCGCCCGCACGGACGGCCCGTCGCGCGAGCTCCTGGTCGAACCGCCGTCGGCTCACCGAGTAGCCCGAGAGCGGGAAGCGGTACCGACGCCCGGAGGGCGCGATGCACACCATCGCCTCGGTGCGCCGGAGGATCGTATCGGAGGGAACGTCGAACGCCTCGTCGATCACCTCGGGGCACGGGAGCAGGTCCTTGAGCTCGGCGGGGGTCGGCACGAACTCGCCGCACTGGACGGGATATCCGAGCTCCTCCCGCTGGTCGACGAGGAGCGTTCGCGCGCCGCCCTGTGCCGAGAAACGCGCGGCGAGCGAGCCCGCCGGGCCTGCCCCGACCACTACGACGTCGTAGCGCTCCATGGGCTCACGCCCCGGTCACTGCGAAGTGGGTCGCGGCGGACTGGATGCCCTGCAGGACCGGCTGGGGGTCGAGACCGAACGCCACGATCGCGATCGTGGCGAGGGCGATCGCTGCCGTTCGCCCCCATCCCAGTCCGAAGGCTAAACTCGATGCAGCCGGCGCGCTCGCCTCTGGTGGCGGGCTCGGCCCGGCGTCCATGAACATCACCTTGAGCACCCGGGCATAGTAGAAGACCGAGAGCGCGCTGTTGAGCACGCCCGCTACGGCGAGCCAGACGAACAGTCCCTGGGCCTGGACGGCCGCCGAGAAGAGGATGAACTTCGAGAAGAAGCCGACCGTGAGAGGGATCCCCGCGAGGGAGAGGAGCATCAATGCGAAGGCCGTACCGAGGTACGGCCGTCGGACTCCCAAGCCCTTCCAGTCGTCGATGAGCGGGCCGATGCCGAGCCCCGCGACCCCGGCGACGACGAGGAAGGCGCCGACCTTCATGAACACGTGCGCGAAGACCTGGAACGTCGCGCCCGCGAGGGCCGGTGCGGTGCCGATGGCAATGCCGATCAGCATGTAACCGGCCTGGCTGATCGAGGAGTACGCGAGCATCCGCTTCATCTCCTTCTGCAAGAGCGCGAGGACGTTCCCGACCGTCATCGTAGCGAGGGCGAGGAGTGCGAGCGCGAGCGTCATTTCCGGGGCGAAGTGGAACGTCGTCGGGCAACCTGCCGATGGGCACAGTCCCCAGAAGACCGGGCGGATCGTCACGGGGGCGAGGAAGATCAGGAAGAACGCGAACACCCCCACCTTTTTCGAACCCCCCGCCAGGAAGGCGGTCACGTCGGTCGGAGCCCCGTCGTACACGTCGACGGCCCACGCGTGGAACGGAACCGCGGTGATCTTGAACCCGACGCCCGCGATCAGGAAGGCATAGCCCAGGAGCGCGAGGGCCGGGTACCCTACCGTCGCGTAGCCCTGACCGAGCACGGCGAAGTTCATCGGGTCGGCGCCCGGGGGTCCCGACGACGCGTAGGCGCCGAAGAGGAGGGACGCGCCGAAGAACGAAAGGGCCGTCGAGAGGGCACCGACGATGTAGAACTTCATCGCGGCCTCGATGCCGCGCGCATCCCGACGCGTGTACCCGACGAGCAGGTACGTCGAGATCCCGACGACCTCGATCGCGAGCAGGAGGAAGATGAGATCCGCCGCGACGGCGGCGAGCAGCATCCCCAGCGTCGCGACGAGGAGGAGCCCGTAGAAGATCGACGCTCCCTTCTCATCGCTCGGCCGCGAGAGCGAGGCGAGCGCGACGAGGAACGCCGAGAGAAGGAAGATCCCCTGGAAGACGAGGCCGAGCGAGGAGAACGCGTAGAGGGCGGACGGGTCGAGAGGCGCGTCGATCGATCCCGGGGTCAGCGTCGCGAGCGACGCGAGGGGCGCGAACCGGAGGTCCGCGAGGACGAGCAGGAGCGAGATCCCCGTGCTCGCGACGGCGACGCCGCCGGCGGCCTCGAGACGCCGCACGCCGACGACGTCGAGCAGGAAGACGAGAAGCGCCCCGCCGAGGAGGACGACCGCGGGGAGGAAGGGGAGCAGCACGTCGAGGAGCTCGGTCACGTCGGCTCCCTCACGGCCATGCGTTGATCGGCGAGTTCACGATCACGTTGACGAGCAGGCCGGGCAGGATCCCGTAGAGGACGATGAGCGCCACCAGGATCGACATCGCCGCTCCCTCGTGCCACGGCAGGTCCTTCGCGGTCTCGGGGATCCCGCGGGGCGGGCCGAAGAGTACCCGTTGCATCATCCAGCTGTAGAACGCCGCGGTGATGACGAGCATCGCGAGGGGGATCAGGACCCAGTAGCCGATCGCCTCCCACGTCGCGAGGAGCGCCGCGAACTCGGCCGGGAAGCTCACGAGGGCGGGCAATCCCAGGGATGCCAGCGAACCGATCATGATCATCGTCGCCAGCATCGGCGCGCGCGGGGTGATGCCGTTGAGCGTCGGGATGTCGCGGGTGCCGAAGGTGTGGTGCACGCTTCCCGAGACCATGAACAGGAGTCCGCTGACGACCCCATGCGCGAACATCAGCAGGACCGCCGCCATGATCCCGATCGACGAGTAGACGGCGATCGCGAGCAGCACGATGCCCATGTGGTTGATCGAGGAGAACGCGACCAGCCGCTTCAGATCCCGTTGGGCGAGCGAGACCACGGACCCCCAGATGATCGACGCGAACGCGACGGCGTAGAGGAGCCAGGTCACGTGCGACATTCCCTGGGGCAGCAGCTCGACGGCCCATCGAATGAGACCGTAGCCGCCGAGCTTCAGGAGCAGGCCCGCCAGGAGGACGGAGCCGCCCGTCGGGGCCTCGACGTGCGCGTCGGGGAGCCAGGTGTGGAACGGGACGATGGGGAACTTCACGCCGAACCCGAAGAAGAGGCCGAGGAACAGGAACACCTGGACCGTGGCCGAGAGCGGGACCACTCCGAGGGCCGGGGCGTTCACGGCGGTGTAGACGTCGGCGAAATCGAACGACCGCGCCCCGGAGTAGAAGGCCGTGGCGAACAATGAGACGAGCATGACGACGCTCGCGACGTGCGTGTAGATGAAGAACTTCAGCGCCGCGTACCGGCGTCGGAGCCCTCCCCAGTAGCCGATCATGAAGAACATCGGGACGAGGACGGCCTCCCAGAACAGGAAGAACAACAGGATGTCGAGGGCGACGAAGACGCCGAAGCATCCCAAGCACGTCAGCAGGACGAGGCCGAACCACGCGGCGGGGTGCTTGTCCTCGTTCCATGAGTAGAGGACGGTCGCGACCTGGAGGAACGCCGTCAGGAGGACGAGGACCAAGCTGATCCCGTCGACCCCGACGGTATAGTTGATCGTGAGCCACCCCAGCGAGATCCACGAGTAGCTCTCTGTGTCGGCGAAGAGGGGGAGCCCGCTGGGACCGATCCCCGGCCAGGTCGTGTACCCGGCCATGAGGATCGAGACCTCGAAGAGGAACGCGACGGACGTGAACAGGGCGACCCATCGGGCCCGCTGCCCCGATAGGAACGTTGCCAGCGTCCCGAGGAGAAGGGTTGCGAGGAGGGCCGACAGGATCGGGAACATCCGCTATCCACCTCCCCAGACGTGGGCGACCCACGGGGCGACGTAGAGGAGGAGGAGCAGGAACCCGACGAGTCCCGTCACGACGTACGCCGCGTAGTCCGAGACGACCCCGGTCTGTAGCTTGCGAGCCGTATCGGAGAGGCGCGCGAAAGACCGCTCCATCCCTCGGACCGCCCCGTCGATCACGAACCGGTCGACGAAGTCCGCGACCCGGGCGATCGTGTAGACGCCCTTCTCGCCGATCCAGTCGTAGCCGATCTTGAAGTAGTAGAGGTTGAGGAGGAGCCGCCGCACGGGCTGCGCCGGCGACGTGTCGGCGAGGGCGAACACGCGCCCGTTGCCCCAGAGGACGAAGGCGACGGCGATGCCCGCGATGCCGAGTCCTGTGGAGAGGCCCGAGAGGGCGAGCTCGACCGAGGTGTAGGTGGGGGGCACGCTCGCGCCGACGAGCAGGGTCGCGGTCGTCGGGACGGCAAGCAGGTTTGCGAACGATGGAACGAAGACGAAGAGCCCCGCGACGACGGCGAAGGCCGAGAGCACGACAAGCGGCACCTGCATCACCCACGGCCCCTCGTGGGCATGGGGCAGGCTCGCGTCCCGGACCTTCTCCCCGTGGAACGCGAGGAGGAACGCGCGGAAGATGTAGTAGGCGGTGAGGAAGACCGCCGCGAACGCGAGGATCAGGAACGGCCAGTACAGCGGATGCGCGGTCGTCTCGGAGTAGACGGAGGCGAGGACGTCGTCCTTGCTGAAGAATCCGGCAAAGCCGGGGACTCCCGCCAGCGAGAGGCTCCCGATCAGGAACGCGCCGTACGTGACGGGCATCGCCTTCCGGAGCCCGCCCATCTTGAACAGGTCCTGGGTGCCGATGGCGTGGATGACCGAGCCTGCCGCGAGGAACAGGAGCGCCTTGAAGAACGCGTGGGTGAACAGGTGGAACATCCCCACCATCGTGAACCCCGCACCGACCGCGAGGACCATGTAGCCGAGCTGCGAGATGGTCGAGTACGCGATCACCCGTTTGATGTCGGTGTTGACGACGGCCATCGTCGCGGCGAAGAAGGTCGTGAACCCACCGATCGCAACGATCGCGAGCTGGTCCGCTGGCGTGAACCCGAGGAAGAGCGAGGTCACCGCGAGCAGGTAGACCCCCGCCGCGACCATCGTCGCCGCGTGGATCAGGGCCGAGACGGTCGTCGGGCCCTCCATCGCGTCCGGCAGCCAGACATGGAGGGGGAACTGCGCGGACTTCCCGGCCGCGCCGGCGAGCATGAGGAGGCCCGCGATCGTGAGCGTCGTCGAGTTCGCGCTCGTCACGAGCGAGCCCAAGAACGGCTCGTTCCCGCTGGTGAACTTGAACCCGGAGGCGGCCCAACCGGCCCCGCCGCCGGCCGTCGCGAACGTCGCGAAATAGATGAAGATCCCGAGCAGGAAGAGGACATCGCCGATCCGAGTGACGAGGAACGCCTCTTTCGCTGCGCTCGCCGCGCTCGGCTTCTCGTAATAGAATCCGATGAGGAAGTACGAGCAAACCCCTACGAGCTCCCAGAAGAGGAAGAACTCGAGGAGGTTGTCCGACAGGACGAGCCCGTTCATCGCCGCGAGGAACAGCGAGAGCTCGGCGTAGTACCGGGGGAGCCCCTTGTCGTGGTGCATGTACCCGATCGAGTACAGCATGACGAGGAACCCGACCACGTTCACGACGACCAGCATCAACGCGGAGACGGGGTCGACGAGCGTCCCCATCACGAACGAGAGGCCGTTCGGGAACGTCGTCCCGGCGTTGTTCAGCGAGAGCCAGGTGAAGCTCCGGTCGACGTACTGGCCCGGGCCGAGCATCTCGGCGGCGGCGATCAGCACGCCGATCACCATCGCTAAGAACGAGGCGGCGACGGCGAGCCAGCCGCCCCACTCGAGCGACTTGAGGCGCGTTCCGAGCAGTCCTACGACGACGAAGGCGACCGCCGGAAGGAGGGGGACCAGGAAGGCCCAGGGGAGGAGGAAGTCGAATCCGCTCGTACGAGTCTCCCCCTACAAGCGGAGCGTCGTCGCTTCGCCGACGTTGATCGATCCGCGGAGCCGGTTGAGCGCGAGGACGATCGCGAGACCCACCGCGACCTCGGTGGCGGCGAGGCCGACCAGGACGACCGCGATCGATTGGCCCGTCGCGCCGACGCCGGTCCCGGCATACGCGGCAAAGACGACGAAGTTGAGGATCGCCGCGTTCATCGCGATCTCGATCGCGATCAGGAGCAGGATGAAGTTGCGGCGCGTGAGGATCCCGAAGAGGCCGATCCCGAGGAGGATGGCCGACAGGGCGAGGAAGTCGACCGGGGGGATGGAGGTCATTCGCGTCCTTCCCGGACGAGGTAGATCGCCCCGGCGAGCGCTCCCAGCATCGTCAGGCCGAGAAGGAGGAGCCAGGCTCCGTCGATATTGAACAGAGAAGAGGAGAGGTCGTAGGTGTCGACGCCGCGGATCGGGACGGCGTCGTTCGGCAGGACCGTCACCGCGGAGGCGATGAGGATCACCGTCAGGAACGAGAGCGCGACGGCGACGGGTCCGACCCCCGTTGCGGCCTCGCGCGAGAAGATCCTCTTGCGCGTCACCATGACGCCGAAGAGGAGCAGGATCGTCACCGCGCCCGCGTAGACGCCGAGCTGGAGCACGCCCAGGAACGGCGACGCGAGCAGGAAGTAGATCGCCGCGAGCGAGACGAAGAAGACCGCGATCCACAGGATCGTGTGGACGAGCTCCCGGACGAGGAGCGACAGGATGGCAGTGATGACGGTAACGCCGGCGAGGGCGGCGAACGCGGCCTCCTCGAGGATCACTTGTGCGTCCCCCAGAAGAGGCACTCTTTCGGGCAAACGCTGATGCACGTGCCGCACCGCACGCAGTCGGAGTCGTTCACGACGGGTTCCTTCCAGATCCGTTTGGGGAGCTTCTCTCCCGGCTTGGCGGTCGGCTTCGGGATATCGAGCATCGTGATGCAGTTCGTGGGGCAGTCGCGCGCGCACGCATTGCATCCGATGCAGAGAGGGCCGTCCAAGAGGATCGCGTCCTCGTTCGCGGGCCGCTCGAGCCGGATCGGGTTCATCGGGAGCTTCTGCTGGAAGTTCTCGAAGAGCCGCTGGGGAGAGTAGATCATCTCCGAGCGTTTGGCGACCGCCAGCTCGTAGCGCGTCGTCATCGTGAGACAGCCCTCGGGGCACGCGTCGGAGCAGAAGCCGCAGTAGCTGCACTTCCCGTAGTCGATCTGGGGGCACTTCTTCGGGTGCTTCGGATCACCGCCCGGCACCGTTACCATGTCGATGCAGAGGTCCGGACAGGAGAACGCGCAGAGATTGCACGAGATGCAGGTGCCGATGTTCAGTGCGTGAACGCCGCGGTAGTTGTCCCAGACCTCGCCGATGCCGATCGGCTTGCCCGACTCGACGCCGACGCGGCTGCGGAACTGCGGGTCCTCGAGACGCTCGTACGGGTAGACGATCGTCGACGGGCGGATCAGCGACTTCGCGAACTGACGCGCTGCGGTCGCCAAGGGTCGGGCGACCCAGAGGATCGGCTTTCCGGCGGGTTTCTCCGGGGCTTCGGCGGTGGACATCGTTCGGTTCCTACCCTCCGACCGTCGGGATGCAGCCGAAGACCGGGAGGCACCGCACCGCGATGACGAGGGCGGTGACGAGGATGGCGAGGATCGAGAGCGGTATCATCCGCATCCAGCCGATGCGCAGGAGCTGGTCGGTGCGCACCCTCGGAAGAGAGGCGCGGACCCAGACGAAGAGCGCGAAGACAAGGTAGGTCTTCAGCATGAACCAGAAGATGCCGGCGAGCGGGAACGCGGTGAGCTGGGCCGGCAGGTATGTGGGGAGGGTCCAGCCCCCGAGGAAGAGGAGGACGACGAGGATGCTGCCCACGAGCGCGCGGACGTAGTCGGCGAGCATGAAGAACGCGAAGAGCATGCCGCCGTACTCGGTGTTCCACCCCTCGACGAGCTCCGCCTCGGCCTCCGGCAGGTCGAACGGGATCCGCTCCATCTCGGCGAGCATGCCGACGACGAAGACGACGAGCGCGAGGAACAACGGGCCCCAGAACCAGTAGTTCTGCTGCTCCTGGACGATGACGCCGAGGTCGAAGCTGCCGGAGATCATCACGACGGCGACGACGGCGAGGAGGATCGGGACCTCGTAGGCGATCATCTGGGCCGCCGAGCGCATCCCGCCCAGGAGCGAGTACTTGTTGTTGGACGACCAGGCGCTGACGAAGATGAAGAGCGGCGCGAAGGAGAAGATCGCGAGGGCGAGGAGCAAGCTCAGCGGTAGCGCGCTGTTGGACCAGCCGGAGGAGACGGGCAGGATGGCGAAGAGGATCACCGACGTGACCATGTACGCCGTCGGGCCCGTGTAGAAGCCCAGGTTGTCCGCCTCGCGGGGCCGGAACGTGTGCTTTCGGAACAGTTTGAGTCCGTCGGCGAAGTTCTGGAGGAGGCCCGCGAAGCCGACGTGCATCGCCCCTCTCCGGTCCATGAACCGGCCGAGAAGCTTGCGCTCGAACCAGATCAGCATGATCGTGTTGATCATGCTCGCTCCGAGGAGGATCGCGCAGAAGATCAGGACCCCGAGGGCCGTCACCAAAAAGTCCGAGGCGAGCCAGCCGGAGACCGGCTGAGGGAAAATCGACGCGAGGCCGCGGAGGAGGAACCCCGAGATGTCGGTGGAAACGGAGAGGAGCGTGATCGCCATGGTCGGGACCTATCGGTCGACCTCCCCGACGCACACGTCGACGCTTCCCATGATGGGCGGGATGTCCGCGACCCGGTAGCCGATCATGTACTTCTTCGCGGCCCCCAGGTTCGCGAAGATCGGCGAACGGAACTTCACGCGATAGGGGTGCTCGCCGCCCGTGTTGACGACGTAGGCCTGCGCCTCGCCGTGCGGTTCCTCGACCGACGAGAACCCGGTCCCCGTCGGATAGTTCCGCTTGAGGAGGTATCCTTCGAGCCCGACCGGCGCATACGGAGCGCCCAGCCACCGGGGGAGGCGGTCGGCGAGGACCGGGCCGGGGTGCTTGTCGAGCCAGTCGAGGCACTGTCGGATGATCCGAACGGCCTGGCGCATCTCCTCCATCCGCACGGCGTACCGACCCGTCACATCGGCCGACTCGGCGTGGGCGACATCGAACTCGACGCGATCGTAGGCAGCGTACGGTCGGTCCTTCCGCAGATCGCGCCGAACCCCTGCGGCGCGGAGCATCGGACCGGTGACGCCGTAATCGACGCAATCGTTGGCCTTGAGCACGCCGAGATCGTCGCACCGGCGTCGGAAGATCTCCGAGCCCATGCAGAGCGCGTCGTACTCCTTGAACCGGTCCATGAGCCAGTCGCAGACCTTTCGGGTCCGGTCCGTGAATCCGAGCGGCAGGTCGTTCCGGACGCCGCCGGCGCGGAGGTACTCGTACGTCAACCGACCGCCGGTGAAGCTCTGGAAGAGATCGAGGACGAGGTCGCGGTCGCGCATTCCGTAGAGGAAGGGGCTCATGAGACCGATATCCTGGACGAACGCGGCGTACCACATGATGTGGGAGGCGATGCGCTGGAGTTCGTCGGTGAGGACGCGGATGAACTGCGCGCGTTCGGGGACGTCGATGTGGAGCGCGTCCTCGGCCGCCATGATGTAGAGGTGCTCCCACGCCATTCCCGCCACGTAGCAGGTCCGGTCCATCAGTGTGATCACCTCGTTGTAGTGCCGATCCTCGCAGATCTTCTCTATCCCGCGATGGAGGTAACCCATCTCCGGGTCGACGTCGAGAATGATCTCCCCGTCGATGTGGACCCGCAGGTTCCACAGGCCGTGGGTCATGGGGTGCTGGGGCCCCATGTTGATCCACATCTCAGACATTGCGCGTCTTCACCTCCAGCTCCTCGGGCTCGTGCAGCTTGAACGAGCGCAGGAGCGGGTGGAACTCGTACCCGTCCGGCGTGAGCAGCCGTCGGAGGTCCGGGTGGTGGTCGAAGATGATCCCGACCAGCTCGAACGCCTCGCGCTCGTGCCAGTTCGCGGCGGGCCAGACCGAGGTCGCGGTTTCGACGTGCGGATCGTTCGCCGGTACATCGGTCGAGAGGAGCACGTACTCACGGCGTTCGTCCGACCAGGCGACGTAGAACACCTCGCGGTGGTCCACCCAGTCGATCCCCCCGACCATCGAGAGGTGCTTGTAGCCGAGCCCGTCGTGGATCGCTCGGAACAGGGGTAGTGCCGCCGCGCGCTGGAACCGGACGCGACCGGCCATCCGCTCGAACGGCTCGACGCCGAGGAGGCCGTCTCCGAGCTGTGGGGCGAGGCGATCTCGGAGCTCCTCGGCCAGCATCGTATCTCCCTCCGACGTGCCCCGGCCCGATGGGGCCTACTCGCGCCGCTCCCGGATGAGGTCTTCGAGTTTCAGGATCCCGTCGAGCAGTGCCTCGGGTCGGGGCGGGCAGCCCGCGATGTAGATGTCCACGGGAACGAGCTTGTCCACGCCGGGAACGACCGAGTACGCGGTCCGGAACGGGCCACCGCCGGTGGCGCAGTTCCCCATCGCGATGACCCACTTCGGCTCCGGCATCTGCTCATAGAGCGTGATGAGCTTGTGCGCGACCTTCCACGTGACCGTGCCGTTCACGATGAGCAGGTCGCACTGGCGCGGCGACGAGCGCGGCACGATACCGAACCGTTCGGCGTCCCACCGGGCCCCGAAGGCGGCCGCAAACTCGATCGCGCAGCACGCGAGCCCCCAGTGGAGTGGGAAGAGCGAGTTACGGGAGGACCAGTTGAAGACCGGACGGATCAGGTTCGCCTGGGTCTGCTCCGCCAGGAGCGACGAGAGCGCTTCCTTGGCCGCGGGGATGAACTCGCGGGCCCGGAGGGTCTCGATCTCCACGAACGGGACCGCCGGGACCGAGGCCATCGGCAGCTCCGGGCCTGTCGGCGCTACGGGGACGGCTGCCCCGGGTCGGGCCGGTGTGGGCGAGCTCATACGACCCACCGGGTCTCGCCCTGGAGCGCGTAGTAGATCCCGACCATCGCGAGCGCCGTGAACCCGAAGGCGAACAGCGCCGGGTTCCACCCGGCAGTAGCTCCGCGGAAGGAAAGGGCCCAGAGGGCGAGAATGAATCCGATCACGTCGACGGCCACGAAAACGATCGCGAAGGTGTAGTGCTGCGTCGGGAAGTCGATCTGGGCCTCGCCCTCGGCTTCTTCTCCGCACTCGTACGTCGTGTGCTGGAGGTACGAGCGTCGCGGACGGGCTCCGAGCATCCGGTTCGCGAGGATCGAGCCGACGCCGAACGCCGAAGTGACGGCGACGAACGCCAGAAAAGTAACCGTTCCGGCTTCCACGCTCCCCCTCTTCCGGCTACGGGCGCACCGGCGAGGCAGTGCGACCGTTTCACCTTATATAACGGCTCGCCGGCCGGCGCCGTGCCGGGGTGTCGCGCGCCTCCGTCGCGGTCTATATCTCGCGCCCGGATGGCGTGCGTCGTGGTGCCGATCGGCTTCCGTCCGCCCGTGGTCCTCGAAGGGCGATTCGCCGCGCTCGTGCCCATGGAACACGCCCACGCGACCGACCTCGCTCGCGCCGGCGCCGACCCGGAGCTCTGGAGATACCTTCCATACGGCCCTTGCCGTACGACCGAGGAGATGGAGGCCGTGATTGCCACGCTTCAGGACCGGGAACGGGCCGGCACGGACCTGTGCTTCACCATCGTCGCCCGGTCCGGCCGCCTGCCGATCGGTCAGACCCGATTCCTGGAGTTCGAGCGATTCCACAAACGCGCCGAAATCGGAGGAACCTGGCTTGCCCCCTCCGTCCAACGATCCCCCTTCAACACGGAGTGCAAGCGGCTCCTCCTCGGCTACGCGTTCGAGACCGAAGGAGTTCACCGGGTCCAGTTCAAGACCGATCTGAGGAACGAACGCTCGCAGCACGCGATCGAGCGCCTGGGCGCTCGCCGCGAGGGGGTACTGCGCGATCACATGGTGATGCCTGACGGGTTTGTCCGTTCGGGCGTGCTCTACAGTCTCGTCGCCTCCGAGTGGCCATCCGCTCGGGCCCGGTTGGACGCGATGCTCCAGCGAACGTGGTCCACGGCGCTCTAGGTCGCCCGAGTTTCCCGCTCAGGGCGGAGGGAAGACCGGGCGACGCTTCTCGCGGAACGCACGGATCCCCTCCGGGAGTTCGCCGCGCGTCGCCGCTTCGACCGCGCCCCGCCGTTCAAGCGCGAGCTGCGTCTCGAGGGATTCGGAGAAGGCCGAGACCATCAGGCGTTTCATCTGACCGTAGGCATACGTCGGTCCCGCCGCGAGTTCTGTTGCGCGCTCCCAGGCGCGGGCCTGGAGGTGATCTGCCGGGACGATCTCGTGCAACAGGCCGAGCTCCTTGGCGCGGTCGGCCGTGAGTCGTGCGTTCGTGAAGAGGAGCTCCTGGGCGAGACCGATACCGAGGAAATGGGGGAGGAAGTAGGTGAGCCCTCCGTCGGGGACCGCTCCGAGAGCGGGGAACGCGGGGACGAGCAGGGCGCCCGGCGCCGCGATTCGCCAGTCCGCCGCGAGGGCGAGCGATAGGCCGCCCCCGGCCGCAACGCCGGGAAGAGACGCAAGGACCGGCTTCGCCATTCCGAGGATCTCACGGACCGAGAGCTCCTGCTCGCCCGTGAGCTCATGGAACAGCCTGGGCAGCTCTCCGCGTTCGCGATACCCGTCCATGACCGCGACGTCGCCGCCCGCACAGAAGGCCGTCCCCTGCCCAGTGAGGATTACGGCCCGCACGGTCCGATCCAGGGCCGCGCCCTGGAGCGCCTCCCGCACCGCACGGAACGACGGAACGTCGAGGGCGTTCAGCCGCTCCGGTCGCGAAATGCGGATCTCGAGTACGTCTCCGCGGCGTTCGGTTCGAACCGGCTCGGGCATCGGAGAGTGGAGAGTCCCGGCGGCGAGATAACGGGACCGGACTCCGCGGTCCCCTCAGGCGCCGTTCGGATACATCGCGCGGATGAGAGTAAGTGCGGCCGGTGCGGAGTATCCGGCCTTCGCGACGATTCGGTCGGCCGTCCGGATCTTCTTCCATCCGACGAACTCCCGCGTGACGAAGAAGAGGTAGGAGTACGTCTTCATCGTGAACGCCAGGATTGCACCCCGCGGTTCGAGGAGCACCTTGACCGTGTGGTGTTCCGATATCCACTTTTGGGCCACGGAGGTCGGACGCGTCGTGTCGCCCATAAACTCTCCGTAGTCTCCCAGTCCCATCGCACCGCGGCTGGGATTGTCGGCGGCGGTGCTCGCCCATCGAACCCGGCCTCCGCGGGGGTCGAGCTCGCGTCGGCCGCACCATCGATTCCCGGACGGACGAGTGGGACCGAGCTCGTGGGCCCAGCGTACGGCCGCGGCAACATCGCAAAGTCGAACAGGGGCGTGAGCGAGGGGGCCGCCGAGACTCGTGGATTGAGGGGGGGGAGGTCCCAGTTCTCATCGATGAAACGCAGCACGCTCGCCGCGTCGAGCGGGAGATGGCTGATCCGGTTGGCGGGGGACCACGGGGAAACGGCGAAGAACGGAACCCGGAACCCGTCCCCGAGAGGATCGATCGAGGGCGGGACCACCGGATCCCAGAACCCGCCCGCCTCATCGTAGAAGACGAAGGCCGCAGAGCTCGAGGCGATCGGGCTGGAGAAGATCGTCTGTAGGACGGAGATAGTCCATTCGGCGCCAAGCGTGACGTTCTGCGGCGGGTGCTCGGAAACGCTCGGATCGTGCGATGGATCGACGAAGGTGACCGCAGGCGGAGTCGCACTCCGCAGCTGTCCCTCGAGCTCCCCGACCGGGCGGATCTCGGCGAGAGCGCACGGCGAGCCGGCGATCGCGGGGAACAGTATCGGGGTGAGATTGTTGGAGGAACCGCTGTAATCGTAGTTCCAACGGATGCCGGCGGCACTGAGTTGATCGAGGATCGTGGGGAACGTCAGATTCGCGGACGGGGGCAGTTCGTCCGACGTCCATCCGCCTGTCGTCCCGGCGAGGTCGAATATTCGGTTCGGCAGGGTCGGACCGAGGACCCCGCTGAAGAACATGTCGTCCAGAGTGTAGCTTCGCGCGAGCGCGAAGTAAGGGGCGACTTGGGTCTCGGTGTAGTAGCCGACGGCATCGGTGGGAGACACCGCTCCTTGACGTTCCGCCTGCGCGACAAAGAGGTCGTTGCGGCCCCCGTTCAGGTCCGCGATCTCACTGCCCCGGTCGTGAGGGAGATCCGGCGTACTCGTGCCCGCGAGCGGGTGCGGCGTGATGGTCGCGTTTCCGTTGTACGAGACCGGGAACACGCCGGTCGGTGGGGAGCCGATCACCCCCGGGTACGTCGCGAAATAATTCTCGAAGGCATGGTTCTCCTTGATGATCAGGAACAGGTGGTGGACCGGCGTCGAGGTCCGGTCGGAGATGGTCGGCGAGGCCCGGCAATCGGAGGGAGACGGGGTGCCGCCGAGCAGGAAGACCGCCCCGATGGTGCCGACCAAGAGCATCGCCAGGAGGAGCGCGGCGGTGGGGGAGCGGATCCCATCGCTCCGAAGGGTCGGCGGCATCACCCGGCGACCGCCGCGCGACGGAATCGCAGGAGGAGGTGATCCCCGAGGTGGCGGCCGATCGCCGAACGGGCGAGGATCGGGTCGACGCGGAGGAGGCCGGAAAGCAGGTCGGGGGTCCGATCGAGGCGCACGACGAGCTCGGGCGGCGGGACCACGACTCCGATCCCCGCGGTGTCCTCACGCCGGAACTCCGGGGCGAAGGCCCGCTCTAGCTCTCGCGGTCGGTAGGTAAACCAATCGACCGCGAACCGCGAGCGACCGACCGGAACGGTCGGACGGAGTCGCGCCAAGGCGCGGCCCGGGTGTCCGGAGAGGCCGAACCAGGCGAGCTCTGGGAGGGACACGGGATTGAAGATGCCGGCGACGAAAGGGGCGCCGGAGCCTAGCCGGGCCGCGAGAGGCTCGCGCAGTCGGGCCAAGTCCGGTTCGCAGTTGAGTGCGCCGAATGTGGAATAGGCGCCATCGAACCGATCCGGTCCCAACCGATCGAGCTCGGCGAGGCTGAGGTTCGCCGTGGTTAGTCGGTCCCGAGCGCCCGACTCCGACGCGCGCTCCTCGAGTCGACGGAGCATGGTGGAGGAGACGTCGAGAGCGGTGATGGTGTGTCCCGCCTCGAGCAGCGCCACGGTCTCGAGACCCGGTCCGGAACCCAGCTCCAGAAGCCGAGAGCGACCATGGAACGCACGGAGCAGGATATCGATCGAGCGGCGTCGAGCGGCCGCTTCCACGGGATTGGACTGGACGCGCTGTACGTACTCGTCGGCGGCCGCGTCGAACTCCTGGGCGAGCCACGACCGGTACGGATCGGAGGGGTCGGTGCCCGGGGTCGAGAAACGCAACATCCGGCCCGGGTGGGGGAACCAGCGCGCGACGGCATCGTCCCCATACTTGGCGCGGAACCGGGCGAGCACCTCCGACCGGGCCGAGGCGCCGGCGACCAGGCGTGGGTGCATTCTCGCCCGATCTCCACCCATGCGGACCTCCACCGTCCCCTGTCGGAGAACCTCGACGGGCCACTCCGTTCCTTCCCCGGACCCGACGACGCTCAGTCCGTCCGGATCCCTCACGAAACGCACCGAGATGGGACCACGGGGGAGGAGCAGTTCTACCCGATCGTCGGAAGCGCCGCTCATCGAACTGTGGCCGGACGACGGTTGAGAACCGCCCCAACGGATTAATGCGTGCTCCGTTACCACGCTCCGATGCCGGAACCCCGATACGGGCGCCCTTTCCGCACAGCTCAACCAGGACCGCCGGTCGCGCTCGTCCTGGCCATCGGCATTGCTTTCCTGCTGACCCAACCGGTCGGAGTGTTCGGCGTGGCGGGCGCGTCCAGTAATCCGGTCCCGTACGATCTTCCCCGTTCGGCGTTCAACATCACGGACCACAATCTGACGTACGGGACGAACATGGTCCGCCTCGCGGCGCCGATCGAAGGGTCCTTCGAGCTGGACGTACGGAACAATCTCGTGGCGAACACGTCGCAAGCCCCCGATCGGACCGAAGCTCAGATCGGGATCGGGCCCTTGCCCGCCGGAGCCGAAGAGACGAACATCACTCCGCTGTTCATTCTCCAGCAGGCCGCTTCTGGTCTCCTGCGCATCGAGTATGTGCCGTTCGCCATGAACGACACGTACGGGTTCATTGTCTACGAGGGTTTCCCGGTCCCGAGCGCTCCCGGTGCGTTCGTCGGGCGCGAGCTGACCCTGACGTTCGATGCGACCGCGCCGCCGGTGCCCGCCTATGCGGTGACGGTCCCGTACGGGTACGCCAACGGGAACGTCACGGTTACCCTCGGAGGGATCGTGCTCGTCGCCCACTATCCGGTCGCGTGGGCGAACTTCGGCGCGTTCTACGCCTATGGCCTCACGACGGCGGGCTTCGCGAGCGGCTCGCTGAACGCCACGGTGACGACGCTTCCGACCCACGCCGCGTCCCCGTCCTCTTCGTCGGACGGATCGATCGGTGTGGTGCCGCTCTGGGTCCTCTCGGCCGCGATCGGGGCCGTCGTCGCGGGTACGGCCGTCGCGGTCATCGGGCGGCGACGAGCGGGCGAGAAATAGTCACGGCCCGCCGGGGAACTTACCACGGCGGCCGAGCCGGCGGCGAGGCTGCGGGGGCTGGCAGCGTTCGGGTCCAGCGATGCGACGAGCGAGGAGCCGCAGAGGCTCGTCGGACCGGTCAGGAACAGATTATCGACATGCAGCCGGAAGTGAAGGTTGTAGCCACCGACCTCGAGGTAGACGTACGAGAGGAGCGCGCCGGGACTCGCGAGGCCGAGCCCCGTGAGGGTGGCCCCGAGGAAAGGGGAAAGATCGATCGAGAACGTCCGCTCGATCGTGCTCGAGGTAAGTTGGGCGACCGGGAACACCCCGATGCCGATCGCACCCTCGGTCGTGCCGCCCGGCGCTTCGCTGATCGACTGGGCGACGGGAGTGTCCGACCATAGGACGAGCTGCGAATAGACGAGCCGGGCGCCGGACTGTCCGGGGAGCGGTGGAAGTGTCGTGGTCGTCGTAAGGGCGACCCGGCCGGAGATCGGCAGGCCGGCCGTCGGCTCCGGGTCGGTCCACCCGAGGGTGAACTCGACCTTCCAGTCCACGCCCTGCTCGGGCATGCCGACATAAACGGGATGCGCCGCCTGCGACGCGTTCACCGTGAGGTTCCCCTGATTCACCGCGCAGGGAACGAACCCCTGCTGGACGCGATCGTAGTCGCCCCATGCGGGGCTCCGGTAGACCTGGGTGCGGGGGATCTCGACGAAATTGAACGCCTGAGGACCGACGCTGAAGTGCGGATACGGCGCGACGGAGGCGTTCGCCCACGGACCCACGTAGTAGTCGATCGTCCCCGGTCCCCCTTGCGGGGCGGACCAGTTGATGTGCACCGACGGCGTACCGGCGAAGCCGGGGAGGAAATTGGGATCCCAGACGAGATCGTTGTTCAGCTCCGAGAAGGCGGGGTTAAGGTTGTAGGTCGAACGCCCTTCCGAGGGGAACGCGGCGAAGGGCGACGTCATCGCCAGAGCGGCCACGACCGTGAGAACGGCGGCCAGAATCGGTGCCACCGATTCCTTCTCCATAGCCGGACCCTCCCTATCGTTGGAGGGAAACCGAGCGTCGGGCTTCCCAGAACTTGGAACACTGCCGCGTGATAAATACCCCGACCCTGCTGAGCCGCCCCAGAATGAGCGGGGGATCGGTGCTCCGGTACGGGCCCGGCACGGAGGCGACGGCCCGTCGGGTCGAGTCGATCCTCGGGATTGCCGGAGCGCACCGGACCGGCGTCCCGGTCGATTCGCTCACCGAGCTCCTCCCGGAGGACGGCCCCCGCTCCCCGACCGACCTGGTCGAATGGATCGGCGCCCACCCCTCCATCGGTACCGTCGTGGGAGCCCGGGCGTTCCTCCCCTCCTTCCGCCCCCCGTACTCGGATCTCGACGACCGGCGCGCCCGCGGAGAGCGGTATTGGAACCGCGCGGTCGAGCTGCCCGCCGGGCGCCTCCGGATGGTCCGACCGCTCCTCCGGACGCTCGCGGTCACCGGCTCCACCGCCTACGGCGAGCCCGAGGCGGGCGATGACCTCGACTTTCTTGCGGTCACGCGGCCGGACTCGGTATGGGTGTTCCTGACCTACACGTATCTCCGGCTGCGGCTGTGGGGCCTCGGACCCACGAGTGACGACGAGCCCGGACCCTGTTTCAACTACGTCGTCGATGAGGCCACCGCGAAACACCAGTTTGCCGAGTCCCGCGGTCTGCTCTTCGCCCGGGAAGCGCTGACATCGCGTCCCATTGTCGGCGAGGAGTACTACCGCGACCTGGTTCGGTCGGCCCCATGGATGCGCGACGAGCTCCCCCGTCTGTACGCGCGGTGGCAAGCCGTGCCCGTCGGCGCCCCACCCTCCCACGTTGCGACGCCGTGGCCCGTACGGGTCCTCAACTGGGCGCTCTTCCCGCTCGTCGCGACGTACCTGCAGATGCGGGGGCTCCTACGGAACCGGCGGCTGCGCGCGTCCGGCCAAGGTGATCGCGCGTTCCGGACGGTCGCGCACTACCGGTATCTCATGTTCGCGACCGAGCGATTCGAACGGCTGCGCCGTGCCCACGAGGCCGGATCGGTCATGGGAGGACCCGCGGCGTGACCGAACCCTCTCGCACCCACCGGCTCGTCGGGGGCATCGTGGCGTACCGGGACGGTCCGCGCGTGGCCGATGCGATCCGGTCGCTGCTCGGACAGGAACTGCCGGAGGGCTGGACGTGGCGCCGGATATGGGTCGTCGTCTCTCCCGACGATCTCGGAACCGTGGAGCACGCGCACGACGCGGCGCGCGCCGACCTCCGGGTCTCGGTGGTCGAGGAGGCCCAGCGGAAGGGGAAGTCCGCCGCCCTCGCGGAGATCCTGCGACGCGCCGACGGCGATCTTCTCGTGCTCCTGAACGGCGACGCCGCTGCCGAGCCGGGGGCGGTGGCGGAACTCGTGGCCGCGACGGCCGGGGCTCGGCCGATCTTCGGGGTCATGGCCCGTCCGGTACCCCCCAAGGGCGACGGACGGCCCCTGACGGATTCGCTCCGCCTCCTGTGGGGGCTCCACGATCGGTTCCACGTCGAACTCCACGCGCGCGGTGAATCCGGGCATCTCTCCGACGAGCTGTTCGCCCTGCCGATCGCGAATCTACCGCCCTTCCGACCGGGGATCATCACTGACGGCGCGTTCGCCGCGGCGTGGATCCGCTCCCACGGCGGGGAGCTCCGATACGCGCGGAAGGCGGTCGTACGTCTCTCGCTCCCGGCCCGCTTGCAGGACCACGTCGAACAGCGACGTCGGATCCACGTGGGCCACTGGCAGGTCCAGCAGGAATCCGGGCGACCCCCGACCACCCTCGCCTCGATGGGGATCCACCAGGAGGGACGCGTCATCCGACTCATCCGGTCGGAGATGCGCGGTCACCCCCACCCTTGGAGATCGCTCGCCCTGCTCCTCACCGCCGAGATCATTGCGGGCGGGCTGGCACGGTGGGATATTGCCCGACAACGAAAGGGCTATGCGGTCTGGCCGCGGGTCGCCTTGGCGGAGGCGGAACCCCGCGGAGAGTCGAGCGCAGCCGGAGCGCCCGGATGAGCAAAGGGGCCGGGCGGTCGGCCCGGTCGCGCCGGGGACGACCCCGTCGGAGCCCTATCGGGTGAACGTCGCAGCCGAAGCGGTCGACCCTGCGATCGTCCCAGAAGCGACGCCATCGCCGGAGCGATGGACCCGCACCCGCGAAGGGCGCTGGCTCTTGATCTTCGTCGGGCTAGCCGCGGTGGGTCTCACCGCCCTCTGCGAGCTCCGGTTCCACGAACTCTACGCGACGACCTGGGACTTCGGGATCTACCAGCAAGCGATCTACTCGACCGCGCACGGGCGCGCGTTCTACGAGTCGGCGGACCTGACCACGGGGGAATACGGAAGCTTCCTCCAGGTGCACTCGGCCCTCGTCCTGTATGCCGTCGTACCGCTCTATGCGGCCTTCCCGGATCCGTTCACCCTCTTCGCGGTCCAGGCCGTCATTGTCGCGTCGGCCGCGATCCCGCTCTATCTCCTCGCCCTGAGCGCCCACGCGACCCCGCGCCGCGCCCTCGGCCTATCGGGGCTCTTCCTCGTCGCCGCGCCCACCGTCGCGAGCACGCTCTACGACTTCCACATCGAGTCGTTCGTCCCCGTCGTCTATCTGACGGTCGCGTTCCTCTGGCAGACCCGCCGATACCGATGGGGCGCCATCGCCGCGGGCGTCGGCTTCCTCACGATGGAGGTCGTTCCGGTCCTCCTCTTCTTCCTGGCCGCCTACTTCCTCGCTGCGCGCGACGCGGAGCGGACATCGACCGGTGAGGCCCCGTCGCTATCGTCCCTTTCGAGGCGCGTCCGATCCCTACTCCTGGATCCTGCGGCGCGCCCGACGTGGCTCCTCTTCGCTGCATCGCTCGTCGCCTACTACGCGCTACTGGCCCTGCGGTACCATTGGTTCGCCGACTGGTTCGGATTCCCGCCGTTCCCACCGTACCGATCGGGGTACGTCGTCGGCGGCACCCCCGGCGAGCTCGGCCTGTCGCTCTCGAACATCGCGGTGGGACTCTACGGGAAGGCGACGTATTGGATCCTGCTCTTCGTCCTCGTCGGCGCGCTACCCTTCTGGGCGCCCCGGTCCTGGATACTTTCCGTCCCCTAGATCGCCTTCACGATCCTCAGTGCGGACACGAACTACACGGTGCTCGGGTTCCAGTACGGCTTCATCGCCGGCGCCCCGTTGTTCGCCGGCGCCGCGCTCGCGCTCGCGCGCGCCCGATTGCCGTGGACTCGGGAGCGATCCGCCGACCCGGATCGGCTCGCCCCCCGCTTCCGTTCCCTCCGCTCGACCCGGGGGTTAACGCCCGGGCGCGCGGCGCTCCTGGCGCTCGTCGTCCTCAACCTGGCGATCTCTCCGCTCGACCCGTTCCTGTCGAACGCGGCGCCCGGCGCGGCGTACAATATCGTCTACCAGAACCCCGTCCCATTGACCGGCGCGTACGCGCTGGCCGACCTCGTCCCGAGCGGGGCGACGGTCGTCGCGTCGAACGATCTCTTTCCGCTCGTCGCGAACAATCTCAACGCCTACTCGCTCTTCTGGGGGCCGAACTCCAACCTCCTCCTGCCGTTCGATCTCCAGCACCTGCCCCAGTTCGCCTTCCTTGCCCAAGACCGATTGAACGCCGTCCCGCCCTGGCTTTCGGATACCGTCTACGCCCCCGAGGACTTCGGCCTGCGCGCCGTCGCGTGGTCGAGCCCGTCGGGCGCGCTGTTCCTGTTCGAGCGGGGCTACCAGGGCCCCACCGATTTCTGGGGAGCCGCTCCGTCGGGATCGATGACCCTCGCTCCGGAGGGGCTATCGCTTTCGCCGTCGGCGAAACTCCTGAACGGTGTGCCGAACACCCCGGGACCGATCGCGGTCTCCGTGAGCGGCGCGACCGGTCAGCTCTGGTCGACCCCCGGCCTCGTCCTTGCGCCCGGCCTCTACACGATCACGTTCTGGGTACGCGCCTGGGTCCCCGCCGGCTTCGCCGCTCCGGTGGCCGGTCAAACGGTGTTCGGCGCCGACGGGAGCCCGTTTGCGCTACCGAACCTGTACGCGACGACGGGGAACTGGTCGGCGCTCAACTCAACGGCGTTCGTGCCGATCACAACCCAGATCGCCGTAACACACCCGATCATGGATCTGATCGTTCGCGGGTACGCGTACGATCCCGAGATCGGTCTGGCGCTCTCGGCAATCTCGATCGCCCAGGTCGCGTGAACGGTGGGGCTCGCTGCCTCCTGGGCACGAGGGCCGGCGCGCGGGCCTACGGCGCCGTCGGAGGCCTTCGCTTGGCATCGGAGGGCACCCCGGACGATGCGGCGGGTGGCACGGCCATTGTGGCCGTCCGCGTCGGGGGTTGGGGCACCGGCGCGATGATCTCCTCGGGGGCCGGAAGGATCGGCTCGGTGTCCTTGACGTGCGCTCCCGGGGCGACCATCGCGGTCGACTCCTCTGATTCCGCCTTGATCTCGTCCTCGATGCTCTTGATCTCGCTCAGGAGCTCCATCTGCTTGGGGATCGGTCCGAGCACGTCGTCGATCGAGCCGACCTGCTTCTGGAGATCCTCCAAGGCGTTCAAGCTGCGATCGGGGACCTGCCGGGACGTCCCGAGATACTCGGCGGCGCCCTCGACCAGGCGGGAGAATTCGAACGGGAACAGGATCTTCGTCGATTGGCCGTCGCCGACGTGGGCGATGGTGTCGAGCGACAGGACCGTGAGTGACTTGGCATCGAGGGTGCTGGCCCCGAGTGCGAGGATCCGGAGACGCTGGGATTCTCCCTGGGCCTCCAGGATGGTGGCCGTACGGCCCCCCTCGGCCTCGAGGATCTTGGACTGTCGTACCCCCTCGGCCTGCAGGATCCGGGAGCGCTTCTGGCCCTCCGCGACGAGGATCGCGGAGCGCTTCTCCCCGTCCGCGCGGAGCACCGCGGCCCGTCGCTGCCGCTCGGCGGATGTCTGCTCCTCCATCGCGGCCTTGACCGGTCCGACGGGGTCGACCTCCTTGATCTCGACCGCCTCGACGCGAACGCCCCAGCGGTCGGTGGCCTCGTCCAAGATGTCCCGTAGACGCGTGTTGATTCGCTCGCGGTTGTAGAGGATCTCGTCCAGTTCCATGTCGCCGATGATCGATCGGAGGGTCGTTTGAGCGAGGGCGACCGTGGCGATATGGTAGTCCTGGACCTGGAAGATCGCCTTCGGTGCGTCGACGACCTTGATGTAGATGATCGCGTCGACGTTCGTCGGCGAGTTGTCCTTCGTGATGACCTCCTGGCGCGGCACCTCGAGAACCTGCGTCCTCAGGTCCATCTTTTGGACAAAGGCGAGCGGAGTCACGACGTTGAATCCCGGATTGATCAGCTTCCGATACGATCCGAGTACCGTGACGATCCCCTGCTGGTACGGGGCGATTTGGTAGAGCATCCGGTTGAGGATGAAGAGCAGGATGAGTAGCGAGAAGATGATGACGATCGCCGGAACCGTGTAATCGGTCATTCGCTTGCTCCCATCCTAATTGCTTCCTTCGATCGCGACCACGTTCACTGCGACGCCCTCGCCTGAGACGATCCGCACGCGCGTCCCCTCCGGGATCGGCCGGTCGGATTGGGCCGACCAGATCTCCCGTTGCACGCGAACTTTCCCCCGCAAGGTGTTGGGCTCGACGGCCGCGACGACAACGCCAATCTGCCCGGCGAGGCCGCCGGTGGTCGTCGTCATCGGGCGGTGCGTCGGTGCTATGTAGCGGTAGTACGGGATCTCGACCACTGCCGCGAACACGGCCGCGGCCACGATCGCGATCACTCCGGGGAGGCTCGCCAAGAACGAGTCGTCGAAGAAGAGCGCGAGCATGCCTGCGGCGAGGAGCATGAACGACGGGATGAGCAGGAGGGCGCCGGGATGCGCGAGCTCGAGCCCGAACAGGATGATGCCGACGATGATGAGCGACAGGGCGACCCACTCGAGGACCATGGCTTGTGCCCGCCGAGAAGGAACGCGGTGGGATAAGGTTTGGTCGCGGACGCCCGGTCCGGGCGCTGCGTACTAACGAATGTAGGTGTCTGTGGTCGCGCGATCGAACCCGCGGACCATCCGCATCCGTCGGCCCGTACCGCGGGGGGCGTAGGCCAGGAACGGGTACATGCGCCAGAGGTCGCCCTCGGCCATCTTGGTCGCGAGATGATCCGGACCGAACGCGCCTCGCGCCACGTGCGCGGTAACCTGGCGGACCTGCCCTTCATCGAGGTAGCCGAGCGCGTGGAGGTACTCGTGAGCGAGGATCACGAAGACGAACGAATTGACCTCGAGCGGAGACTCCGAGTGCGCGCGCATCGTAAGGACGAGCCCCTCGTTCATCACGATCACGTTGCCCGTGACCTGCCAGTACGCGCCCAGGCTCGGGGGCAGGTCCGAGAGGGCGAGCCCGAGGCCGGGCCGCTCGATGCCGAGCACGCGGTGGACCGCGCCGCGCACGACGCGGAACACCTGGTCGTAGTCCGCAGGTCCGTCAAGGAGACCCGCGAGCCGGAATGGTTGCGTCGGTGTCGGGGGAGTGCCCGGGCTCCCGCCCGAGGGGAGGGCCGGTCGACGGCCCGGCGCTCCGGACTGGAACCCACGCATGTCGGGTTGTACGCTGCGCGCCCTTGATATAGGGATGCTTACGCGCACGCCATCACCCGTCACCCGCGTTCCCCCCTACCTCCGGTCGTGGGGGCACGTTAATTCGGCGGGCGCGTACGACCCGTGAGATGCCCAACACCGCCGAACTGATCTTCCCGCGCCGGAAGGCCCGGTTCGAGGACCGCCGGAAGGAATCGTCCGACCGGAAGCTCCTGGACGAGTTCTTTGACCACTCCACCCTCCTCGCCATCTCCCGGCTCGTCGGGCAAGGTCAGTTCGAGTCGGTCGATTATCCGATATCGACGGGAAAGGAGGGAGGGGTCTTCCGAGCCACCTCGCCGATGGGCTACCGGGCGGTGAAGGTCTACCGGATCGGGAACGCGATCTTCCGACGGATCCCGCCGTACGCGCTCGAGGAGCTGAAGCGCGAGGCGAGCGAGCGGAACTTCCACCGGATCGTCTACGCGTGGACCCGACGCGAGCACTCGATGCTCCGGAAACTCCGCGCAGCCGAGGTCCGGGTCCCCGAGCCGTATGGCTACTTCCGGAACGTCCTCGTGATGGAGTTCGTCGGCACCGAGGGGCTCCCGGCCCCGCGCCTCCGCGATGCGGTCATCCCCGAGCCGATGGCGTTCTACCGGGACCTCGTCGTACAGATGCATCGGCTGACGGTCGACGCCAAGCTCGTGCACGGAGACCTCTCGCCGTACAACGTCCTGCTGGACGGGAACGCGCCGGTCTTGATCGACGTCGCCCAGTCCATTCCCTCGGACCACCCACAGGCGCTCGCCCTCTTCGAACGCGACACGAAGAATTTCGCCCGGTACCTCCGCAAGATCGGCGTCGACGTCTCCGACGCGGAGCTCTTCCGTGCGGCCGGCGGCGCTCACGTCGGACCGAGGGGGTAGCGATGCCGGTGCTCTACGTGCGCATTCCCGACGAACGGATCGGGCCGGTGATCGGTCCCGCCGGCCGCACGAAGCGCGCCATCGAGGCCGAGACGAGGACCCGACTCTCGATCGATACGACCGACGGCGAGGTCGAGATCGCGAGCGACGACCTGGATCCCATGGGCGCGATGAAGGCGCGCGACATGGTCCTCGCGATCGGCCGCGGGTTCTCGCCCGAGCGGGCCGCGCGTCTGCTGCGCGACGACACCTACCTGGGGGTCATCGACATCAAGCGCGTCACCGGGCACCGGGACAAGGCCGGCATCTGGCGCATTCGCTCCCGATTGATCGGGGTCCGGGGCCGGGCCCGTAGCCGGATCGAGGAGCTCTCCGGTGCGTCGGTCAGCATCTTCGGCAACACGGTCGCGCTGATCGGTCAGGAAAAGCAGCTCGAGAGCGCCACCCGGGCGGTCGAGCTCCTCCTACGAGGCAGCGAGCACTCGACGGTCTTCCATCTCCTCGCCCGATTGCGCCGCGACCAGGCGGTCGAGGCGGCGCTCACTCCAGCGGAAGCGCCCGAAGACCTGCCGGACGCGGAATAGGCGATGGGGAAGACCGTCCCGCTCGACGGCCCCACCCTCGACTGGGCGCGTGGACTCTTCGCCCGCTACTACCGCGCTCAGGAGGTCGAGCCTCCCGCTCGGTTCACCCGCCGCGAGTTCGCCGCGTTCCCGTTCGCGTCGGAGAACCTGATGCGGCGGCACGCGAGCTTCCGGACCGCCGAGGAGCTGCGCAGCTACCTGCGGACCGAGGTCCCGCGGCACGTCTACTACTCCTCGGCCTACTACACGCACCCCGATCATCCCAAGATGGCCGGCAAGGAGTGGCTCGGCGCCGACCTGATCTTCGATCTCGACGCCGACCACCTGCGCGGCGCCGAGCTGCTGTCGTACCCGGATCAGCTCGCCCGGGTCAAGGAGCGAGTGCGTGACCTTCTCGAGGACTTCCTCTTCGGGGACTTCGGCGTGGATCCCGCGTCGACCCGGCTCGTCTTCTCCGGGGGGCGTGGCTACCACGTGCACGTGCAGGAAGAGGCGTTCCTCGCTCTCACGAGCCCGGAGCGCCGCGAGCTCGTCGAGTACGTGATGGGGATCGGGTTCGACCCGGGCACGGCGGTCCTCGAGGCGCGCGAGTCCGGTGCGAATCCGCTCGCGATCGCCGGGTTGGACGCCGGGGTCGAGGCGGGTCGGCCCCGACGCCCGGGCCGGTCCAAGCCGTACAAGCGTCTCGTGCCGCCGGAAACCCCGGGGTGGCGGGGAAGGACAACGCGATCGGTCCAGCGACTCCTCGGTCGGTGGGAAGCGTTGGGCCGGGAAGGTGCCGCTCGGGAGATGGAAACGCTCGGCCTCTCGCCCTCGCGGGCCCGCCATCTCGCGAAGACGCTCGTCGACGAAGGCCGGGCCCGCACGATCCGCACGACCCTATCGCTGGAGGTCTTCCGCGGCGAGGTCCCGAAGGAGCTCCTGGACCTCGTCCTTCACCAGGCGGCGATCGAGGTGCAGGGAGAGACCGACGCGCCGGTGACGACGGACATCCACCGCCTGATCCGACTCCCGAACTCGTTGCACGGCGGTTCGGGCCTCCGCGTCGTTCCGGTCGCCGTGGATCGACTGGCCGGGTTCGATCCCCTTCGCGATGCGCTCCCGACCGGGCTCGGATCGGACCCGATCCGGGTGAGCCTGACCGAACCCGTCGATTACCCGCTCGGTCCCACGTCGGTGAGCGGTGCCTCGGGCGACGTGCGCCAGCTCCCGCCGGCCGCGGCGCTGTTCCTCGTGCTCAGGGGGGAGGCGGTGCTTCGGCCGTGACGGGGACGGAGAGCCGGCCGATCCGGTCGATCGTGCCCTCGATCTGATCGCCTGCCTTCAGCTTCCGGCTCTCATTCCCGAACTCGAACCCCGCGGACCCGCCGAGCGTTCCGAGCGAGATCACGTCGCCGGATTCGAGCGTGATCCCCTGGGAGAGGTGTGCGACGATCTCGGGAAGCCGGAACAGGTAGTCCGACGTGTCGCCCGACTGCCGCACCTGACCTCCCACCTTGAGCTCCATCTTGAGCGGGTACGGCTCGCCGACCTCCTCCTTCGGGACCACCCACGGGCCGACGGCCATCGACGCGTCGAACCCCTTGCCCATGACCCAGTCGGTGGCGCCACCCTCGGGCGGATACTGGAGGTCCCGGTAGCCCATGTCAAGCGCGATCGTGTATCCGGCGATGTGCTCGATCGCGCGGGACGCGGGGATGTGCTTTCCGCGCTGCCCGATCACGGCGGCGAGCTCGAGCTCCACGTCTGGGAACGTTCCCGCGGTGTGGAGGACGAGCGGTTCTCCGGGGCCGACCAGGCTGTTGAAGAACCGCGTGAACGCGTACGGGCGCGGCGGGTTGGGCTTTCCCTGCTCGGCGAGATGGCTCCGCGAGTTCGAGGCGAGACAGTAGATCTTCGCACCGTTGGCGACCGGCGCGAGCAATCGGACCCCCTCCTCCGGTTTGAACAGGAACCGCGCGCCGGTCGCCGCGCGCGGGGTCCACCCGGCCTTGCGACGCCGGTCGATGTACTCGAGGATCTTCTTCGTCAGCTGGACGGACTCGGCGCCGCCGGTGAAGAACTGGCGCATGTCGCGGAACCGGCTCGGATCTGCTCCCTTGACCGGGTTGACCCCGAAGTAGTCCCGGCACGCCGTGTCGAGGTCGACGTACTCGTTGGCGTCGGTGATCATCCCGAAGTGGAACTGCTCTCCGAGGAGGAAGTGGACGAGCTTCACGGTGGGACCTCGGGCGCCCCGAGGGAAGACCAAGTATAAGCGTGCCCGGGCGCCCGCTCGGGCTACGGGGGCAGGGCGGTGTAGGAGAGAAGGAAGCCGTCGTCGAGCGCCTCGGCGGATCCCCGTCGGAGCCGGACCGTCCCCACCGGTCCCGCGACGTCATCGCCGGTGACCATCGGTGGGGCCGTCGCTCCGCCGATGACGATGGGCGAGACGAAGACGGTCATCGCATCGACGACTCCCGCTCTCAGGAAGCTCGCGAGGACCCGCGCCCCTCCTTCGACGAGGAGCGTACGGACTCCGCGACGGGAGAGTTCCGCCAGGAGTCCCTCGAGGTCGACCTCGTCGACCCCGCCCCGATACCGGGCCACGTGTTCGGGGAAGCTCCGGGAACAGGCGGCGGAGGTCGCGACCAGCGTCGGCTGCGAGACGTCCAAGACATGGGCGGTCACGGGCGTGCGGCCCCGCGTGTCCAGGACGACCCGTAGCGGCTCGCGTCCGGGGGGGCGGTCGAGCAGATCCCAGTGGACGCGCAGCGACGGGTCGTCCGCGAGGACGGTCCCGACCCCGACGAGGATCGCGTCGAGCTCCGCGCGCAGCCGCTGCACCCGGGCGAGATCCCTCGGCCCGGAGAGCATCGCGCGAAGGCCACCGGCGTAGGCGAGCCGTCCGTCGAGCGAAACCGCGCAGTTGAGGTGGACTCGGGGACGCGGTGGGGTGTCGTCGCTCGGCATCGCCTAGCCGATCGGGGCGCGGAGGCGCGTCACCGCGTCGGCGAGGTCCTCGCGAGGGAGGTTCGCCTTGGCAAGGTCCTCGAGATTGATCACAACGTTCGCGAGAGCTCCGTCGATGCCGGCCGAGAGGAGCGCGAGGGCGGTCGTGAGATCGCTCGCGATCGTGGCCTTCACCTTGGGCCGGACCGCGACCAAACGTTCCGCAACGCTTCGGGCCTCCTTCGCGGTGGCGAGCGGCACCTCCGCCGAACGTCGCAGCGCGCGTTCCCATGCCGTCTGCGCCTCTGGATCATCGGGCCGTTCCTTGCGCTGCTTCCGCGCGGCCCGAACCTCCTCGAACGCGCGCGAGTCGTCCTCGACGAGCTGCAGGAACTTCGAGCGCGCCTGTCCGAGCGCGCGCGCCGCTTCGGCCAGCTCCGCATCCGGTCGATCGGTGGGGTTCGAGTACGCGAGGACCATCTCCCCGAGCGCCGCACCCATGGCGGCGGCCGCCGCCGCCGCGCTGCCGCCGCCCGGGGTCGGGGTCCGGGCCGCCAAACGATCGGTGAACGTGCGTAGCGAGAGGTCCGAGAGACCCGCGGTGCCGATCGAGCTCCCGGCGTCGCCAGGTCCCACGTTTCGCTCGAGTATCTGGCCGCGATCGAACCGATGGAGCTGCAGGTAGTACTCGGCCGCGTCCAGGAGGGCGTCCTCTGGGATCAGCCCGACGATCTCGGACTCCTCGACCCCCACTCCGTATCGCGCTGCTTCCCGCCGGACCGCCTCGAGGGCACGGTGCACCGGGGTCTTCCGGTAGTCGGTCAAGTTCATGGAGACCTGGGCGCGTCCGCGCTCCTTGATGTCGAAGCCGAGCGCCTTGACCTCCGGGAGCCCGCCGTCCCGGGCCCGGACCGCCTTGGCGATCCGCTTCGCGATCTCGACGTCGGCGCTCGTCAGGTAGGCGTTGTAGGCGATGAGCACGGGGCGGGCGCCGATCGCAACGATCCCCGCCGTCGGGTGAACGCGGCGCTCGCCGAGATCCGGGGCGCGGGTGGGGTCGGTGGCGATCGAATCGCGGATCCCTTCGAACTCGCCCTTCCGAACGACCGCGAGGTCCGAGCGTTCGGGGCGTCGGGCCGCTGCGGCGTAGAGGTAGACCGGGACTCCGAGTTCCTTCCAGACGCGCTCGGCCAACCGGTCCGCGACACGGACCGCATCGGCCATCGTGGCGTCGCCGAGGGGGATGAAGGGCACGACATCCGCCGCTCCCATTCGAGGGTGCTCCCCTACATGGTGGGTGAGATCGATCGTCGCCACCGCGACGCGGATCATCTGGAAGGTGGCCTCGAGGAGCGGTTCCTCTTCGCCGACGAGCGAGACGACGCTCCGGTTGTGATCGCCGTTGAGCTCGACATCGAGGACCCGGACCCCCGCGATGGCCCGCGCCGCGGCGACGATCGCCTCGACCTTCGCCGCGTCGCGGCCTTCGGAGAAGTTGGGGACCGATTCGAACCGCCTCATCCGCCCGAGCCTCCGAACGTGTCGAGGAGGGTCTGACGTCCTTTAGGCTCAGCGGTCACGCCCGGTCGTAGCGGCCGGCGTTGGACCCGGCCGAGGGCCGCCGTTACCCGCGCCTCGGAGAACCCGTGGCGGACCACGAGGATCTCCCCGACGGAGTTGGCGTTCGGCGGTGAAAAGGACACCGACGGGACGTCGGTCACATCCGGATGTCGGAACAGCTCGGCTACGGGGGCCACCTCTGCCGCGTTGAGCCCCGCGCGCGCGAGGCTCGCCTCCCAGCCGAGATGCTCCTGCGCGAGCTTGAGCGCCCGCTTCGGACCGAACCCCTTCGCGCCCTCGTTGAAGTCGGTACCGACCAGGACGCCGACGAGGATCAGCTCTTCCGAGGAGATCCCGAGCGTCGCGAGGAGCTTCTCCCGATCGATCACCTGCGCCCGCGGCGTCGCACCCCGGTGGCCGCGGGCGGCGAGCCCTCGGACGAGACGGGGAGCCCCGAACAGGAGACTATCGTAGTCCTCCGACGCGGCGGCCCAGACCTGACCGCGCGCGGCCATCACCGCCGCCTGCGCCTCCCCCTCTGAGGGCGCCTGGACCGACGGGACGCCGAGGGCGCGGAGCAGCTCCTGGACCTCCTCGGCCATCGGACGGGTCAGGCGCGAGGTCGCCGCGGCCTTCTTGCGCGCGGTCTCGAGGTCCCCGGCGGCGAGCGCCTCCTTCCAGGCCGCCGCGGCCTTCTCCTTCGCCTGGAATCGCGCCCGGAGCGTCCCGGCCTTGAGCTCCGGCGGCTTGCCGTCGAAGACCCAGACGGGTCGGACCCCCTCCGATAGGAGGGCGGTCGTCCGATAGAAGACGCCCATCAGGTGGCTCGTCGTGGCGCCGTTCGGGTCGGCGAACGGCTGGCCGTCCGCCTGGCGTATCGTGGCGAGGAACTGGTAGATCGCGTTGTAGGCGTCGACCGCAAGGGTCCGGTCGGCCAGCGCGTCCCATCCGAGCTCCTGCGGGGTCACGATGTCCCGGAACGGAAGGCCCACGTGGGTTCCGACCGAACCGAACTACTTGGGCCTTGTGCGGTGAGAACCGACCGGGAGAACGCTCTTGTACGCCACGGCCCTCCTCCCTCCAATGCCCATCTCCTACCGATGGCTGGACGAACCGGGCGCGCCGCAGATCGCCCCGGGCGCGGTGCTCGTGACGAGCTTCCCGAGCGCGGGACTCGCCGCGACGGTTGCTGCCCACTACATCGTCCGCGCGATGAACCTCCCGCGTATCGGGCAGCTCGATTCGCCGGATTCCGCCCCGATCGCCGTGATACAGTCCGGGCACGTCAACCCGGCCGTTCGTGTCTACGGTCGGGCGAACTTCGCGATCGTCGTCTCCGAGTTCCCCCCCACCCTCTCCGCCTCCGGCCCCATCGCGGAAGCGATCCTCGCCGCCGCGGAGGCGCGTCACGTCCGGATCGTCGTCGCGCTCGAGGGGGTCGTGCCCCACCCCGTCGACGAGGAAACGCCGATCGGCGACGGCACGGAGAGCGTCTGGTTCGCGCTCTCCAAGGACGATCCGGCCACGCTCACCGCCTTCCAGGGCGCCGGGGCCCGGCGCCTCGAGGACGGCGTTATCGGAGGGGTCTCGGGAGCGATGCTCGTCGGAGGACTGCACCGTTCGCTCACGGTGGCGACGCTGCTCGTGAGCTCGAACGTGCCGGAAGGGTTCCCCGACCACCGCGCGGGTGCGGCCTTGATCGAGCTCCTCGACCGCTTCCTACCGGAGATCGCGATCGATACGAAGCCCCTGCGATCCCAGGCGGAGATGATCGAGAAGGCCCTGCGCGTTGCGATGCAGAGGCGCCCGAAGCCGCCAGGGCCCGAGGGAGAGCCTGGCGCGCCCTCGCCGTCGATGTACCAGTAGGAAGCGGGCGGCCCACGGCGGGCCTAGAACGATTCCACGTAGCTCAGCTGGTACACGCTTCCGACTAGCACGATCGTCAGGAGGGCCAGGATCGAGATCGGGTTCGACCCGAAGCGCCAGATCGTGACGCCGATGAGAACGGCCGGGAGGGCGATCATGGCGAGCCCCGCGAGGATCCGGCTGTCCATCGGTCCCACGGAACCGGCCCGGCTCTTAACGTCTGTCGGGGCGGCGGAAGCCCCGTGACGGTCCGAGGAGCGGCTAGGCCATGTCCGGGCCGCGCGGTCCGCCTTCGATCTCGAACGTCAGCTCTGCATCCGGCCCGCCCGCCGGCGGTGCCCAGTCCGCGCGGGGAGCGAGGGGCGTCAGATCGAACGGTTCCGGGATCGGAAGGGGCGCCGCGATCGGCATCGTCGGCGGAGTGGCGACCTCGACGCTCGGCACGTAGGCGAGCCGGAAGTCCTCCAGGACCGCCTCCGACGGCGCGATGTACGCCCGGTCGATGTAGGCCGCGATCACTCGGCCCCAGTGGGCGTTGAGGTCGCGGAACGGCATCGTGCGGCCCTTGGCGAGGAGGGAATCGTTGTCGAGGACCTGTAGCTTGGCGGCGCCGCGTTCCTGCTTCTCGACGAACGAGTCGATGAAGTGGAGGCGAGCCAGGGCGCGGTCCGCGACCGCGCGGCGGTCCCCCTCGCACTTGAACGGCTTCACGACGAAGACCGAGAGGACGCGCGCCGAGCGCGCGGCCGCCTCGATCACATAGGGCAGGGTTCCGGTGCCGGAGCCGCCGCCGAGACTTCCCAGGATCGTGACGAACGTCGAGCCCTCGAAGATCCGGTCCAACGCGGGGGTGGCCGCGCGGGCGATCTCGGCGCCGTGGGCGGGCGAGCCGTGGGTGTCGGCGCGCGCCCCGGTGTGAGGTCCCAGGTAGACCCGACGGTCGAACTCCTCCAGGTCCTGGACGGAAGGATCGCAATTGATGGCGACGGTCTCGACGTACCGGAGGTGGTGGCGCGCTACCTCGCGACCGACGCGGATCGCCCCGCCGCCGACGGCGGCGAAGACGAAGCGAATGTCGTGGCCCAAGCGCGGCACGTCGAACGTGCCGTCCTCCGGTACCTCGTCGCCGCGGATCGGTTGTCGGTCAAACTCTCGCGCTCGTGACTCGTTCTCGTACGTCATCCCCACCCCTACTCCCCCGCGTCGGCAGCCCCACCGAGCGCTATCGACCCACGACCCCCCGGCGCTCGAGGTCCTCGGCGCTCCGCTTGAGGGAGCTCAGCGACGCGCGGTTCTCGGCGGCCTCGTGCCGCTGATCGTGCGCGCGCTTGGCGAGCTCCGAGACCTTCAGCTCCACCTCGCCGCGCCGCACGGCCTGAGCGATCACATCGCCCAGCTTCTGGCCGTTCGCCACGACGTCGGCGTAGGTCTGGAAGGCCTCGACCTCCTCGGGACGCAGCCGAACGGAGACCTCGATGAGGTCCCCCGGGGCGGCGCCCGCGTGGGGGCTCATGGTCGACAGGGCCCGGGCCCGGAGGAATTCGTGGAGCGCCCTTCGCATCAGCTCCGACCGGCTGCGGAACTCGCCGTTCGTAACGAACGAGTCGAGCAGCTGGAGCTCCTTGCGGTTGCACCGTAGGGCGATCCTCTCGTCTTCCGGGCCGATCCGGCCGTCGTCGGTCCCTTGCGGGGCCTCGGGTGGCCGTCGGACAGACTTGTCGAACACGACAAAGCCGAGCTATGGAAAAACGTATTACTTAAATTGATGCCCCCTGCTGCGGCGGACAGAGAGTGGACCCGATGGTGCCGGTCCCGGCTGACGTGTCGAACAAGTTCCGTCGCCGCCGTCGCTCGTGTCGATCCCGAAAATTCCTGTGTATAACCGCGGTCCGGAACGGGCCGACGAGCGGATCGGCCCGATGCGCATCCGTACGGGTCGGTCGGAGCGTCGCCTTCTCGCGCTCGCTCTCCCGGCGAGAGGTGAGCGGGAACGTCTAAATACGGGCCCCCGCCAATGTACGCACCAGACGGCCGGCGCCTTCGGCCGAGGGGTACGGATATCATCGCCTCCAGTCGCTGGCAGCGGCGTCGAACCGGCCGATCGCCTCGCGCGTCGAACCACCGGGCCGTGTCCGACGTTGTCGGCACGATCCTGCTCCTGGCCCTGACCGTCACCCTGTTCTCCTCGATCTTCTTCTTCGTGAGCACCTTCCCGACGCCGCCCCCCCAGCCGGCGAACCAGTTCTCCGCCTACCTCACCTACAACGTGGCGGGCACCCAGATCATCGGCGTCACGGTCCTCCACCTGGCCGGACCCGCGGTCCCGAGCAACGCCCTGATGTACCTGTACTCCTCGGCGCACCCCACCCGGTTTACCTCCCCCTTCACCGTCGCCAGCGGGACCAACAACTCCCCGTCCTGGAACCTGGGTCAGAACTGGTTCCAGAACGTCTCGGCCCAGAACCTGCTCACGCCCGACAACATCACGATCTCTCTCGTCACGCAGAGCGAGCTGCTCTTCCGCTCGACGCTCCCCGGCCTCACCCCCAACATCCCCCCGACGTTCACGGGCGTCGGCACCCTCCCCGCGGTCCCGGCCGTTGGGGCGGCGTTCACGATCTTCGTCCAGCTCAGCGACAACAATCTCAACACGAACTCGGTCTACGTGAACATCTCGCTCCTGCCCGGCGTCGTCGGGAGCGGTCTCAACAAGATGACCTTCTCCGCCTCGCTCGGCGCCTACACCTACGTGGTGGCGGCCGGCGTCACGAAGGGCTCGGGCGGGTTCTACACCTTCGCGAACGCGACCGACAAGTCGGGGATCAAGAACTCGGTCGCCTTCATCATCACGCTCCAGGCCGCCGCGTCCTCGCTCTCGACGTCGATCCAGGTCAACAACAGCGCGCCCGTCTCGAACCAGTCGGTCCTCGTGACCGCGCTCGTCTCGAACGGGGGGACGGCGGCGTCGACGGTCGCGGTCACGTTCACCGCGAACGGCAACTCGATCGGCTCGTCCTCCGGTAGCATCGTCTCCGGCGGCATCGGAACGTTCACGGTCACCTGGACTCCCACCTCGCCGGGCGTCTATCTGCTCTCGGCGCTCGCGAACGGCACCGGCAACGTCGTCTCGGGGGCCGCGCTCAACATGACCGTCTACCCGAGCATCCTCGTCATCGGCCACAACGTGCCCTCGGGCGTCCGGACGTCGTTCAACGAGTCCTCCTTCCTCCAACAGGAGATCACGGCGGCCGGCTTCCCGTACACCTCGATGTGGGTCTCGTGCAGCGCCGCGCTGCCGGCCTCGACCACCTTCAACGCGTACAACGTCGTCGTCATCGACTTCGGGAGCACGTGGGTCGGCGGCTGCCCCAAGTTCCCCTCGACGACGGAGCAGGCCAAGCTCACGGGCGCGAACGCGGGGGTCGGATTCCTGGTCGTCGGCTCGAACGGCTTCGGCGCCACCACCTGCTCCAGCTACAACTCCGCCTACTTCGCGCTCTTCGGCATCAAGTGGGTCAGCGGGAGCACGTGCATGACCCTCCCCAACGCGACGGCGACCGCGACGTACACGGGCACGCCGGCGTCGGGCCTCCGGAGCGACGGCATCCCGACGTCGATGACGTTCAACAAGACGCTCGGGACCTCGAGCAACTTCGTTCCCTACAACTACTACACGCAGGGCCCGACCCCGAACGCCGCCTTCCTCAAGGCCGGCGCGAACGCCGTGGGAGCGTTCAAGACCAGCTCCGGCCGCGACGCCGCGATCGCGGCGGACCCGGCGCTCCTCGCCGCCATTCTCCCGAACGCGAACAACTGGGGGACAGGGCAGGCGGGGACCTCGATCCTGTACAACACGCTGAACTTCCTGTGCTACCTCTCGACGAGCACGGCCACGGGCCGCGCGCTGAGCGACTTTGGCGTCGCGCAGGCGTCGATCGTCGGGCAGAGCCACTTGAAGCTCTCATCGATCTACGTGGGCGTCCGGGACAACGGGCCCGTGACGGGCCTCGTCACCCTGACCCTGTACATCAACGGCTCCGTCGCGCTCTACCAGGGGGTCGCGGTCTCGGCGTCGGTGACGGTGGGCCTCAACGGAGGGATCGCGTGGGTCTCGCTCGTCTGGATCGCCCCCGGCGGCGGTCCGTTCACGCTCTCGGTCGTCCTGAACGCGCCGTACGTCGTGAACTTCAACCAGCAGGACAATCAGCTGCCGCTGAACCCGCTGAACCAGCCGATCACGTTCGTCTGAGACCCGAGCGGGCACTGCCCCCGTTCGGGGCGGCGATCCGGCGCTACTTCGTTGTCCTGAGCGGGGCGCCCGCCGCGGATGAGGTGAGGGCGGCGCCGCATTTCCAGCAGGCGGATTCGTTCGGATAGACGACCGCGCCACAGTTCGGGCACGAACGCTCGGACGGCGGCGTCGGAGCGGGCGCGGTGCTGCCCAGCGGGGTCGCCCCCGTCCTCGGCGGGGTTGGCGGCGTTGGGGTGGCCGAGGCCGCGGCCTGGGCCTTCCGGCGGGCCTCGCGCGACTTGAACCACATGTAGACCAAGAGCCCGACGAAGAAGATCAGCCCGGCCCCGGTGAACTCCGAGACAGCGAACGCCTCGAGCGCGAGCAGGTAGATCGCCGCCGGTTCCCCGACGATCGGGCCCTGGACCGCGTAGGTGTCGAGGAAGACCCACTGGAGGTCGGTCGCGTTGGGGGCGGCGTAGTACGCCGTAGCCATCGTCCACGACCAGATGTTCGTGTCGTTAATCGGGAGGGAGAAGGAGACCTGGGTCGTCGCATTCAGGCCGACGGGCAGCGTTAGATTCCGTTCCAGGAAGGGGTAACCGGCCGTACAGTACGGGTCCGAGGTCCCGGTCGCGCCGGGACACGTGCTGACCCACAGGACGACCCAGAGCGGCGACGACGCGTTCGCGGGGACGTTGAGAGGGAGGACGGTCACCGAGAAGTTGTACAATGCGCCCACGGACCCCGTGTAGGGGTGGACCTCGGCGCCGCTGAGGATCGGGCCGCTCGTCCCGGCGATGACGACGGAGTTCACCGAGGGCGAGGGTGTGTAGACGTAGGTGAGGGCTAGCGCGGAGGTGATCGGGACCGAGAGGAGGATCGCGGCGAGGCCGTAGAGGGCGAGGTGGCGCGGACGCTTCCAACCGGCGTAGATCGGGATCGCGAGCCCGAAGAAGAGGAGGTCTGGGATGGCGAGGAACGGTCCGTCGAGCCCCAGGTAGACGAAGCAGACGACGAGCGAGACGATCGTGAGCCCGAGGAGTGCGAACCGACCGATGCGCGTGCCGAACCACGCCCTAGGGGACCATCGCGGCGCCACGAGCGGCGCGGGGAGGCCGGGCGCGGCATATAAGGAATAGGAGAGTTGCACGCGCCGTGGCGACGAAACCGACGGAGATCCACCGTGCGCTCATCGTCTTGGACGGGCTCGGGGACCGTCCGCACCCCGACACGGGAGGTATCTCCCCCGTCGAGGCCGCCGCGACGCCGAACCTCGATCGGCTGCTGACCTTGGGCCGGCTGGGGCAGGTGGTCCTGATCGGACCGGGGATCGCCCCGGAGTCGGACGCCGGGGTCTTTGCGCTCCTGGGGTACGATCCGCGCAAGGATTCCCCGGGCCGCGGCGTCCTCGAAGCGGAGGGCGTCGGCATCACGATGGCCGCCGGCGACGTGGCCCTCCGCCTCAACTTCGCGACCTCCGACGGGGCGGGACTCGTCCTCGACTCCCGCGTCGGACGGACCCTCTCGACCGAAGAAGCGCACCAGCTCGCACGGTCGCTCACCGACGCCGACCTTCTGGGCGCGGACGGGATCCGCGCCGAGGTTCGGGCGACCGTCGGGCACCGCGGGGTCCTCTGGCTGCACCCGACGAGCGGAAGCGCGCTCTCTCCCGAGATCTCCAACGCCGATCCGTTCTACGAGAGGGTCGGGGGAATGGGACAGGCGCGGGCTGCCCCGGAGCCGAGGATCCGCGACGTCCGGGCGCTGGTGGCGGGGGAGAGCGCCGAGCGGACGGCCCGAGCGGTGAACGACCTGCTGTCGCGCGCGGCACCGATCCTCGCGGGACATCCGGTGAACGCCCGCCGGGCCCTCCGGGGGAGGAAGATCGCGAATGCGCTGTTGGTCCGAAACGCCGGCGCCACGGGAGAGAGCCCCATCGAGACGTTCGCCCACCGGTACGGGTTCGCCGGCGCCGCCGTGACGGAGATGCCCGTCGAGCGGGGGATCGCGCGGGTCCTCGGCCTCGCCGACCTCTACGTCGGGCCGATGGGTGCCGACCGCGACGCAGCGCTCGCCGAGCGGGCACGCGTCACGCGCGACGCGCTCGAGCGCTTCCCGTTCGTCTACGTGCATCTCAAGGGACCCGACGAGCCGGGTCACGACGGGAACGCTCCCCTCAAACGCGAGATCGTCGAGGCGCTCGACCGGTCGTTCTTCGGCCCGTTCCTGGCGGGCCTCGATCTGACCCGGGTTCGGCTCGCCGTGACCGCCGACCACGCCACCCCGTGCATCCTCAAGGGTCACTCCGACGACCCGGTCCCGCTCCTCCTCGCCGGAGCGGGCGTCGACGCCGAGCCCCCCTCGCCCGACGGGACGGCCCGGAAGTTCGGCGAGCGCAGCGCCGCACGTGGCTCGCTCGGGACGGTCGAGGGGCGGCAGGTACTTCCGCTCCTGGCGGGGCTGGACCTCCGTTCCAGATGACGACCCCGGGATGGCGCGTGGTCGCCTCCGAGGCCGAACGGGTCCGACGCATCCTGCGCGAGGACGGACTTCTTCGGGAGGATCTCGGAGTGGCGCACGAGCCGGGTCACGTGGTATTCCCGCTGCGCGAATCGAAGGGTCCCGGTCCGAGCATTCCCGGCACGCTCGTGGAGCAGGCGTTCGTCGAGCGCCCCGACCGCGGTCCCCGAAGCTATCGCGATGCGCTCACGTGGCCGCCGGAGCTCGCCGCCCTCCTTCCCCGGGCGTTCGATGTGGTCGGGGACATCGTGCTGATCCGGCTACCCGATGAGCTTCTCGCGCGCGCCGAGGAGGTCGGCCACGCCCTTCTGGAATTCGTGCCGGGAGCCCGCCTCGTGGTGCGCGACGAGGGCGTTCACGGCTGGCAGCGGACGCGCCGGCTCGTCCGCATCGCCGGTGAAGGACCCGCGCGCACCGTGCACCGCGAAAACGGGCTCGGGATCGAGGTCGACCTGGAGGCGGCGTACTTCTCCCCCCGACTTGGACGCGAACACGCACGCGTGGCGGGGGTGGTAGGACCCGGCGAGCGGGTGTTCGACCTATGCGCCGGCATCGGACCGTTCTCCCTCGCGATCGCGGCGGGCGGGCGTGCCCGGGAGATCGTCGCGGTCGACGCCAATCCCGAGGCGATCCGACTTCTCGAATCGAACCGGCACCGACTGGGCTTCGACGGCCGCATCGTGGCGGTCTGCGCCGACCTGGAAGAGTTTCTTCCCTCGGCCGGGGTCGCAGACCGGGTCGTCTTCAATCTCCCGCGCGAAGGGATTAAGTACCTCACCTCGGTGGGAAACTCGGTGTCGCCTGCGGGAACGCTCCACTACTACGAAGTGACGGATCGCGGGCGCGCGGCGGAGCGGCCGGGGGACCTCGTCGATCTCCTCGGCGGTAGTGCCGCCTGGCGGCTCGCGGACGCCCACGTCGTCCACCCGTACTCGCCCGGCTCGGACCTCGTCGCCTATGCGATCCAGCGTCGGACGGAGTGAGCCGAACGTGCCGGTCATCGTCGATCTCGGCGACGTTTCCGATTCGGATCTTCCCCTCGTCGGCGGGAAGGCGGGGAAGCTCGGCGAACTCATCCGGCAAGGACTCCCGGTGCCTCCCGGCTTCGTCGTGACGACCGAGGCCTACCAGACGTTCCTCGACGCGACGATCCTGAAGGAGGAGATCCCTGGCGCGCTCGCGACGCTCGACCTCGCTCGACCGGAGAGCGTCGACGCGGTCTCGCGGCGGATCCGGGACGCGTTCGAGTCGACGGAGTTCCCGGTCGAGCTGCGTCGGACCCTCGAAGCGGCGTTCTCCGTCTTCGCGCAGCAGCACGACGTCCGGTTCGTGGCGGTCCGGTCCTCCGCGACCGCCGAGGACTTGGAGGGTGCGTCCTTCGCCGGCCTCCAGGAGACGTACCTGAACGTCAAGGGGTCCGACGAGGTCCTCTCCGCGATCCGACGCTGCTGGGGTT
>JBGOSQ010000005.1:0-47497 GCA_041476045.1 Thermoplasmata archaeon | reverse complement strand
GTACTCCTCCGGTTTCTTGACGAGCTGCATGCACATGTTGTCGATGAGCCGCTCGTCGGAGGTGATGTCCGGGTACTGGGGCGCGATCGCCCGGAACGCCGTCTGGAAGAGCGCGCCCGTCGTCTTCATGATGTTCGCCTTGTGGACCGCGGTCACGTGGTGCCGCTTTTCACGTCGGGCGAGCTCGAAGGCGAACCGAATGATCCGGTCGGAGGCCTTGCGTGTGATCACGTTGACCGTCTCGGCCGCCGTGTGGTCGCGGTCGACCCAGTGCTCGACCCCCGAGTAGAGCCCCTCCGTCGCCTCGCGAACGACGATGAGGTCGGTCGCCGGGAAGCGGGTCCCCTCGCCGGCGATCGCGCGCGCCGGGCGGACCGATGCGTAGAGGTCGAGCTGCTGACGGAGCGCGACGTTCACCGACCGGAAGCCGCTCCCGATCGGGGTGGTGATCGGGCCCTTGAGGGCGAGGCGGTTCCGCTGGATCGACTGAAGTACCTCATCGGGCAGGGGGGTCCCCGATCGCTGGAGGGCCGCCTCGCCCGCCTCGACGACCTCCCACTCTATGGGAACGCCCGTCGCCGCCGCGACGACCTGGGCGGCCCCCGTGACCTCGGGGCCGATCCCGTCGCCCGGGATGAGGGTCACCTTGTGGCTCACGGGGCGTACCTCGGCCGCCGAGGAGGAGGACGCCCATAAGGCGTTTGACCCGAACACGCCCGTCCGTCATCGGGTCCGACCGGCCCGTGCGGCGCATTCAGGGTGAAACATGGAATTCTAAGATTTCTTATAACTGAAGGTAATTGCCTAATCGATGACGGCGCTCCCCCACCCCGAGGTACTGTCGCCCGAGTACGTGCCGCCGACCCTGTTCGGACGAGAGCGCGAGCTCGACCGGCTGAGAGATCTGCTCTGGGGCGCGCCGTCCGAGGGGGCGCACGCGCGCGCGGTCCTCGTGCGCGGACCGGCGGGAAGTGGCACTTCGGCCGTCGCGCGCGTCGCGGCGTGCCGGCTGCTCGAGGAGGTGCGACGTTCGGGCGGGATCGATCCACCGCTCGTGGTCCGGCTTCGTGTTCCGGCCCACCGCGGGACCCAGGGGCTCGCGGCGGAGCTCCTCCGCTCCCTCGACGAGGGGTTCCAGCCGCGCGGGTTTCACACGATGGAGATGCTCGCCGGGTTCCTCCGCCGCCTCAACCGGGACGGACGCTCCGCGATCGTCGTCCTTGACGACGTCGGTCCGTCGGCGCCGGATCTGACGCCGTTCTTCCGGGCGTTCCGGCAGCCCGACCGTTTCCTCCCGGAGGGGGTCGACGCCCGGATCGATACCTGGTTCCTGCTCGCGGGGCGGTCCGAGGCGGTCGGCGTATGGTCCCAGGCGCATCGTTCCGGGGTCCCCGAGGAGAACCGGGTCGAGCTTCTACCATACCGAGCGGAGGAGCTCGAGGTGATCGTCCGGGACCGGGCGACGCGCGCGCTCGGTCACGCTCCGCTCGACTCGATGGCGCGGCGGGTGTTTGTTCGCGCGTACTCGGACGGAGCGAACGCGGTCCGGGCGATCCAGCTCCTGCGACGCGAGCTCTTGGGTCCCGAGCCGAGGGCGCCGTCGACGCAGGTCGTCGGTGCCGGATCGAGATTGCTCATCTCTATCGAGTCCCATCTCCTCGATGCGCTCGAGGCCATGCTCACGGACCACCCGGCAGCGCTCGGGGAGTTGCGGTCCCACGAGGAGCGCCTCGCGCTGCGATCGGGTCGACGGCCGTTGCCTGCGACGACGTTGTGGCGCCGACTGCTCCGGCTCGAATCCGCAGGACTGGTGCGACGGAGAGTCCGCACGGGGGGCGCCGGGGGCACGCGATCCACCCTCGAGCTTCTCCGGCCGGTCAGCGAGTGGCCAGTTCGTCCGGGTCGGTATGATACTCCTCTAGGCTCTTTCGTTGCCCCTTCGACCTTACCGGGGGTGGGCTCCGAGCTCTGGACGGGGCCGGCGCCGTCGGGGCCGCGGTCGCCGGCGCCGCGCTCGGCCTCGGAACGCTGGGGTGCTTGACCTCGCGCAGCACCGCCTCGGCGAGTTGGGGCGATCGGAGCGCCGCGGCGACCCGATCGAAGGGCGCGGATCGCAGCGCGTCGCGGTCGGGGAACCCGGCGTTGTAGAGAGCCCGCCCCCGCGCACGGCCAATCCCGCGCTGGTGGACGAGGTCGAGCAGCTCCTCGCGGGCTCCGTATCGTACCCTCAGCGAGAGATCGTCAAGGGGGCGCGCGAGCCGCCGCTGGAAGCGCGAGGCGATCCGGGACGCCCCGAAGAGCAGCCACTCGGCATCCTCGACCTTCGCCCGAAGGTCGCCGGCGCCGATCCCGAACCGCTCGCTGATCTCGACGATCGGCGTCTCGTCGAGCCACGCCTCGAGCACCTGCGCGGTCTTGATCGTCGCGAGGAAGAGGTCCAGGTCTTGGGGGTACGGCTCTTCCTCCGGCTTCACGAGGAGCTCCGCCTCTTCGTCGGTGTACCGGGCGAGCATCTCCCGCTCCTCGCCCCGTCGGAGGAAGAGGGGGGGCATGTCCGGCGTTGCCGCGATCGCGGCGAGGAGGGGGAAGGCGGCCACGCCGATCGGGGCGCGTTCGAGGGCGCGTCGCAGGACCACCGCGCTCAGCGGGTCGAGGTAGAGCTCCGAGGTGAGGAGTCCGAACGGGGTCGCGCGCAGGGCGCGGCCGGGTTCGAGGAACCCGTCCCGTTCGAGCTGCGTGCGCACGGTGCGGATCGTGTCGACGAGGTCCTGCATCGGGAGGGTGCGGCCGTAGAACGTTGCGGCGAAGAACGACTCGAGGGCCTCCTCCGTTCCGACCTCACCGCTCGCGACGAGCGCGAGCAAGTGCATGCGAAGGGCCGGCTCCGCGGCGAGGCGAGAGACGATGTCCTCCGGGGGAGCGGAGAGGTACTGGTCGAGCATCCGCTCCTCCTCGTCCGGCGATCGCGCGAGCAGGACGGCCTCGCCGATCGGATCGAACCGGGGTCGACCGGCCCGTCCGCACATCTGCTGGACCTCGAGCGCGGGGATGGGTGCCTGGGTCCCGATCCGATCGTCGTACCGGTAGGTATCGCGAACGATGACGCGTCGCGCCGGCAGGTTGATCCCGGCGGCGAGGGTCGGGGTGGCGACGAGCACCTTGAGGACGCGATCGCGGAACGCCCGCTCGACGACGCGCCGCTCCGGGTTCGTGAGCGACGCGTTGTGGAAGGCGACGCCATTGGGCAGGAGGTGGCTCAGGCGACGGATCCCCTCGGTCTCCTCCTCGGAGACCCCGGCGAGATCCTCCGACGCCCGGCGCGCCGCGGCGCGGCCCTCCGCGTCGAGCTGGGCGTGGACGGTGCCGACGAGCGCCTGCGCCACCTGTTCCGAGGCGCGCCGGGTATTGACGAAGACCAGCGCCTGGCCGCCCTCCTGGATCACCGTGCGGACCAGGCGGGGGATCGGCTCGCCCGGGCCCGCGATCGCACGCGTCGTGAGATCGGTGAACATGATCCGACCGTCGTGGTAGACCCCGGACTTGAGGGGCACCGGGCGGAAGTCGCTCGCGACATGGACCGCCCCCAGCCACTCGGCGACCTCGGCCGAGTTGCCGACGGTCGCGGACAGTGCGATCACCTGCAGCTCGGAATGGCGTCGCCGGAGGCGGGTCAGGCTCACCTCGAGCGTCGGGCCCCGATCGGGGTCCCGCATGAGGTGGACCTCGTCGGCCACAACGGTCCCGAGACGGTCGAGCCATGGGCTCCCCTTCCGAAGGAGGCTGTCCGCCTTCTCGCTCGTCGCCACGAGGATGTCGAGCTTCTCGAGGACGGAGCTGGACAGATCGAAATCGCCGATCGAGAGCCCGACGCGGATGCCCAGCGGCTCGAAGGCGGACAGCTCCTCGAACTTCTCCTGGGCGAGGGCCCGGAGTGGGACGAGGTAGAGGCCGGTCCGACCGGCACGGACGGCCCGCAGTAGGCCGAGGTAGGCGACGAGCGACTTCCCGCTCGCCGTCGGGCACGCGAGGAGCACGCTCCGGCCCTCGAGGACCGGGCCGACCGCTGCGGCCTGCGGAGGATAGAGCGCGGTGATCCCCTGTTGGGCGAGGATCTCGCGGACCTCGGCGTCGATGGGGAACCGGTCGATCCCGACGGACGTCGGGGGGACGGCAACCGACCGCCCGACGTGACCCTGCGGAGGTCGGGGGGCCGGCACGGCGCGGGGAGCCCGGCGCGTTACTAAGCGTTTGGTCGCGGCGGAGGCGCAGATTCCGCGAGGAGCGCCCGGCCGAGGATCAGTTCCTGGATGTCGGTCGTCCCCTCCACGATCGGGAAGACGCGAGCGTCCCGGAGCAACCGCTCGGCGCGCGTACCGCTCCGGACGGCCTCCGGGCCACCCACGTCGAGCCCGTCCGAGGCGATTCGGACGGCGGCCTGCGAGGCGAAGAGCTTCGCCGCTGACGCGGCCTCGTCGAACGGAATTCCCGCGTCCTTCCGACGGGCGGCGTCGGCCACGAGCGCCGTCGCCGCAGCGACATCGACGAAGGCGCGCGCCACCAGGGCCCGCCGCTCGTCGGTGGGGGAGCGTCGGACCGCAGCGCGCAACTCTTCCATCGCACCACGCGCCACCCCGAGCGCGCACGCCGCGATGCCGATCCGTCCGCCGGCGAGTGCGCTCAGTGCCACCGAGAGTCCCTTTCCTTCCGGGCCGAGGAGCCTCTCCGCACCGAGCGAAACATGGTCGAAGGTGAGCTCGTTCGTCTCGCTGCCCCGGATGCCGAGCTTGTCCAGGCGCTGGGCGACGCGGAATCCCGCGTCACCTTTCCGCACGAGGAACGCCGAGATGCCCCGGTGGCCGAGGGCGGGGTCGCGGGTTGCGAACACGAGGACCACGTCGGCGCTCGCGGCGTTCGTGATGAACATCTTCGCACCGTTCAGAACGAACCGGTCCCCTTCTCGAGCGTACCGGCAGGAGAGGCGCGCCGCGTCGGAGCCGACGCCCGGCTCAGTCAGGCCGAAGGCTCCGAGCCATCGTCCGTCGGCCAGGGGTCGGAGGAACGTCTCGCGCTGCACGTCGGTCCCCCACTCGAGGATCGGCATCGCGGCGACGGAGAGGTGTACCGCCAGAAGCGTCGCGACCGCGGCGCTCTCGACCGCGAGCTCCTCGAGGACGGCCACGGTATCGCGGGCGTCGCCGCCCGATCCGCTCCATCGCTCGGGTAGCCCGACGCCCATCAATCCCGCGGTCCGAAGGCCGGGGAGCAGGTCGTCCGGGAACCGATCCTCGCGGTCGATCCGTTCCGCCACCGGACGCAGCGCACGCTCCGCGAATCGTCTCGCCCGGTCCCGCCAACCCTCGGCGGAGAGAGCGCCTCCGGTACCCACGACGGCGGGCAGTTCGCCGAAGGCTTAAGGGATATTGTCCGCTCGCGCTCGGCGAGGACCGTGGCGACGCAATCCGAGGGGACCGAGAAGGACCGGTTCACCTCGCTCGACGCGCTCGCGCTCGCACGCGAGGTCCGCGCCCTCGGCCGCGCCCACATCGACAAGGTCTTCGACGCCGGCCCCGACGCCTTCGCGATCACGGTCCGCGCCCCCGGAGCGGCGCGGCGCGAGCTCCTGCTCGTTCTCGGGCGGTACGGCGCCCTGCTCGACAAGGGGCTCGAACACGCCGAGGAGCCGGGCCCGCTCGCGCGCGAACTGCGGCGCCTCCTGTCGGGAGCGGTCCTCTCCGAGGTTCCCGATCCCGCGGGGGAGCGGACCATCGAACTTCTCCTGGCCCGCCCCGACTCGGTCGAGCCGCTCCGATTGGTGATCGAGTTCTTCGGCACGGGGAACCTCGTCGTCGCCCGGGGAGACCGGATCGTGGCGGTCGCCCATCCGAAGGCATGGGCCCACCGGACCGTCCGCATCGGGGCCGAGTACCGACCACCCCCCTCGAGGGGAGATCCCTGGACCCGCACGGTAGCCGAGCTCGAGGCGGCCCTCGGCTCCTCGCGAACGGATCGTGTGAGCACGCTCGCTGCTCGCCTCGGGTTCGGGGGGCCTATCGCCGAGGAACTCCTGGCCCGCGCCGAACTTCCCGGATCGGCCCCCGCGCCAACGGATGCGGGAGCCGCCGCGATCCGGATCCATCGTGCGCTCTCGGAGCTCTTGGCCGAGCTCGGTGATCGACCGCGTGGTTTCCTCTACCGACGCGATGGGGTCCTCTTCGACGTCGAACCGTTCCGATCCCAGCGGTGGAGCGCGGGCGAGGGGGAGCTCGAATCGACGGAGACGTTCTCCGAGGCGGCACACCGGTACTTCTCCACCCTCTCGCCGCGAGAGGTCGCCGCGGCACCGGATCCGGACGCCGCGGCTCGGGCGGAGCTGCTCCGCCAGCGGGCGCAACAGGACAAGGCCGTCGCCGACCTCACCGCGGAGGCGGCGGGGCGAACGCGGGAGGCCGACACGATCTACGCCCACTACGCCGAGGCGGAAGCGATCCGGGCGGAGGCCGAGCGGAGCGCGATGAAGGAGGACCGCGTGGAGGTCTCGCTGGGGGAGGTCCGGGTCTCGCTGTGGGTGCGGCGACCGCTCGACGCGTCGGCGCGCTCGCTCTACGAGGAGGCCAAACGGGCGCAGACGAAGCTCGCGGGTGCCCGCGAGGCGATCGCGGAGACCGACCGCAAACTCGCGGAGGGCGCGCCACCGCCCGGCACGACAGCTGAACCCCGCACGGTCGAGCCCCCCTCCCGCAAGCCGTACTGGTTCGAGCGGTACCGATGGTTCCTCTCCTCCGAGGGGATCATCGTCATCGGGGGCCGAGATGCGGCGACCAACGACCTGATCGTCCGGCGATATCTCAAGTCGAAGGACCTCTACGTCCACGCCGACATCCACGGCGCCCCGAGCGTCATCATCAAGCACCCGGAGGAGGCGGACCGGGTCGCAGGACCATCGACGATCACCGAGGCCGGGCAGTTCTCCGTTGCGTTCTCCAAGGCGTGGCGAGCGGGCCTCGCTTCGGCCTCGGCGTTCTGGGTGACGTCAGAACAGGTGTCGAAGGCGGCGGCGAGCGGCGAGTTCGTCGCGCGGGGCGCGTGGGTCATCCATGGGACGAAGAACGTGCTCCGCGACCTCCCGACGCAGCTCGCGATCGGGACGGTCGAGGTTCAGGGTGTCGAGCTGTGGTGCGTCGCGCCGCCCTCGGCGCTGCGCACCCGTGGGCGGGTCCGCCTCACGATCGTCCCGGGGGAGGAACGCGAGCGCGCAGATGTAGAGGTCGCCCTAGCGGCCGAGCTCGGACTCTCCCGGTCCCGGGTCCAATCGCTCCTCCCCGCCGGTGGCGTGAAGGTCCTGCGCACGTAGAGGCGCTGGACCTCCCGCGCAGCAAAGGCGTCCCCGATCTGACGCCACGTGTGGCCCCGGGCGCGCACCGCGCTCACCTCGTAGTCGCGGTCCTCGATCCGGACGGCACCGGCCACCTCGAGCCGGAGGTCGGGTGCGAACGGCACCTGGATGGATCGGGTGCGTCGCCCCTCCACGATGGCGACCGGGACGAGCCCCCCGGCATCGGGGGTGACCCAGAGCGTCGCGACATCCTCGGACCAGGCCGTATCGACCGATCGGCCGTTGGCGGGGTCGATCCGGAGGATTCGGAATCGATCGGGCAGGCCGGGGATCTCCTCCCCGATGTAGAGGCCCAGGCGACGGGGGAGGGTCACACGTCGGCGGGTCGATCGGGGGCCCTCGGAAACGATGAGGTCCACCTCGGTGGTGCGCGGCGACTCGGTCCGGAATCGGTGAGTGAGGCGGCATTCCCGGCACCGCGCCACGCCCTGCAGCGTTCCCACGGGTCCTCGCGAGGCGGGCGGGTCGAGACGCAGGATGCGATGCGGCGTCGCCCTGCGGCAACTATCGCAGAAGATCTCCGCGCTGTGCACCGCGCGCGGGTCGCCCGACCGACCGGGTGCGGGCGCTTCTTCAGCCATGGGAACGACGGGAACGTGCCCGCCCATGAGCCTTGCCGTGGGGACGTGCGGGGCCGGAACCGGCCCGTCGGAGACGCCAGAGCATCTCGAGCGGGAATTTCCCCGACCAGACCCGCTCCGAGCGGGTCAGGTAGGTGGTCGGCCGGCTCGACCCTCCCCGAGGCTCGATCAATCTCTCGATCGCGAACCCGTTGGCCAGGAAGACGCGCACCCATTCGCCGTACGGGAGGGCGAAGTTCACTTCATCGGCGAAGTCGACGCGATGGAGGTCGAAGTAGCCTCGAAGAAGCCGTCGCCCGATCCGTTCGGTCCGCGGGTTATGGAAGAGGTGCCGGAGCGGTGAGGAGGTCGAGAAGGCGAACACTCCGCCGCTTCGCAGGACGCGCGCGACCTCCGGAACGGTCCGGTACGGATCGCAGAACGTCATCGCGCCCCAATCGCAGAAGACGATGTCGAATTTCCCCGAACTGAACGGAAGGCGCTCCGCGTCGCCGACGATCAACGGAAACCAGATCCGCTCGGTGCGCTGGACGCTCGCGGCGTGGCGAAGTCGTGCGGAGGAGACGTCGAGACCGACCGGCCGCGCTCCGCGCCGTCGCAGTCCGATCGACCAGCGCGCCGCGCCGCATCCGAGCTCAAGGATACGGCGTCCACGAACCGGGCCGAGGAGCTGGAGCTCGCGCTCGGGGATGCGCCAGAACCCCCATGCCTCCCCATCCTTCCGGCGAAGCGAAGGTTCGTGGCGGCGCTCGTAGCGCACGGCGATCGACTGCCAGAACCTCCGGTTCTTCGCGACGGCGTCCGTCGAGGACGTCCGTCGCGTCGATCCCCGCCGGGACGTCGAGCGGCGCCGGGGGGTCGCGGGGTCCGACATCGATCGGCCCGTCACCCCTGTCGAGCGATCCGGGAGGCGAAACGGTTCAGTCGGTCGTCCATCGGGGGGGCCGTTTCTCGGCGAAGGCGGCGCGCGCCTCGCGGTTCTCGTCGCTGTCGCGGAGGGGGTCGGCGAGATCCTGTTCGAGACGGAGCGCTTGCTCGAGGGGCAGGTCGAGGCCACGGAGGATTGCCTCCCGAGCGTGGCGGATCGCCCGAGGGGGCTGCCGCGCGATCGCCTCCGCGATCGAAAGGCTCTCCGGCAGGAGCGCCGGCAACGGTACCACGCGGTTCACGAGCCCGATCTCGTAGGCCCGATGCGCGTCGATCGACGCCCCGGTGAGGACCATCTCCAGTGCGATGTTGGGGGCGATGATGCGGGGCAGGCGCTGCGAGCCTCCCTGACCGGGGATGATCGCCCATTTCGTCTCGGGGAGGCCGAACGTCGCGTTCTCGCTCGCGACCCGGATGTCGCACGCGAGGGCGAGCTCGAGCCCACCGCCGAGACAGTATCCGTTGATGGCAGCGATCACCGGTTTCCCGGGGTCGAGGTTCCGCGTGATCCCGCCGATACCGGGCTCGCGGTTCCACGCCTCGCGGCGACGGTCCTTCGACGCCGCGTACATCTCGCCCATCCGCTTCAGGTCCACGCCCGCGGAGAACGCACGGTCTCCCGTGCCGGTGACGACCGCGACCCGGAGCTGGTCGTCGTCGCGGTAGCGACGCCAGGCGTCGACGAGCTCCTGGTTCGTCTCCGGATCGATCGCGTTGAGAGCCTCGGGGCGATCGATCGTGACCACGACGACGTGGTGTCGCACCTCCCAGAGGACCGACATCGGCGGGGCCACAGAACGCGGGTTCATCTGAGTATCTGGCGCGTTGCTCGCGCGCCACCCCCGCATCCCGTGCCCGTCGCACCGCCCGCAGGCCCCTTCGCGCGCCCGCGTCGACTCGATTCTGCCGTTGTCGGGGCCAGCGAGACCCCCTTACCGGCTAAACCTAACCGGTACGGGAGAATCCGCATCCTCCCCGACACCGTTTCCACCTGAGGACGGATGCCGGCGCGTCGGACCACTGCGGTTTCGAGCCGAAAGGCTACGCGGTCTGCCGACCCGCTCGCACCCGCTGCCCCCGGGTCCCTGACGTTCGACGAGATCCTCTACGCGAAGGAGAAAGGCGTCGCGACCTTGACGCTCAATCGGCCGGCCGCTTTCAACGCCTACACCACGCACACGCTCGACGAGCTCACCCGCGCGGTCCACGACGCGACGCTCGATGACGCGGTGGGAGTCATCGTCCTCACCGGCGCCGGACACCGAGCGTTCTGTACCGGTGGGGACGTGAAGGAATACGCGGAACGCTACACGCGCCGGCCCCGGGATTACTGGAAGTACATGGGTACGTTCCAGGGGGCCGTCGAGTCGCTCCTGCGGTGCGGCAAGCCGACGATCGCCCGGCTCAACGGCATCACCGTGGGCGGGGGCAACGAACTGCACCTCGCGTGCGACCTCTCCGTCGCCGGAGTCCACGCGTACCTGGGCCAGGTCGGTGTCGCCGTCGGATCGGTCGCGTGCGGCGGGGCGACCCAGTGGCTCCCGCTCGCGGTGGGGGACCGACGCGCCCGCGCGATGCTGCTCCTCAACGAACGGATCTCCGCGTCGCGTGCGCTCGATTGGGGTCTCGTCAGCGCGGTGGCGCCGACCCTCGTGCGAAACGGTTCCCCGGTGGTGAACCCCGAGGCGGACGAGGTGGTGCGCGCGCAGGCGGGCACGGACGGCTACGCGATCGACCTCCGCCCCCTGGACGAGACGGTCCGGGGCCTCGCGACCCGTCTCCTCGGGATGTTCCCGGAGTGCCTTCGGTACACCAAGCAGCAGGTCAATTTCTGGAAAGAGCTCGCGTGGAACTCGACGATCGCTCACGGCCGCGAGTGGCTCGCGCTGCACTTCGCGACCCCGGAGCCGCACGAGGGGATGCGCGCCTTCGTGGAGAAACGACCGGCGCGGGTGGACCGGGTGCGCGCCGCGCTGCGCGAGGGTCGCAGCACCGAATACCTCTACGGCGCGCCGGTACGGACCTGCCCCGCGTGCCATACGACCGGACTCCCGGAGCTCTTCCCCTATTGCGGTCACTGCGGCGCCGCGCTTTCGGCCGTCGAGGGAGAAGCGTGAGCGGACCGCTCGCCCCCGCTCCCAGCCCCCCGGCCGGGGCCGGATTCCTCGCCGACGGGCGCGATCTCCAGCGACGCATGGTCGAGGAATATTACCAGCGCCTGGCGACCGCGGGCGGCGAGAAGCGGCCGGTCGCCTACCTCTTTGTCGGCGGCAATCTGACGGAGATCCTCCGGTCGTTCGGCTACGAGGTCGTCTTCCCCGAGATCGTCGCCCTCAACTGCGCCATCAAGCACCAGTCGCTCGACAACATCCTGCGCGCGGAATCGATGGGCTACGGGCTCGACGTCTGCGGCTACGTCAAGAACGACATCGGGCTCCAAGAGGCCGGCGGCGCCACCACGTTCGGCCGGATCCCGCGGCCGGACCTCTTGGTCTGCAGCTTCTCTGGTTGCTATGTCTACGTGAAGTGGTGGGAGGCGCTCTCCGAGCTGTACGGCGCCCCGATGGTGACGTACGATGTCCCCTACCTGCGGAGCGCGACGCCCTGGAAGGAGGACATCGACTACCTCGTCGCCCAGCTCTGGGAGTTCATCCACGACCTCGAAAAGCGGACCGGTCGGACGTTCGACATCGAAGAGCTCAAACGCGTCCTGGCAGAGAGCCGCCGCGCCGAGGAGGGGTGGGTCCGGTACCTGGAATCCGGCAAGCGCCGCCCCTCGCCGATCGAGGCGTACTTCGAGGCGATCTTCTACATGTTCCCGATCAACGTGCTTCGCGGGACCCGCGAGGCCGCCGACTTCTACGACCTCGTGAACGCCGAGGTCGATCAGCGAACGAAGGACGGGGTCGGTCCCGTGCCCGAGGAGAAGATCCGGCTCGTTGTCGAGGGGGTACCGCCGTACACGAACTACCGGACCTTCTGGGACTTCTTCCGGAAGTGGGGCGCGGTGAGCGTCGCCGCCACCTACCCCAAGGTCGGAGGGCTGTTCGACCGCGGATTCCTCCACGACCCCACCCGCCCGATGGAGAGCATCGCCGAGTACTCGCTCGGAGCGTACGTGAACCAATCCTGGCCGCTCCGTCGCAAGCTCATCGAATCCTACGTGAAGGAGTACCAGGCGGACGCGGTCCTGATCCACGGGATCAAGTCGTGCCGCTCGTTCACCGCGGGACAGGGCGACCTCCGCGACTGGCTCACCCACGATCTCGGCATCCCGACGCTCTACCTCGAATCCGATCACGAGGACCCGCGATACTTCGCCGCCGCCCAGATCAAGAACCGGATGGACGCCTTCTTTGAATCCCTTGAACACCGCCGGGCCGTCGGCGGGACGCGTGTGGAGGCCCCGGCATGAAACCCGTCGCCGCCGGAATGGACATCGGATCGACGACCGCGAAGTGCGTCCTCCTGCGGGGGGAGGAGGTCGTCGGCCGATCCCTGAACCCGGTCGGCGTCGACATTGTGAAGGATGCCGAGCGGGCCTACGATCTCGCGCTCGCCGACGCCCACCTCGAACGCCCCGACGTCGGGTTCGTGACGGGAACCGGTTATGGCCGGTACAAGGTCCAGTTCGGGCAGCTCGTCGTCACCGAGATCTCGTGCCACGCCAAAGGCGCGAACTTCCTCTTCCCGAAGACCCACCTCGTCGTCGACATCGGCGGACAGGACACCAAAGCGATCAAGGTGAGCGACCGCGGCGAGGTCGTCGACTTCGCCATGAACGACAAGTGCGCCGCGGGGACGGGTCGCTTCCTCGAGGTCTGCGCGAACGCGCTCGGCTACGACATCGCCGAGATCGGCCCGCTCTCGCTCCAGGCCCGCCACCCGGTCAAGGTGAGCAGCACGTGCACCGTCTTCGCGGAGTCGGAGGTCACGAGCTTCGTCTCGCGGGGCAAGGAGCGGACGGACATCCTCGCCGGGCTGCACGCGAGCATCGTCAATCGCTCTCTCTCGCTGATGCAGCGCGTCGGGGTCGAGTCCGAGGTGACGTTCACCGGCGGGGTCTCGCGCAACGAGGGGATGGTCCGTTCGATGGAAGCGCGCCTCGGACAGCGGGTCAACGTGAGCCCGCTCTCGCAGTACATCGGCGCGATCGGCGCGGCTCTGTTCGGACAGGAGAGGCTGGAGGCGGCCGGACATTGATCACGTGCGGGCTCGACATCGGGACCGGTTCGACCAAGGGGGCGCTCCTCGAGGACGGGCGTACGCTCCGGGGCACGGCGCTGGTTCCGACCCGGGGAAATCCCAACGCAGCGGTCCGCGCCGTTCTCGAACGCCTCGCGGAGGAACAGAACCTGATGCCCGGCGAGATCGAGTACGTCTGCACGACCGGCTTCGGGCGCTACGGCTACGTCGAGCGCGACCTCCAGGTGAGCGACATCACCTCGTCGGCGCGCGGCGCTGTCTTCCTGTTCCCAGCGACCCGGCACATCGTCGACGTCGGGACCCAGTCGTCCCGGGCCATCGGGGCGACGGAGACCGGCCGCGTCACCCGGTTCAAGATGAACGAAAAATGCGCCGCCGGCGCCGGGCGGTTCGTCGAGCGGTGCTCGAAGTACCTCCAGGTGCCGATCGAGGAGATGGGCCCGCGGGCGCTCACCGCGACCGACCCACGGATGATCTCGAGCGTCTGCGCGGTCCTCGCGGAGACCGAGATCATCAACAACGTTGCCGAAGGGGTTCCCATCCAGGACATGCTGATGGGGATCTTCCTGTCCCTGGCGCAGCGGACCCAGTCGTTGATGCGCTACGTCGGGGTCCAGCCCGAGGTGACCCTCGTCGGCGGCCTCGTGCACAATCCCGGGATGGTCCAGGCCCTCGAGAAGACGACGGGGCTCAGGGTGAACCACTCGCCGATCGCGCACCACGCCGCCGCGATCGGGAGCGCGCTCCTGGGCTACCAACGGCTGCAGAAGCTTCGCAGCGGGCCTACGGCCGGAGGGTGAGCCGTGGCGACGCTCCTGCCGGTGCTACCTCCCCCCGGTTCGCCCGAGCCGATCCCCGAGGTGGAGATCTCGGCCGACTTCCGCGAGTTCCGCCGTCTCGAGACCATCGACGAGATGGTGGCGCTGGGTCGCAAAGTGCTCGAGGACCTGACGTTCCCAACGGTGCGCGCCTGGGTCAAGTCCGGCCGAGGCGCGATCGGCTGTTTCCCTGTTTACACTCCGCAGGAGCTCGTCCATTCCATGGACCTCCTCCCGGTCCTCGTCCAGGGCGGGGGCGAGAACATCGACATCACCCACGCCGACGCGCCCCTCGGCTCGTTCCTCTGCTCCGTAAGCAAGTCGACCCTGGAGCTCGGCATCACCGGTCGGCTCGCGCCGTTCTCCGGCTTTGTCTTCCCGTACATCTGCGACGTGAGCCGGAATCTCGAAGGGATCTTCAGCCGGACGCTTCCGAACCGCGCGACGCACATGTTGCACCTGCCGCAGAACTTCCGTTCCGAGGCCACGCTTCCGTTCCTCGTCGCCGAGTACCGCCGCCTCATCGCTATGCTGCGACAGGCCGGCGGGAGGGCGTACGCGCCGGCCGCCCTTTCGGATTCGATCGACCTCTTCGAACGGCATCGGGCCCGGGTCGCGGAGCTGGCCCGCGTCAAGACGGAAGAGCCGTGGCGATTGACCCTCACCGAGTTCTACGTCCTCGTGCGCCTCGGCGGCCTGCTACCAAGAGAGATCCACCTCGAAATGTTGGGGAAGGCACTCGCCGATGCCCGCCGACGGGAGCGGCGGCCCAAGGACGCGATCCGGATCGCCCTCGTCGGGCCCTTCTGCGAGCAACCGACGCTCGACCTGCTCGACCTCCTGGAACAGGTCGGCTGCTACGTCGTCGACGACGAGCTTCAGATGATCCACCGGTGGTACGACACCGTGCCTCCGGGGCCGGATCCTCTGGAAAGTCTCGCGCGCGCCTACGTGACGAGCCCGGTCGATATCGGCGTTCGGGCCACTCCGACGACGAAGGCCGAGGCGATCCTCGCGAAGGTCGATCGGTCACGCGCCCAAGGGGTCGTCTTCCTCACGGCCAAGTTCTGCGAGCCGGCCCTCGAGGACGTCGTCCTCTACCGACGAGCGCTCGATCTGCGGAAGGTACCGTACCTCCACCTGGAGTTCGAGGAGAAGTCGACGTCGTACGAACAGTCCCGCCTCCAGCTCGAGACGTTCGTCGAGTCGATCCTTTTCGATTAGGGTGATCCCATGGGCGCGACGGCGAAGTCAGTTCTCACCCCCACCGGACCCGGCCGATGACCGGCAGCATGCGGGCCGCCGTCTTCCATGGGCCGGGCCGCCCGCTCTCCCTCGAATCCGTGCCACGCCCGGAGCCCGGGGTCGGGGAAGTGTGCGTGGCCGTCGCCGGCTGCGGATTCTGCCATACGGATCTTCACTATCTGGACCATGGGGTCGCGACCGCCCGCCCTCCCCCCCTCGTGCTCGGGCACGAGATCTCGGGGACCGTCGAGCGTCTCGGTCCCGGTAACGGTCGATGGTCGGTGGGGGATCGCGTCGTGATCCCGGCGGTCCTGCCGTGCGGCGAGTGCCCGTGGTGTCGCTCGGGTCGTGAGAACATCTGCCCCCGAATGCAGATGTTGGGCAACCACGTCGACGGCGGGTTCGCGGAGTACGTGATCGCTCCGAGCCGCGACCTCGTCCCGCTTCCTCCGGAGATCGACCTCGTCTCGGGCGCGATCATCGCCGACGCGCTTTCGACCCCCTACCATGCGGTGGTCCACCGGGCACAGGTCCGGCCGGGCGAGTGGGTCGCCGTGGTCGGTTGCGGGGGGGTGGGGATCAACGTCGTACAGTTCGCAGTGGCGGCGGGCGCCCAGGTCGTGGCGATCGACCTGAGCTCGGAAAAGCTCGAGCTCGCGCGACGCCTCGGCGCGGTCGCGACGGTACAGGCGTCGCCGTCGCTCGACGCGGCCAAGGAGGCACGGACCTTCTCCGGGGGAGGCGTCGACGTCGCCATCGAGGCCGTGGGCTCGCCGGCGACCCTCGAGATCGCGTTCGGCACGCTGCGGCGCGGCGGGCGCGTATGCCTCATCGGCTACAGCGAGCAGCCGTTCTCGCTCCCTGTGTCCCGATTGATGTTCTTCGAGTATTCGCTGATCGGATCGCTCGGCTGTCGCCCGGTCGACTACCCGCGCATCGTGGAGATGGTACGCGTGGGACGCGTGAAGCTCGCGGAGGTCGTCACAGGGATCCTGCCCCTGGACCGCATCAACGAGGCCGCCGAACGCCTGCGCAGGGGCGAAGGGCTCCGGACCGTTATCGCCCCGTGATCGAGGCGACGCCCGGCGAAGCGAACTGCGGACCGATCCGGGGCAGTCCCGCGGGGGAATGAGGCTGCCCGATACCATAGCGGGGTCCGACGCCGGGTGTACATCTGCTCCCCACGGAGTCTTTCGACAGGAGGCAGTTCGCAGTCGCGTTCGTCCGTTCGCCCACGGACCGCCCACCGCCGCCGGCTTATGTCAGACCCCGACGTTCGGCATCGGTCCCCCGCCCCCGTCGACACTCCGGATCCCCAACGAGGAGGACGCGCGTACGGCGAAATCAGATCGATCCCACCGCCCTGGGCCGGGAACAGCCGGATGGATTTCGTCAACCAGCAGGTCCGATTCTGCGGCCGTGGCATCGGATTGTTACGCAGCCTCTTCCGAAAGCGGGGGTTTCAGAGCGATACCGCCCCGAGTATCCGCATGATATAGTACGACGGACAATCATCTGTGACAGTCGTCGCCCGGAGGCGATGAACTCTGAGCGCCATACTCCGAGTCCCCCCAGAACTGATTGAATTCAGCCTACGTGAACCCCCTCGGTCTCTTCTGATTCGGGGGGAGCCGGGTGCTGGGAAGTCCACCCTTGCTCTGACCCTGCTCAGTTCGTTCCGCGGCAAGCGGATCCTGCTCACCACACGCGTCACGGGCCTCGAGATCGAGAAGGACTTCCCCTGGCTCAAGACCGATGCTGAAGGTCCAGTCGAAGTCATCGAGAGCCTAAAAGGAACGCCCCGCGTTACAGGGAAGGGCCGGGCGATCGACTCCAGCGGCACTCTGCTCCAGCCGACTCCCGGGGAAGCCGAGTTGGAACAACTCTGGCTGCCGGACTCGCTGCTGGACGCATTCTCTCGCATCAAGCCGGGTACTCCTGGAATGGTCGTCGTCGACTCATGGGACGCCTTGGTGGAGCACTACGTCGGCGGGGCGAGGTCGAGCACGGATCGTCTCCCCGACCGACAGGAGATCGAGCGCCTGATGCTCGGACTTCTGGGAACGGGTGGCGTTCATCTCGTGCTCGTGGTCGAACGAGATGAGCCATCGCAGCTCGACTATCTCGTGGACGGCGTTGTGGCTTGTGCGCTCACGAGTTCCGAGAACCGCTTGGAGCGCTGGACCCATCTCAAGAAGATGCGCGGCGTGCGCGTCGAGCATCCTTGGTACCCGTACACGCTCGAAGGCGGGAGATTCCTATGCATCTCCCCGATGCCGACCGACTTCCAGTCGCGGCTCCGGCTGCCGGAACCGGAGCCGGATCACCGGACGGGATGGCTCTGGCCCGGGTCATCCGATTTCGCTACCCATTTCGGCCGGCTCCAGAACGGGAGAATGACCTCGATCGAGGTCGATGCCGATGTTCCCGTCGAGGCGGTTCGCCTGTTCATCTCCCCGATCCAGAGCCAGGTGTTGACGCGAGGCGGGCGCCTGTTGGTGATTCTTCCCCCGAGCTTGTCTGCGTTGGACGTCTGGAACGCCTTCCGGACCGTGAGTTCGCCCGAACAGTTTGCCGCGAACGTCCGGATCTTCTCGCCTTCAGGATCCGGCCCGGACGGCGAATCCGCCGAGCTCATCGACAAGGTTCTCGTCTCCGGACCGAGCTCAGAAGGGCCCCCGATGGGCACTCGAATGCCGGAGGCCGCTCGTTTCCTTCGGGAAGGATCGGGCTCGGGGGTGCCGAATCTTGGGTCGGTCTGGCTCAACGGATTCCGGGCCGTTTCTACCGAGGGTTCCGCGCCGTACTCTCCCGATTCGTTTCCCGCTCTCGTCCAGAGGTCGCTCTCCGGGTCCACGACCCATCTGCTGATGATCGGTGGTCCCACCGACCCGCTGCTGCACAGCCTGCAGGAGATCGCCTCCGTTCGGATCTCGCTCAAGTCCCGGAGCGGACGGGTGTTCGTGTACGGTGCGCGGCCGCTGACTCCGCCGCTCGTCCTGACCCAGTCGGACAACGGGGCGCCGTATCGACTCATTCGGATAGTCTGAGGACGCCCCGCCCGACCCGACGCCGCGGACGGCAGCCGACCCAGTTTCGTCTATATTTGTATCGGAATCGGAATGGGGCTGCCCGAATTTGAATCGGGGTCCCGGGCTCCCAAAGCCCGAAGGATGGACCAGTAGAGCGGGCCGGGGATCGTCCCCGCTCCCGTAGCTACCCCACAGCCCCGCATCCCGACCTTAAACAGCGTCTACCCGCTTTAAGGTCCGTCCGATGCGGCACTCGGCCAGCTCTGGGTGGACCTTTTCGATCCGGTAGCGCTGCTTGGTCGGCAGCGACGGTCCGGCACAGATGTTCCAGTTCGGGCAGTCGAGACGATTGCAGCTGAAGCGGCCCGTCTCGACGGAGCTGCCGACGATCGCGCTGCGCGCGTCGACGACGAGGGCGCGGGCGACGGGCTGGACCTCGACCACGTTCGCCTCGCTCTCCTGGAGGGCGCACGGATGGGTCACGGGCCGAACCCGTGTGATCGCGTAGCGACGACCCGGATCGAGCGTCAAGCAGGCGTGCCGGTACGGGCACGTCCGGCAGACCGGTGCCGCTCCCTGAAAGACGAATTCGAATCCTTCCCGCGCCTGACGGCTCGCGATGAGCGTGATCTCGGCCATGATCTCTACCCGATGACCCCGGTCACTGTCGCGAGTCGCTCAGCGGCCTCGCGGGTGAGCCCGTTGTCCCCAAGGATCGTGTAACGTTCGGGTCGGATGCGGTGGGCCCCGACGAGCGCCTGAACGATCTCGTCGGCGCTCACGCCGAGCTCCTTCGCGGTCGTCGGTGCACCGATCGCGTGGAGAACGGTGCGGAGCCGACGCCAGTCGCCGCCGTGCAAGTACATCATCATGATCGTTCCCACGCCGCACTGCTCGCCGTGCAGGCTCGGCTTCTGGGCCGATCGATCGAGGGCGTGGCTGAACAGGTGCTCGGAACCCGAGCAGGGGCGCGAGGAACCGGCGACGCTCATTGCGATGCCCGCGACGATTAGGGGCCGGATCGCGATCCAGACCGATTCCTCGAGGTTCGGCTTGATCAGGTGCGCGTGCTCCGCGATCTCCTGCGCCGCGTACTCGGCGAGCGTCGCCGCGGTGCTCGAGTACTCCTCGTTCCGCAGGCGGGCCGCGAGCTTCCAGTCGAGGACGGCGGTGAAGTTGGAGATCACGTCGGCGCACCCGGAGGCGAGGAGGCGGAACGGCGCCTGGACGATGACCGCGGTATCGGCGAGGACGCCGATCGGGACGACCGCCTCGATGCTCGTGACCCGGTCCGGGTCGTGCAGCGAGGCGCGCGGAGAGGAGATCCCGTCGTGCGCGGCGGAGGTCGGAACGCTGACGAACGGGATCTTGAGACGCGCGGCTACGACCTTCGTGACGTCGATCTTGCTGCCACCACCGACACCGACGACAAACCGGGCGCCCACCGCCCGGACCTCGGCGGCCACACGGTCGACCTCTCCGGGGGTCGGGTCCTTCGCGATGATCGTCGAGACCGTGAACCCGGAGGCCTGCAATATCTCGGCCGCCCGATACCCCGCCAGGGTGGCGGTCTTCGGGCCGGTGATGACCGCGCCCTTCTCGGGAAAGTCGAACTGGCGGCAGCTCGTCCCGAGCTCGTTGAGGACGCCGTGTCCTGCGAGCACCATCCGGGGGAAGACCATCGATCGGGCCTTTCCGAAGGGGCTTTCCAGCCCGACCACGGGGGTGCGGCCGGCGGGCGCTTCGGCCACCATTGGAACTCTCGGCTCGGGAAGGGCATGGGCTCTTTACCCTTCCCCTGCGGGGTCGTCCCACCCGCGCCGCCTAGTGCCCCGGCGCCTCGCCCCAGAGGAACTTGTGCTCCTGTAACATGACCCGCACGTCGAGCCGGTCCGCGAGGACCCACCCGGCGAGGGCCTTCGCGTCGGACCCCCAGACCGGCTGGAAGACGATGTTCTCGGGCATCGGCCGGGTCCGGACCACTTTCCGGGCGTAGAGGTAGTCCCTACGGTCGGCGATGACGAACTTGACGACGTCCGTGGGACGGAGCAGCGCGAGGTTCGCCCAGCGGTTCGCCTTCTCCATCTTCGAACCCGGGCATTTGACGTCGACGCTGAGACAAACGCGCGGGATGCTCAGGTACGGAGCGATGTCGAGGGATCCCCCGGTCTCGACGACCGTCGAGATCCCCCGTTTCGATAGCGCCGCGAGGAGGGCTGGCGCCTCCTTCTGGAGGAGCGGTTCCCCTCCGGTCAGGCAGGCGAAGCGCGTTCGATGGCCCGCGACCTCCCGCAGGATGGAGGGGATGGATCGCTCTCGACCGGCTCCGAACGAGTACGTCGTGTCACACCAAACGCAGCGAAGATTGCATCGGGCGGTGCGCACGAAGGAGGTCCGCACGCCCGTGAACGGTCCCTCGCCCTGCACCGAGTGGAAGATCTCGATGATCCGCATCCGGCACCGGCACCCCGGCCGGGGCCTAAATCACCTTGGACGCCCCGTTGGAGCCCGTTCCGGACCACCGCTCAAATAGCCGCATCCGCTCGCGAGCGGCGATGGACCTCGCCCGGCAACGCCACTGGCAGTCGGAGTGGGCCGGGCGATCGCTCGGCGTCGCGCGCTGGCTGCCCGGCCAGGAGAAGTTCTTCGCGCTCGTCGCGTACCCGGGCTCGAGCGGATTCCTCCACCTGGGCCACCTTCGGGGCTCCATGTACGCGGACGCGGCGCATCGCTACCACCGTGCGATGGGCCATGCGACGTTCTTTCCGACGGGAACCCACGCGTCGGGCCTTCCCTCCGTCACGTTCGCCCAGAAGGTCGCCCGACGCGATCCCGCGACCGTCGCCCAATTGGAGCAGAACGAGGTCCCGCGCAGCGAATGGGCACGCCTCTCCGATCCCGTCGAGGCGGCGCGCTTCCTCGGGAAGACGTATCTTGAGGTCGGGCGACAGATGGGCCTCCTCGTCGACGAGCGTGCGTACCTCACGACCGTCGACGACGACTATCAACGGTTCATCGGCTGGCAGTTCCGCCAGCTCCAATCCCACGGCGCCCTCCTCCAGGCCCCGCATTTCGCCTCGGTCTGCCCCGTCTGTGGGCCGGTGTCGGTCGATCCCTCCGAGACGGACCTCTCGAGCGGCGGCGATGCCGAGTGGGTGGACTACCGGACCGTACCGTTCCGCCTGGAGGACGGTCGGATCCTGCTCGCGGCCACGCTGCGGCCGGAGACGGTCTACGGCGTGACCAACGTGTGGGTCCACCCGACCGAGCCGCTCACGGTCTGGCACCACGAGGAACAGATCTTCCTGGTCCATCGGAACGGCGCAGAGCGCCTCATCGAGCAACACGGCGGAAAGGTCGGACACGAGGTCCCGGTCGCGGACGTCCTCGGTCGCACGGTAGTGGTGCCGCTCGCCGGCCGTTCCGTTCCCGTGCTGGCGGGTCGTCTCGTCGACCCCACCGTCGGTACTGGCGTCGTGATGAGCGTCCCGGCCCACGCGCCGGCGGACTGGCTTGCGCTGTCCGATCTCCCCTCAACGGAGCGCGCGACGCTCGGCGAGCCGATCGTCATCATCGAGTTCCCGGAGGCAACGACGCTCTCCCCCTCGGAGCGGGCCTTGCTCGCGGGGGACGGACCGCCGGCCGCGCGAGCCGTTCGCGCGACGGGAGCATCGGACCGGACGAACGTCCGCGCCCTGGAGGAGGCGACCGAGCGCCTCTACCGCGTCGAGCTCGTCCGCGGACGGATGCGGTCGGATTTCCTCAACGGACGACCCGTCGCCGAGGCCCGCGATGCCGTCGCCGCGCTGCTGCACGGGCAGGGAAGTGCGCTCGATCTCCAGGCGTTCTCGAAACCAGTCATCTGCCGGAACGGCCACGAGGTCGTCATCCGACGGGTCCCGGATCAGTGGTTCATCCATTACGGCGATCCCGCGTGGAAGGCGAAGACACGCGCGGCGGCCGCGAGGATGACCTTCTATCCCGCCGAGTACGGGAGCGAGGTCCCCGGGGTCCTCGATTGGTTCGCGGATCGTCCTTGCACTCGGCGTGGACGCTGGCTCGGCACGCCGTTCCCCTTCGACCCGTCCTGGGTGATCGAGCCGATCGCCGACTCGACGTTCTACCCGGCGTACTTCGTCGTCCGCCCGTTCGTCGCCTCCGGTCAGCTGCCCCTGAGCGCCCTCACCGACGCGTTCTTCGATTTCGTCTTCCTGGGGAAGGGGGCGGGCGAGCCGTCCATCGCCCCGGAGGTGCAGCAGCAGGTCCGGGACGCGTTCACTTATTGGTACCCGCTCGACGTGAACTTCGGAGGCAAGGAGCACAAGCGGGTACACTTCCCGGTCTACCTCTACACTCACGCGCTCCTCCTTCCCCCCGAGCTCCAGCCCCGATCGGTGTTCGTGTACTGGTGGCTCACGTTCACCGGCGGCGAGAAGATCTCCAAGCGGCACGTCGGATCCAAGGGCGGGGCGATCCCGCCGATCCGGGACGCGCTCGCGCGCTGGGGGGCCGACGCCCTCCGCCTCTTCTACGCCGAAGCGGCGAGCCCGTACCAGGACATCGAATGGGATCCCGCGCTCGTCGAGACCGCGGCGGCCCGCCTCAGCGACATCGAACGGGTCGCGCGCGAGCTCTCGGGCGAGGGGGCGGGAGGTCCGCCGGAGCTCGAGCGCTGGCTCGCGAGCGAGGTGCACGATCTGCTTCTGCGCTACCACGCTGCGTTCCGCGCCCTTCAGTTCCGCGAGATCGCCGAGATCGTGTACATCTCGCTGCCCGCGCGGCTCCGCCGTTATCTGGTCCGCGGCGGCGAGCGGGGAACCCTGGTGGGTCGCATCGTGAACGCATGGATACGGATGCTGGGACCGATCACGCCCCACCTGGCCGAGGAGCTGGGAGAGGGCCGGTTCGACTCGCTCGTGGCCGAACAGCCGCTCCCGTCCGCCGACGACTTCGAGTACTCCGAGGCCTCTCGAGCGGTGGAGAACTACCTGGAAACGGTCGAGGAGGACCTGCGGAGCGTTCTCAAGCCCGCCCTCGCACGCGGCGAGAAACCGACGTCGGTCGTGTTCTTTGTCGCATCGCCCTGGAAGACCGAGGTCGAATCGTGGATCCGCGCTGCGATCGAAGCGAACGACGGTCGACCGGTGATCCGGACCGTGATGGAGCGGGCGAAGAGCCATCCCGATGTAGCCGCCGCGCTGGCGCACGTGCCGAAGTACGTCGACCGCGTCGCTCCCGTTCTGCGTGCCGAGCCCCCTAGAGCGGGTCCTGCCGTCGATGAACTGCACACCCTCCGCGCCGCGGAAGGCTACTTCACCCGCCGGTTCGAGTTCACCTCCGTCCAGGTCTTCCGCGAGGACGAGGCGGAGGTCCACGACCCGCTCGGCCGACGCGACCGTGCCCGACCGAATCGCCCGGCGTTCTACCTGGGTCGCGGCAGCTATCCGACGGCGACCCGCCTGGGACCGCCGCCCTAACGGCGGCGCGTCGCCCGTGGCTTGCGGAAGTTCAGGAACATCCGCGACGGGATGGGGTGTGCCGAGACAGTGCGGTACTTCGCGCTCTTCTTCCGATCGTAGCTCTGGTCCACTTCGCCAGAGATCTCGAAATAGATCAACTGGCCGATCGGCATCCCGGCGTAGATCCGCACGGGGAGCTTGACCGACATCTCGAGCGTCCAGTGGTTGCAGAATCCGACGTCGCCCTTTCCGGCGGTCGAGTGGATGTCGATTCCGAGCCGGCCGACGCTCGACTTTCCCTCGAGGAAGGGGACCGCGGCGTGGGTCTCGGTGTACTCCTCGGTCACTCCGAGGTAGAGCTGTCCCGGGACGAGGACGAACCCGCGCTCGGGGATCCGGAACTCGTCGATCTCGCTCGCCCGCTTTGCATCGAGCGCTCCGTCCCGGTACGTCGCGAGGTAAGGGCCGAGGTGGACGTCGTAGGAGTTGGAGCCGAGGCAGTCCGGCCGGTACGGGCGGATGACGATCCGGCCGGCCCGGATCTCCGCCCGGATGCGCCGGTCGCTCAGGATCATGGGGTCGGTGGCGCCACTTCGGCCGCCTATTTAGGTGCCGAGGCCGGATCGCTGAGCGGCACCGCAGACTCGAGCAGGAGGCTCGCGTACCCGACCACGCGTCGCATCGGCTCAGCCTCACCGGAGTGGCCCCAGCGCAGGAGTCGGCAGGTCAGTGCTTCGTCCGCGAGCGCGCTCAGCAGAACGGTCGTCGGAGCGATCCCGCACATCGAGATGTCGTGCTCGGTCACCGTCCGGTAGAGCCGTTCGGCGTCGCGCTCCAGGATCGGGGCGAGCGCGAGATGGTCCAACCGATCGGCCTCTTCGGGCGTGACATAGTGCGAGAAGTCGGTCGAGCCGATCACCAGAACGTCGCGCCCGGCGATGGCGCTCCGGACGACCTCGGCGACCTCCTCCAGGAACGAGCGCGGCCCGAAGCGGACCATCAGAGCCGCGAACCGCGGCTTCGGAAGGACGTACTGGAGGAAAGGGACCTGGACCTCCAGCGAATGCTCCGGTGCGTGCGATGCCTCGTCGATCCGGATCGGTCCGTGCGCCAACGCCCGAACGAGATCGTGATCGACCTCTGCCGGTCCGAGCGGGGTGTTCCAGTCCTGGTCCGACACCGCGGCGGGAACGCCGCTCCCGTGGTGGTCGACACCGAGGATTAGGACGCTCCGGGGCGGTCGCTCGGCGGCGATCGCCGAATAGGCGAGCGCTGCGATCGGCCCGGAGTAGACGTAGCCGGCGTGCGGGACGATCGCCGCACGGATCCGACGCTCCGGGGACCGGCGGCGCGTCGGAAGGGCCCCCGGCCCCCGGTCGCTCGTGAAACACCCTTCGATCTGGTGGGTGAGCGCGACGCTCTCGCCCTCGTAGAACTGACCGGCGACCGCAGGAGGGCGGCGGACCGACCCCACGGATCACTCCGGCCCGAGGGTCGCGAGGAGGCGGGCCGCTTCGTCCTCGGGGAGCTTCCCACGGGGTCGTCCCCACTGCGGCGTGCCTTCGCCGTAGCGCGGGATCACGTGGAAATGCATGTGAAAGACGATCTGTCCGGCCAGCGAGCCCTGGTTGAGCGAGACGTTGTAGTGATCCGAGAGGCGATCGACCCGGCGACAGACCTGGGCGAGGGCCCGGAGAAACCCCTCGTACTCCGATTCCGGGAGATCGGTCAGTCGATCGACGTGCCGCTTGGGCACGACGAGGACGTGACCCCGGGTGACGGGGAAGAGATCGAGGAACGCGAGGGTCCTGTCGTCCTCGTAGATGATGTGGGACTGAGCGCGCCGCGCGACGATCTCGCAGAAGATGCAGCGGTCCTCGGCCGCCTTCGCGTCGACCATCGGCGACAATCGATGCCGCCGAGAAATAAAGGGTTGGCCGAGCCGCTGTGGCGGGCCCGCTCGAGGTTAAGAGAGGCACCCTCTCTGGAACGCCTGTGCGACCCCGACCCACCGTTCTCACGGTCCTCGTCGTGGTGGCGGCGGCCACGCTGTCCCTTCCCTCGGTCCCCGTGCCGTCGGGCGCGGCCGGGGCGTCGCCCACAACCGCCTCCCGGCTTGCGTTCGTTTCTGACGCACACCCGCTCCCACCAGGGATCGCCGCCCGGCCGCTCGAACCGAACCACGAGCTCCGACTCACCGTGACGCTGCGACCGAGCGATCCCGTCGGTATGGACTCGTTTCTCGCCGGCCTCTCCGACCCGGCCTCGCCAGAATATCGACACTTCGTCACTTATCCGGAGTTCGTCGCCCGATTCGCTCCGACCCCATCGGAGAGCCTCGCGATTCGAGGCTACTTCGCTGCGCACGGCGGACATGACTTCGCGTCCACCTCGGACCGGTTCGCCCTGTCGTTCGCGATCGCGGCCGGCGACGCCGCGGGCGCCCTCAGCATCGACTTCTCCTCGGCCGTGGCCCCATCACTCCTGGGATTCGCAGCCGACGGGACCCCCCACCTTCCCGACGGGCTTGCGAGGCAGGTCGCATCCATCAGCGGACTCAGCAGCGCCCCGATCGTGGGGAACATGCGCGCTCCCGCGGTGGCCATGGGGCGGGTAGGAGCCTCGCCCGATGCCTGGGTGAAGGACGGCGTGGGCGCCGGGGAAGCCTGGTTCCTCGGTTCGGACTACGCCTCCGCGTTCCACGCCGCCAGCCTCTTTCCGCCGTCGTCGTTCCATGCGAACGCAACCTTTCCGAACCGGAGCGCGGTCGCCACCCTGTTGATGTCGGGGTACAACGCGTCGACAGACGTGGACCTCCCCCCGTACGATCCGGTCGTGGTCGATTCGTACTTCAGCGACACGTTCCCGGCCGCGTGGCCCCACCCGCTGGTCTCCGGCGTCCCCGTGAACGTCTCCGGCGTGCTGCCGCCATCACCGGCCTATTTCGCGGGTCTCAACGACACCACCGACAACTCGGTCGAGAACTCCCTCGACCTCGAGATGGCGGGCAGCATGGCCCCCGGGGCCACGATCGTGAACTTCTACTTCTCGGGGAGCCTGTTCGCCTCCAGCCGGTTCTCGCTGTCCCTTCCGATGATCGCCGACGCCTTCTCCCAGACCCTCGCGGCCGCGCTGTCCCACAACTACTCGCCGGCGCGGCTTACGGGGGTCTCCGGATCCTTCGGGCTTCCCGACACCAACAACTCGCTCTGGAACACCGAGCTAGCGATCGCCCAGGGGATGGGGGTCACCGTGTTGGCGGCGAGCGGCGACCAGGGAAACGCGCCGACCCCGCTGACCGGCCGGTTCCAGGGCCAGTGGCCGACGTGGCCGGGGTCGGCGGCGTTCGGGACCTACGGGACCGTCGCCGTCGGGGGCAGCACCGTCACGCTGGACGGGGTCCCGACCGAGATCTTCTCCTCCAACAACACGCTCAACGTGACGTTCGACGCGAGCGTCACCGCCGTCGTCGACCAGTCGGCGTGGTACAATTCCCAGGGGGGCTTCGGCAACATCTCCGGGACCGAGGGCGGCATCTCGACGGTCTTCCCGGAACCTCCGTGGCAGTTCGTTTCGGCCGCGCAGCCGTCCATCGTTAACGCCACCGTGCTCCAAGGGTTCCGGACGCTCGGTCGAGCAGAGCCCGACGTCGCGTTCCCCGGCGACGCGACGATCGCGTACGTGGCACGCGATCCCGGCGGCACCTACTTCGAGGTCCTCCAGGGCACGAGCGTCGCCGCTCCCCTCCTCGCCGGCCTCCTCGCGACGTGGACCGGGGTCTCCGGACACCCGTTCGGGTTCCTCGACCCCGAGCTCTACCGGATCGCGAGCTACTACGAAGCGAATCCGATGGATCCGACGTCGCCGTTCCTCGATGTCTCCCAGGGCGGTAATTACCTCTTCTCGGCCGACGCCGGCTGGGATGCGACGACCGGCTGGGGCGGGCTCGACGCCGTCCGGTTCCTCGCGTCCGACGCGAACGCCTCGATCCGGGACTACGCGTACACGGGACCCACGCCCGGCCTTCCGCCGCCCTTCGCGATCTCCCCGGGAACGCTCGACGCGTACCTGCTGGTCGCCGCGGGGATCACGATCGCGGTCGTCGTGGTCCTCGTCCTGTTCTACTCCTCGAGACGAACTCGACCGAGCTCGCCCTATCCGCCCGGAGCTGGGGGTGGGTACGACCCCGCGTCGGCCGGGTACCCGAGCGCGCCGGCACCTCCCGGACCCGGTCCGTGGCCGCCGCCGGCCCCCGGCGCCCTTCCGTCCTACGTCCGGCCCGCGCCGTACACCTTCCTCTGCCCCTACTGCGGCGGTCCCCGACCGGCCGAGCCGACGAAGTGCCCGCACTGCGGGCGGCTCTAGCCGAGGGAACGCGCCCGACGACGTTCAGGCCGACGGGGCGGGCGGGTCGGCGGCCCCGGGCGGCGGTATGGGGAGTTCCGGCGGTGCCGCGGGCGGCTCCACCGACGCGATCGTCGGCACCGCCATCTGCGACGGGGTCACGCCGAGCTTCTTCTCGAGGAAGGAACGGATCTCCTCCGGCTTCGTCGAGGCGATCCCGAAGTACTCCGCGAACATCTTCGTCGTCCGAAGCTCGAGGGTCGAGCCCTTGGCATCGGCGTGGACCAGGTTGAGCCCGCGCAGTCGCGCGACTTCCTCGTAGGCAGCGTCGCCGAGCATGCGGGCGAGCAGGCTCTGCAGGATCGGCTGGTGGTAGGCGATCAGCGTGAGCGCCTTGAGCGTCCGCGGCGGCATCTCCACTGGCGTGACGCCGTGGGCCGCGGGAACGTAGGCCTCCTTGAGCTGGAGCGCGAACTTGTCGCCGACGTGCCGGACCTCGAGGGCCGTCTGACGTCCGTCGTAGGTGCGCATCAGCTGGCGGATTCCCCGCTGCACCGGGCGGAAGTCGGGGGCGTCGAGCGCTTCGGTGAGTTCCTTCGTGGAGAGCGGCTTTCCGCTCGCGAAGAGGAGCGCCTCGAGGCGCAGTACGAGATCATCGACCTTGGAGGGCATCGTCAGATCTCCACGACGGGGGCGCGTTGGTCCGCCGTTCGGACCAGGACGAGGGGCGTCGACCCCAGCCGCTCCTGGCGAAGGTCGATGACCTTCTCGCGTGCGAGGAAGAGGCAGGCGAGGAACAAGGCCACCAAACGGTCGCGGCCCTGCGTCGGTCGCCAGAGAGCGAGCAGGGGGAATTCCTCGCCCTTCGGGTGGGTCAGGGCGACCTCCCAGGTCTCGACCAGGTCCCGCTCGGGGATGTCCCCGTGGACCAGGACCTCGGGCGGAGCGCGCTGCTCCTCGCGGAGACGGTCCCGCAGCTCCTGGATCCGGAGCGATCGGCGCGCCTCGACCTCGGCCTCCCCGAAGGCGCTCACGAGCTCCAAGAGGCTCACCGGGCGACTGTCGGGGTGACGGACCATCGGCACCAGGGGGGGCGGCTCGGTCGACCCGAGGACGGCCGTCGTGACGTCGAGGCCCTCCGGGGTGTCGATTTCCGAGACGTACGAGTCGTCGCTCAGGGCCGCGTCCGCTCCGTCGAGGGGGAGGACCGGCGTCTCGCGGTTCTTGAGGATCTCCTCGGACTGAAGATAGAGGATCGACCAGGCCATGTACAGGAGGCGCCCGGCGACGGCAAAGTCGACGCCGCCCTGCGCCTTCACGCGTTCCAGGTACGCCTGGGTGAACCGCGCGAGATCGATCTCCCAGGGGTCGAACTCCTCCTCCATGACGAGCTCGAAGAGGAGCGCCGTTGCCTTCTGGTACGGGTCGGTGATGACGATGTGGACCCCTTCCTTCAAGCGGGTCACGAGGCCGAGGTACCGCTCGAGGAGCTTCCCCGGGGCGTCGGACTCGCCGAGGAGCGACCGGTGGAAGATCAGATAGTCGAGCATCCGCTGCGCGGCCTCGCGCTGGATCGCGTCGGAGCTCTGGACGAGCTCCTCCGCGGCCGTCTCGGAGATCGTCATGCGGCCCCCGGAGCGAGGATCGGGCGCGCTTCCACCCGCTCACGCTCGTCGACGTCGACGATCTCGTCCAGCTTGAGGCTCACGACGCGCGAGCAGCCGTCGCCGTGCATCGTCACGCCGAAGAGCCGGTGCGCGAACTTGAGCGTCACCTTCCGCAGCGAGATGACGACGAACTGGGCGCGCTCGGCGTTCCGACGGAGCATCCGCCCGACGTTCTCGGCGTTGACGCCGTCCAACGACATGTCGACCTCATCGAAGACGTAGAGCGGGCTCGGATCGTGGCGCTGGAGCGCGAAGATGAACGCGAGGCTCGCGAGCGACTTCTCGCCGCCCGAGAGCTGCTCCAGGCGCTGGATGATCTTCCCGACGGGTCGGGCCTTGATCAGGAGGCCGCCGGCCAGGGGATCGGCCGGGTTCTCCAGCGCGATCTCGCCTTCGCCACCGCCGGAAAGGTCCGCGTAGATCTCGCGGAATCCCTGGTCGACGGAGATGACGACCTGTCCGAGCCGCTCGCGCTTCTGCTTCTCGATCTCGGTGACGAGCGTCGTGAGCTCCTGCTTTTCGGTGCCGAGCCGTGAGACCTCCGCCTGGAACTCATCCAGACGGCCCTTCTCGGCATCGTACTCCTCGAGCGCCCGGAGGTTCACCGAGCCCATGCCCTCGAGCTGGCTCGCGAGAGTCGAGATCGTCCGCTTGAGCTCGTCGACGGGGATCGGCTTCGCTTCCGGCTCCTCGGCCGGAAGATCGTGGATCGCGGCCTCGACCTCGTTAAGGTGGTGGCGCGCCTCGGCGAGCCGGATCTCCTCCTGGTGGACCATCGTCTCCTTGCCCCGGACCGATTCGTCGGCCCGGGCGCGGAGATCGACGATCTTGAGGCGCGAGTCGTCGAGCCCGCGCTTCTTTTCGGAGAGCGATTTCACGGCGTCGAGCTGTTGGTTCTCGACCGTGCGCAGCGCCTCGAGGCTTTCCTTCGCCTCGTCGCGGCTCTTCCGGGTCGTCGTGAGCTGAGTGTTCTTCTCGGTCTCGAGCGCGCGGAGCTGGACGAGCTCGGTGTGACGGGTCTCCGCCGACTGGCGCGCCGCGGTCAGCGACGCGCGGATCCCTTCGAGCTCCTTCGCGATCGCGAGCCGCTCCTCGGCCTTCGCCTGGACCGTCTCTTGGAGGGTCCGGATCCGGACCGAGACGGCGCCGGGGAGGTGGCCCAGGTATTGCTCCTGTAACTTCTTGAGGGAATCCTTCGTCGCAGCGAGCTCGTCGGACAACTTCGAGGAGGCGGCGGTGGCCGTGGCGAGGTCCGCTGCGGCACGGGTGCGTGCCTTCTCTGCGTCCGCGATGCGACGGGTTGCCTCTTGGAGGCGCTCCCGCGCGGCGCCCAGCTCCTTCTCGAGCAGCTGGCGGGTGGACGACTGCGCCTCGGCCTGACCGCTGCGCTTCGCCAGCTCCTCGGTCAGGGAACGTACCTCGAGCGTGACCTTCGCGAGCTCGGCGCTTGCCGCAATTTCCGCCGCGCTCTTCTCCCGAAGCTCTTCGGCGAGGCGCTTGAGCTCGAGGGCCGTGTCGGCGCCACGGCCGCCGGTCTCGACGTAGCCGCCGGTCATCGCGCCCGTTGCCTCGATGAGGTCCCCGGTCTGGGTCACGAGTCGGACCCCGCCCATCTGGCTGCGCGCGGCGGCGAGGTCGCGCATGACGACGGTCTCGCCGAAGACGAACCAGAAGGCCGGGCGGAGCTCCTCGTCGAAATGGACCAGGTCGATCGCGAATCCGACCGCCCCGTCGGACTGGGCCGCGACGAGGGATTTTCCGTGCGGACGGCCCGCGAGCATTTTGTTGAGGGGCAGGAAGGTGGCGCGGCCGCGCTTCTCGGAACGCAGGAGGTTGATGCACTCCTCGGCGACCTGATCGGTCTCGACCACGAGGGCCTGGAACCGTCCGCCCGCCGCGATCTGCAGTGCCGTCTGGTTCGCTGGCTCGAACCGGGCGAGCTCCTCGACGGTCCCGCGGATCCCCGCGACGCGTCCGAGGTTGCGCTGGGAGAGCAGGAAGTCGACGGCGGCGAGGGCGTTCGGCCGGCCGCCGCCCTCGGTCCGGGCCTTGAGGCGGGCGTCGAGACCGAGGTATCGGCGGTTCAGTTCCGAGACCTCCTGTCCCAAGCGGTCCGACTCGGTCGTGAGGGACTTCTCCTTGGCGCGGAGCTGGAAGAGGCGCTTCTGAAGTTCGGGGGTGGCGGAGGTGCCGCCGTCCTTCTCGTTCTTCCCCGGGCGGATCCGGAGCTCGATGTCCTTGAGCTCGAGCTCGCGCGTCCGTTGATCGTCTTCGGCCTGGGCCTTGCCCCGCTCCGCTCCGTCGAGAGCCGCCTTCGCGGATTCGTGATCACGAACGACCTGCTGCCAACGACGCTCGCGCTCCTCCTGCTGCTGCTGAAGGACGAGGATCTGTTTTCGGGTGCCGGCGAGCTTTCCTTGGGACTGCTCCGCCTCCCCCGTCGCGGCCTTGAGCTCGGCGGTGTGCGTGCCGGCGGCCTTCTCGATCGTCTCGAGCTGGCCCGCGAGGCGCTTCGCCTCACTGGAAAGTCGCGCGAGCTCCTTGCCATCGGCCTTCACGAGATCGGAGAGCGTGCCGATGCGTTGGGTGAGTTCTGCGATCGCCTGCTCGGCCGTCCGGACGTTCTCGTCGAGCCGGGCGAACGCCATTCGCTTCGCATCGAGGTCCGCCTTGAACTTCGCTGCCTCGGTCCCGCCGCGCTTGACGATGTCGCGCTCGACCTGCTCGATCGAGGCATCGAGCTTCTGACGCTGGGATTCCAGGTCGGCCATCTCGGCGCGGACGGTGGTGAGCTCCTCGTTGAGCTTCTTGAGCTGCGCCTCGCAGCTCGTGAGCTCCTGCAGAGCGAGCCGGTGGCCGGCCCGTGCGAGCCGCGCCTCCGCCTTCCGCTTCTCGTCCTGGATCTGGCGGTACTGGATCGCGGCGAGCCGCTGCGATTCCAACTGGGCCAGGTGATTGCGGATCTCGGTGAGCAGGGTGTTGATGCGTCCCAGGTTGGTCTCGAGGTCCGCGCGCTTCGTTTCCGCGCGCTGGAGCTCCTCGTCGTACTGCGAGATACCGGCGAGGCGCTCGACGAGGCCCCTCCGAGGGATCGGTCCCATCGCGACGATCTTGTTGACGTCCCCCTGCTGGACGAGGTTGTACCCGTCGCCGGAGAGACGGGCGTGGGAGAGGATCGCATCGATCTCGCCTTGGGTCGAACGGCGCCCGTTCACGTAGAAGTACGAGTAGTACCCGTTCGGATCAGAGGGGGCGAGCTTCACGTACCGGGTGACCTCGACCTCTCCTGCTTCGACGGGCAGAATGTGGTCCTTGTTGTCGAAGGTGAGGGAGACCTCGCACTCGGTCGCGGCCTTCTTCGAGGAGCCGCCGTTGAAGAACAGGTGGGTCAGACGATCGGCGCGGAGCGCCTTCGAGCTCGTCGGACCGAGGACGAAGAGGATCGCGTCGGAGATGTTCGACTTGCCCATCCCGTTGGGCCCGGCAACGCCGGTGAATCCCGGTTCGAACGGGATCTCGGTCGTGCCCGCGAACGACTTGAAGTTCCGCACCTTGAGCCGCTTGAGATACATCGTCCCCTCCCTGCGCCCGTGTGCTCGACGCGTCGCCGACTCTACGCTGTTTGTCAGACAGATGTCAGCGAAAGTTCTTGAGTCTGTCAGCCATATATAATCATATAGCTCGTAATGAACGCTGGTGGGGGGCCAGGGAGTTTCACCACAAACCCGCCAAGGACGACGTCGAGACTGCCCCTTTGACCCGTCCTACAAGGCAGGCCCTGGCCCATGAGTGCCATCCGTTGGATCGGCGGGCTCGGGTTCTTTATTCCCGTCGTGGTTGACCTGCGCCATGAAGAGTGCAACGAACTCACCACGGTTGAGTTCACCGTACACATGGGTTTGGGTCGCGATCTCTGTTGGAACGGCCGCCATGTTCGTGGGCTCTCCGATCCCGTCGGCAGCTTCTGCCAGCGCTGTCCCCTCGCCCGTCGCGGGCCACGGCGGGACCTCACACCATCCAGTGATCGGGGCGACGGCCCGCCCAGACGCCGGGGTCACGCCGTCGGCGGGGGCGGGGGGCCTCGAATGGGCGGACGTTCATCCTTCCCAACCTGTTCCGGCGCTGTTCCACCCGAGTCTTGCCTACGACGATTCCGACGGCTACCTGCTCCTCTTCGGCGGCTGTGGAGGGGTTCTCTGCAGCAGCCCTTCCAATCAGACCTGGATCTACGCGAATGGGACCTGGTCCGAGCTCCAGACCGCCGTGACGCCCCCCGCGAGGGAGGAAGCAATGATGACGTATGATGCCGCCGCCGGGTACATCCTTCTCTTCGGCGGTCGCGGGTCGCACGGAAGTCTCTCCGACACCTGGGCGTTCCACGACGGAGCGTGGGAGCAACTCACCCCCGTCGCTTCGCCGAGCCCCCGGGCCTACGGGAACCTGGTCTACGATTCCGCCGATTCCGAGGACGTCCTGTTCGGCGGATATGCCTGCTACACCGGCTGTGGAACGTGGGTGTTTGCGAATGACAACTGGACCGAGCTCAACATCACCGATCCGCCCTGGAGATACGCCGCCGCCATGGCGTACAGCCCACCGCTCGGTGAGGTGGTCCTCTTCGGAGGGGTCGGGAACGGTGGGGGAGACTGGGCCGACACGTGGACGTTCCACGGCGGGGCCTGGGGGAGCGGCGGCGCGGGCCCCGCGCTGCGTTCCGACCCTGAGATGGGGTACGACGGTGCCCTCGGCCAGGTCCTCCTCTTCGGAGGCACGTACGTCACCCTCAGCAACTTCCCCGGCGTCGCCTACGCCGATACCTGGACGTTCAGCGGAAGCGGTTGGCAGAAGCTCACGCCCTCCGTCGCCCCGCCCTCGCTAGCGGAAGGAGCCCTCTCGTACGACGGACCGGGCTCGTACGCGGTGGAGGTCGGCGGATGCGGCCCCAGCGCGTGCGCCTCCGGAGAGACCTGGGTGGTCGGGCCCACTGCGGCCATCACGGTCCTCACCGCACCGGCCGGGTGCGGCACGGTACAGATCGCCGGTTCAAGCCTGTCGGATAAGGCCTCGGTGAGCCTGCCGGACGGCGCCTACCAAGCGATCCCCGCGGCCTGTTCCCATTACGAGTTCGCGACCCTCGCCGGCTCGGGGGGCGTCACGGCCGGTGGATCAGCCGATTGGTTCACCGCTTCGAGCGACGGTACTTTGACCGTGACGTTCTCTCCAGCCGCGTATCAGGTGCGCTTTGCCACGAGCCCCGCGAGTTGCGGCACGGTCTCCGTTGACGGGAGCGTCGTATCCGCGGCGACCGCCGTGGATCTCACGTACGGGACCTACAATCTCTCGGTGAGCGGATGCGGGGGGATGTCCCTGACCGGGTGGTCCGCCAACGGGACGAACCTGACATTCCCCGAGGGCACAGGGAATCTCGCGGTCCTGCTCGTCGCGGGCAACGGGACCGTGACGGCAGAGTTCGGGCCCGCCACGTCATTGGACCTCGGGTCAATCGCCAGCATCCCCGTCCTCGATCTGATCGTCGTCGCGATCCTCGCTGCTGCCGCGGCCGCGGCCGTGGTGTTCCTGAGGCGGCGTCGGTCCCGACCGGCATCCCCGGCAACGGGATCAGCGCTGCCAAGCGAGGACACCGAGAATGGGGCCGGTCCCCGGTGAAACGTACCGGACGATCCGCGGAGCGCCGGGCGTCCTCGGGAGGTGTCACTCCCGTGCCGGTAGGGGCGCCCTGAGCCGATTCGCCGGTCGGGCACCGTCCTGCTGCCGTCTACGGGTCGTTCGTCGAACCGCGGCGCCGTTGACTCTCCCCTGAACGCCTCGCGGAACGGAAAGAAAGCGACTTTCGTCCGGCAGTTCTCGGGCGAGGGAGCTCCGATAGTAATCAGGCCAATCCTGGGACCCTCGCAGGGCCGGAGGTCCATCTGTCTGACGCCGTGCCGGAGACCGATCCCGGAGCTGGCTCGACGGGTTCACGTCAGAAATCCGACGATCGCCACCCGAATCTGATCACCTGAGTCGGCGGCCCGGTTCACCAGCCGCTATTGAACAGTACCAGTTCGTAAGGTACAGTTCGGGGGGGTGACACCACCGGCCCCCCGTCGCCTGCTCCCAACACTCGTCGGCGGACTGGTGATGACCCGCAGTCGTTACGGGCTCGGCGTAGAGCGCCGCGATCGCCGCGGTGGACGGCGCAATCTCAGCCATCCGCCCGCCGCGAGGAGCACTACAGCGGCCGTGAGCAGGACCAAAACGGGGAGACCGGCCACGGTCGGACCGAGCCCTAGCTCCGGTCTCGCGCCCCCACCAGGTACCGAGGTCGCGGTTACGGTGATCGTCCCGGTGGTCACCGAGAGGTCGCCCCCGAGGGAATCCGTGACCACGACCGTGGGAGTGTACGTCCCGGCGGAGGCGTAGGAGTGGGTTACGCTCGGTCCGACTGACCCGGTCCCATCCCCGAACGACCATGCAAACCCGTAGGGCGGACCGGCTCCCCCCCCGGCCGTAGCAGTGGATCTGAGCGGCTGCCCCGGAACGCCTTCCGATACCTGGGCGATTGCGGTCGCAGAGAGATTCGCGACCGAAACTTGGGTCCTGGCGCCGACCGAGCCACCGTTCGAGTCCACCACCGTAAGGCGCACGAGGTAGCTGGAGGGCGTCGCGAACAGGTGGGTGGCGGTCGGTCCGATGTCCTGGCTGCCATCGCCGAAGTCCCATGAGTACCCGACGACGGAGCCCGAGCCTCCGCTGACGGTGGCCTGGAAGGTGAGCACCGTCCCGGGATATGCCGCCGGCCGGCTAACGGAAGCGCTCACCACGAGCGCCGGGCTCACGGTGATACCCGCCGTCCCCGCGGTCGCCGTGGCGGACGTCGCATCATGGACGCTACAGACCGGCAGGAACTTTCCGGCGGCCGTGAACGAATGAGCGACGCTGGGGCCGGATCCCGTCCCGCCATCCCCGAACGCCCAGGTGTGGGCGTACGGTGGAACGCCTCCCGTGGCGGTGCAGGTCATCGCGGCGGCTTGACCGACATCGACGGCCGCCGGGCTCACGGACGCCGCCGCGGTCACCGGCGACGGGGCGCTGAGGTTGATCCGGTTACTGAGGAAGTTCCAAGACGGGAAGCTCGTATCGCAGCACGCCTCGTGGGTCGAGACCTGGAACTCGTAGAGGACCAGGGAGTAGAGGTCGACCGTCACGGACTGCTCCGAGTAGTTCGTTATCAGGGGGCCTCCGTCCCTTCGCCCGCCGTAGTCCGTGAACAGTTCGTAGGATTGGAACCGGATCAAGTCGGAGTAGACGGCCGGATTTGCCCACGCGATGGTCACGCTCGTCGATGTCGGAAACCGGTAGGATAGCGTCGGTTCGTCGGGCACCGTCGACTCCACGGAATTGGATGTAGAATCGCCGAGGCACGTGGTCGCTACGACCCGCCACCACAAGGTCACGTCCTCGATCGGCTCGAACGCAACGGTCGAGTTCGTCGACGGGTCGGAGAAGTTCCCGTACGTCGCCCAGGGCCCGGCAGCGCCGGTCGCACTGTAGGTCAACGTGTAGTTCTCGAAGCAAGGAGCCGGGCTCACGGACCATCTCAAGCCGACCGCCTCAGGATCGAGCCCGTCTTGCTGGAGATTGAACGAGCTCGCCGTCGGGATCTCGGGAGCCGGCCCAGGGCGAGCGTGCGAGGGGGAGGGAGAGCTTGGAGCTGCGGCGGCATGGCCAAAGGGATCGCCCGGGAGCGACAGCAACCCGATCAGGACCACGCCGATGACGCCCAAGGGAGCCGCCCTCGGTGCCCTGGCGTGCCGCGCCACGAACTCCCCACGCGGGGATCGGATAGGACCTGAGGGGCCTATATCGTGATTTTCTCGGACCTCCCCCCAATCTCGAGGCCCGGAGGACGACCGGGAAAGCGCCAGCGTTGTTGGTGTTGACGAGCGAGCAGCTGCCGGAGCCGGCGGCGGGCCTTGCGATCGCCGAAGGTCCCCGGTAGTGGTCGAGCCAGGCCCGAGCGGCGCTCAATAGCCCACTCCCGTCGCGCGCCTCCGGATGGGCCGGGGCCGAGGTTATCGAAGACGAGCTGAACGGCGGAGGCGTGAATGCCCATGCCGGGAGCAGCGAAGACAGACCCGGCCCGACCGCGAGCAGGATAGGAAGGAGCATCTGGAGGCGCGTGGGGCCATGATGCCCGTTGCGTCCGTTACCCTCGATAAAGGGCGGGCGCCGCTACGACTCCGTTACTCCGATACTCCCGATGCGCGGAGATCGCGGGGAGAAGCGACGAGGATAGAATAGTCGGCGGCGCGGCGGAAATGCCGCGCCGTCGTGCGGAGGAATGGGTTACCGCCGGCTCGACCGAAGTGTGCAGGACCCTCGAGCCTAGTAGACCACCACGCTCGCGAGCCCGATCCCGTGGTTCCCGGAGAGGCCGATCGTCGCAGCGCCCCAGCCGCTTCCGCCGTAGAGGCTCACGCCCCCGTTGGCGTAGATGTCGATGAGCACCTGGTAGACGTGGTCCTTGAGCAGCACGGCCGACATGTACTGGGACGAGAGGACCCATCCCGTGCTCAGGATGTACAGGCCGGTGCTCGTTAGGGTCGCGCCGAACAGAGTCGTCGTGGTCGACGTGACGTAATTGTACGATCCGTTCGTGATGTCGATCAGGTACGAGTACGCGGTGCCGGAGACATAGGCGGAGGCATACGAGTAGTCGCCGGACGGCGTGAAGGACAGCGCTGCCTTCGCGGAAACGGACATGTTCCAGTTGAGGTAGATGTAGCTCGTGTGTCCGTGGGTCCCCTGGAACCCGACCGAAGAGATCGCCGAGATCGCGTAGACCGAGGCGAAGTTGTAGGTCGATCCGCACGTGCTCGCGTTCGCTCGACCGGCGAAGGTGAAAACTCCCGTCGAGCTGCTCCAGGACGGTTGGGAGCTCTCGCGCGCCGCCGCGCATCCGGTCGAGGCGAGATAGTTCGAGTTCGAGGCGGTCCAGCCCGTGTACGGGGCCGTGAACGAGACGATGCCGGCCGCCGAGGCCATCGGGGCCGCCAGTAGCAGGACCGTCGCGAGAGCCGAAAGCCCTCCCAACGCACCCAGCGCTCCCCGTGCCTTTCGACCGAGCCTCGATCGCGCCGAGTCCGATGTTCGACCTGTCAAAGCCACTCCTCGCCTTCCCCCGTTCATGTTACCCCTTAGAGGCGGACGATACGGTTTCCCGTCGCCGCGGTCGCGAAGAGCCCTCCCCGGTATTTAGACCTCGTAGGTTCGATACGCCGGGCCGGGCGTCGCGGTGTCCGGCGCGGGCCGGCCCGCCGTGCCGGAGGATCGTCCCAGCGCGGCCACCGAGATCATCGGCAGGGGGCTCGCGCCCCCCGGTCGCCGTGTTGCGCGCTCGCGAATCCAGTGCCGCACGTCGTGAATGTACAGGTTGCCGTACGGGCAGGCACCAACGCAGTCGCCGACGCCGCAGCACTTCGCGCTCCGGAACTCTCCCTTCGTCCGGAAGTGCCCTACCATGTCCACGAGACCGACGGGACACGCTTTGGCGCAGTCGACGGTGGTGCAGTCCCGGCACACTTGGCGGTCCCGGACCTTGAGCTTGTAGAACCCCAGCGACTGGAACGCCGCGGTGATCGCCCCGGTGTAGCACCAACCCATCGTGACGCAGTTGTAGTTGCCCGCGTACGGGATCGCGACGAACATCGCGTACCAGAGGACGCTGAAGTAGAGCGCGAAGAGGAACACCGTCGGATCCTCGCCGAGGATCGTAATGCTCAGCCGGCCGGCTTGGTCGAGGTACGAGACGAACGACGCCACGACGAGCGAGCCCATCGTCACGCCCATCGAGACCGAGTATGCGCGGGAGAACCGGCTCCCGAGGAAACGGTGCGCGATGGGCGAAGAACGGTTGAACGACTTCATCGAGTCGATCGCCGTTCCCTGGAACATCAGCGGGGCGGTGCAGAACACCGAGCAGATCACCCGTCGGCCGAACAGGAGCGCGAGGACGCCGACGGCCAGGTACGAGACGAAGATCACGACGAAGACCGATGGGGCGAGCGGGGCAGAACCGATCCCCATGCTCCAGCCGAGGACCGGAACGGCGGTCCCCGCGGGCAGATGCGGGAACGCGGTCTCGTAGTAGACGCTGGGAAAGTAGACCGCGGCCAGCGTGTAGGAGCCCATCATGAGCGCTAGGCGCGCCTTCAGCTCCCGCTTCTGGGTCTCGCGGAACTTGAACCAGACGAGCGCGCCCATCTCGGCACCCATCATCGCGAGGAACCACGTCGATCCCGTGACGAGCGCGACGAACCAGAAGCCGTTGTAGAACGCGTTGTAGGCGATCGTCGTCGCCGCGCCGTCGAGCGGGAGCGCGGGGACGAGGGCGAGCCAGTCGCCCCCGAAGAGCCTCAGATCGAGAAAGGCGCCCATGAACAGCTCCGCGACGAAGATCCATCCGAGGAGCGCGAACGCCCACCGGGGGTTGAGCTGCCAAGGGAACGGCGGGCCCGATCGGAATCCCTCCGAGGTCACGATCGCGTCGAGGAAGAGGACCATCTCGAGGACGATCGCGAGCGCGAAGATCGACGGCTCACCGTACCGCAACCAGACGAACAGCCCCGCCATCATGAGCGCGTAGAGGGCTAGCAGCCGGACGAAGTAGCGCGCGAGCGCGGCGTTGAACTCGCGGTGCCGATACAGGAACTCCATCACGTAGACGAAGAGCGCGATCATCGCTCCACTGCCGAGGAGGAGCGTGGTCCACTGCCAACCGACGTCGGCGAGGGCGGGCGGCGAGAGGAACATGAGGAGGGCCTGCGCACCGAAGATCCAGAGCAGCGGCCGGTCGAACCGATCTCGCAGCAGGTACGCCGAGAGGGCCATCTCGGCCGACATCGTGAACAGGAACCAGGAGGAGCTCACCACGGTCGCGAGATCGCCGGCAATATCGGCCGCCGAGCCCGCCGCGAACGCAACGCCGTTCGCCATCGAGAACGTCCAGCCCATGAGGAGCTCGTTCGCGAGGACGAGGGTGGCGACGGAGCCGAGGAAGAGCCACGGACGACCGAGCGGGGGCGTGGTCCCGCCGGCGTTCGTCCGGGCCGCGTCGCGCAGAAGGACCCAGAAGAGCGGGAAGACGCTGATCGACATCACGGCGGCGGCGATCCACAGTCCGGTCACCAGCGAGGTCCGGCCCGGTGCGGCGAAGTAGATCGCCGCGCCTGCGAGCATCGCGGCCATCATGACGAGCAGAAAGACCGTGATCGCCGCTCGCGGTACGGCCCGCGCTTCCGCGGCCCACCGGATCAGGTAGGAGGTGGTCACCGCCATCACGAGGGCGAAGGGCCAGAGGATGAGCTCCGGTATCGCCATCGAGGGAGGGACCTCCTTGGAGCGCGATCGAACCTACGGTTCCGCGGAAGAGGCACCGGCCGTCGCTGGGGCGGGGGACCCGGCCACGGGACGGGTCGCCTCCGCGGCGGGGGTGGTCCCGGCCGCACCGGCGTGGGGTGCAACGAAGTTGAGCACCCGTGCTGGGGCGAGCGCCACCGCGATCGCAAAGCCACCGAGGAGCAGGAGCTGGAGTCCCCAGTGGAAGAGGAGGCCCCATCCCTCGATCGGCCCGACGGACGCTGAACCATAGCCCGCGGCGACGCCGAGCGAGGCGAGCAGCTCGTTCAGCCACCCCGCGATCCCCGCGGAGACGAGCGTGGGTGGCATCCAGAGGATCAGCGAGAGGCCGCCGATGAGCAGGAGGGCGCGCAGCAACCAGCCCTCCGGGCGAGCGAGGTGTCGAAGCACCGCGTGAGCCGTGCCGGCCGGGGCAAGTGCGACCGCGACCGCGAGAAGCGCAGGCACCTGTTGTTGCAGGACCCAGTGGATCCAGTGCCCCGCGCCGGCGCTACCGGGCGGGATGCGGGTCCAGTCGGCAAGCATCGACAGCGACCATGTGATCCCGCCGACAAGGAGGGCAAGTCGGAGCAACCCTTTCGCCCACGCAAAGCGCTCGGCGAATGGGACGAGGGGCGCCGCGGCCCCGCGATCGAAGAAGATCCCGTACGCGACGAGCAGCTGCTCCTGGGCGATGAGCGCGACCCAGAGGATCACGAGCTGGAACACATTGAGGTACCAATTGTTCGCGATGAGGGCGCCAGCCGTCGTACCGCTCGTCTGGGCGGCGACGCCGATACCCGCGGTAGCGGCCGCCGTCGTGGAACAGCACGCGCCGAGCGTCACCAATGCGATCATCGCGGGGGTGAGTCCCGTCGCCGAGCCGAGCGCCGTCGGTCGGCCGAGACTGCCGCGACGGAGCCAGATCATCCGGACCCCGATCAGGACGGCGACGGACATGCCGAGGCCCACGCCGTAAGAAACGAGGATCATGGCGAGCGTCGGGAAGAAGGGGAGCGCGATAATGCCCCACGGCTGCACGACGAGAAGACCCGGGTAGTTCCACCAGTCGACCGCGTGGCCGGGCCAGACGATCTCCGCGAAGAAGTCGCCTTGGATCCGCTCGAGCACGAGCATCCCGCCGACGAGCAGGGAGACGAGCGCGAATACAACCGCGATCGAGGCGACCATCGCGCGCCCCCACCAGGTGCGCAGTTGCTTGCGCGTCTGCTCGAGCGTGGCGACCGAGTACGCCCTTAGGAGCGTGCTCTCCCCGTCCATCGCGGAACCATGTCCTCCACTCGTCTTTACAGTTAGTACGAACCCCACGGGGGCGGGGCGGCACGAGACGCCGCGCTTACGCCGGTGTGGATGCGTCGGCGGCCCAACGGAACGGCGGCGTTGGGTCGGGGACCGCGGCCAGGGCACCACGAAGCAGGTAGGTCGTCTCGAGGAGCATGACCACCCCGGCGGTGAGGGCGATCGGCAGTCCCTCGGCGGCTCCCCCGATCCCGACCGCCGAGGCGATCCCGGCGGCGGTCATGAGACCGAGCGCGCCGCCGACCGCGAAGGCGAAGCGGCCGAGGGTGGAGCGCTCCCTTGTCGCTCCGGACAGTCCGAGGGCGAGCACGAGGACCGTCGCCGTCATCACGACGGCCATCGCTGACGCGCTCAGCACCGGGTCCACGAGCCACAGTGGGCCCGCGATGCCCGTGGCCGCGAGGCCGACCAGGGAACACCGCTTCCACCACAGGCCCGGCACCCAAACGACGAGCGCGACCATCGTGGCGAACATGGAGACGGCGAACCAGGGGGAGTTGAGGCTCAACGCGATCGCGACCGCCGGATCGTTCAGGGACGCTGCACCGGCGATCGCGGCGAAGGCGTAGCCCATCACAGCCTCGTTCAGCACGACCGCCCCGGCGAGGAGGAGCGGCCAGATCAACCCGGCTCGGTCGATCGGTCGCTCCTCCGCGTGGGCGAGCTGGCTCATCATCCAGAAGAAGGGTGCCGGCATCGGGACCATCATCGCCTGTATGGCCGCCCACCACGTCGCGTAGCTCGGCCGGAGGATCGCTCCCGGGAGCACGATCCACATGAGGGCGCTCGCGGGGAGGAGGTACCCGACCAGGATCGCGCGGGAGAGTCGGGGGCGCGTCGGGTCGCCCGTGCGCGGGACGAAGAGGTAGAGGAGGCCGAGCTGGAATCCGACCATCAGGGTCGCGAGCGCAGCGAGCGGAACGATCGCGTCGGTGAGGCCGAGATCCGCGAGCGTCAACCCACCCGCTCAGAGGGTCCCTCCTTTTTCGCGGCTCCGTACAGATTCCCACTTCGGAACCGTTTCGACGCGGTGACTCGCGCTCCCCTCTGGGGGGCCGCGGCGGGCCCCGTCGCAGCGGGTGGGACGCGAGCCACGGGCCTTCCCTCACTCCCGTCCGCGCCGCGCGCCGACCGCGCAAACCCTTTTAGGAAGCAGACCCCTCGTTCGGGCGAAATGCATCGCCTCGTCGCGGGGAATTGACCCGCGTTCTGTCTCAGGACCGAGTTTTCGCCGGACGGATCCATGGACCTCTTCGAGGCGATACGCACCTACCGGCCTTGTCGCCAGTACCTGGCCAAGCCCGTTCCCTCGGACAAGCTCAAGGCCGTGCTCGGCGCCGCCCGTCTCGCCCCGTCCCAGGGCAACTTCCAGCCGTGGCGGTTCGTCGTCGTCCAGGACGACGAGATCAAGCGCAAGCTCGCCCAGGCATGCGTACGCGGTCGCACCGTCGGGGAGGCGCCCGTGGTGGTCGTCGCGTTCTCCGTCGAAGAGGACATCCCCGTCACGGTCGGCGGCTACATCTCGGCGTACCCGCTCGATGTCGCGGTCGCGATCGGGCACCTGCAGCTGGCGGCGACGGCGGAGGGACTGGGCTCTTCCTGGATGGTCGACTTCCACGAGGACAAGGTCCGCGACGTCCTCGGTGTCCCGGAAGGGATCCACCCGCTCGCAGTGATCCCGATCGGGTTCCCGGCGGATCCCAACGGCCCCTTGAAGCCGGACGGGGAAGGGCGCAAGAGCCCGGACGAGATCATCTCGTACAACGAGTTCCCCTGGTAGCGGGATGGACGTCCGATTCGTCTCGTCGAACCCGGACAAGTTCCGCGAGGTTTCCGGCATACTCGAGCCGTTCGGGATCCGCGTCCGCTGGCTGCGCCGCGAGCTTCCAGAGCCGCAGTCGGACCGACTGGAGCCGGTCGTGCTCTCCAAGCTCGCCGATCTTCCCCGGGACGACCGGACGTACGTGGTCGAGGATTCCGGGATCTTCATCGACGGCCTCGGCGGCTTTCCCGGGGTCTACTCGGCGTACGCCTACCGAACGATCGGTCTCGCCGGGATCCTGAGACTCCTCCGAGGACGTTCGCGTCGCGCTGTCTTCCGCACCGTCGCCGGCGTCCGGCACCGGGGGACGACGCGGTTGGCGGAAGGAATTTCCCGGGGCTCGATCGCGCTGCGTCCGCGCGGCACGGGCGGATTCGGCTACGACCCGATATTCATTCCGTCGGGCGAGCGCCGCACGTTCGCCGAGATGGGTCCGCTGGAGAAGGCTCACCTGTCGCATCGCGGTGCGGCGATCCGACGCGTCGGTCGTTGGCTCGCCCACGGCGGCTCGAGCGGAGCTCGGCGAGAGAAAATCGTTAATGCAAATGTAGATTAGACGCGCCTCCTTCCTCGGCCCGATGTCGCCGCTCCGCTCCGCCCTTGCGCGAGGATTTTTTGAGTCGGGAACGCTGAGCCGTACCCTCGGACCGGCCGTCGTCCTTCTGGTCCTCTTCCTCGGAGCCCTGCCGGCCGCCGGAGCGAGCCCCGCGACCGTCTCGGTGGCCGCGCCCTCCGGGATCACGGTTGGCGGAAACGTCGCGCACTCGCACGCCGCTCCCGCAGCTGGCGCCTCCTACTCCTGTGCCGCGCTCGACACGTGTGCCCTCAGCGCAGCGGCGCCCCATCCGGCCGCAGGGGCTCCGCCGCCCCGCTGGACCGATCTCCAAACCAAGGTCACGAACCAGGTCCCCGCGCATCGTTACCTCGGTTCCATGGTCTACGACCCTCTCGACGGCTACCTCGTCCTGTTCGGCGGATTCGGTAACGGTTCGGGCGTCCCCTACTCCGACACCTGGACGTACGCCGACGGCCACTGGAACTCGCTCGGGGTCAGCGGTCCGGCCGCGCGCTACGCGTCGATGATGACCTGGGACGCCGCCGATGGCTACATCCTCCTCTTCGGCGGCTACGACTCCAGTTCCGGCACGATCTACAACGACACGTGGACGTTCGTGCACGGTCAGTGGAACCAGCTTTCGCCCACCACGGCGCCGCCGGTCCGGTGGCGCGGCGCGATGGCGTTCGATGCGGCCGACAACTACACCGTTCTCTTCGGCGGGACCACCGACACGGGCACCATCCCGCTCCGCGACACCTGGAAGTTCTCGGCGGGGAGCTGGACGGACCTCACCTCCAGCGTCACCGGGAACCCGGCGGGCCACTTCCGACAGGAGATGGCATACGATGCCGCCGATGGCTATCTCGTCATGTTCGGCGGTTGTACGTCCGGAGGATGCACGGGTACGGATACGCTCACGTACTCGAACCTAACCTGGGCGCCGACGACAGGGACGACGAAGCCCAGCGCGCGCGCGTACGAGGGGATCACCTACGATGCGTCGCAGGGATACGTCCTGATGTACGCCGGGGACGACTACTCGACCCAAATCGGCAAGTCCGACACCTGGCAGTTCCTTGGCGGGAACTGGACCGACTTGAGCTCGCAGTTCACCACTTCCCCTTCGACGCGCGCCTTCGAGATGCTCGCGTACGACGCCGCGGACGGCTACAGTGTTCTCTTCGGCGGACAGAACCCCCAGACGATGACGTTTTTCAACGATACCTGGGCCTTCGGACCGTCGGTCATCGCCCACTTTGTCGCCTCGCCCGCCACGATCGACCTGACCCAGAGCGTTCTCTTGGACGCGACCCCGTTCGCGTACGCGGGTTACACGGACTTCAAATATTCCGGCCTCCCGCCGGGATGCAACGGCGGCAATAACTCGACGATCCTCTGCACCCCCACTGCGATCGGACAGTACGCCGTCACCGTCGAGATCAACGACTCCAGCGGCTTCCCGACGACGAAGGTCGCCACCGTCACGGTGAACCCGGAACTCGTGGTCACCGGCGTCGTGACAGACCCGGCGACCGTGACCGTCGGTTCGCGGTTCTACACGAACGTCACCGCGATCAACGGGACCTCGCCGTTCTCGTATGCGTACGGCGGCCTTCCGCCGGGCTGCTCCTCGGGGAACACGGCCTCGCTAGGCTGCACGCCGACGGGGCCGGGCACGTTCACGATCACCTCCACGGTGACCGATGCGACCGGCATGAGCCTGCCCGGGCACGCGGGTGTGACCGTCAACCCGAAGCCCACCCTCCCCGCGCTCGCGGCGGCTCCGACGACGATCGATCTCGGCGAGCAGATCACGCTCTGGGCGAACGCGACCGGCGGGACGGCCCCGCTCAGCTACGTGTATACCGGGCTGCCCTTGGGCTGCGCCTCGGTCGACGCATCCACGCTGACGTGCACGCCGACGGCCACCGGCATCGGAACCGTCCACGTCGACGTGACCGATGCATTCGGGTGGTCGGCCTCCGGGTCCGTCCCACTGACGGTGAACGCACGGCCGTCGATCCTGCAGTTCGCGGTCAACCGGGCCTCGATCGACATCGGGATGACGGTCACCTTCTGGCTCAACGCGACCGGCGGGACCGGCGCCATCTCGGTCCTCTACCTCGGGATGCCGTCCCCGTGCAACCTGGGACGCCTCACGACGGGGACCTGCACGCCCACCGACACCGGAACGTTCACGATCACGGGTAGCGCGACCGATGTGCGCGGGATCACGGTCACGCGGGACGTGGTCCTCACGGTCGTCGCGGATCCCAGCGTGGACTCGGTGATCATCTCGCCCACCGTCGTAGACGTGGGCCAGAACGTGACGATCACGACGGTCGTCTCGGGCGGAACCGCACCGTTCCTGCACACCTATACTGGGCTGCCGACCGCGTCCTGCACCAACACGACGAGCGCGGTCGTCACCTGCCGGCCCCGGACCTCGGGCGTCTTCACGATCGTCGCGCAGGCGACCGACACGTGGGGGATGACGAGCCAGTTGAGCGCATCGCTCCCCGTGAACGCAGCGCCGGCGATCTCCCAGTTCGCGGCGACCGTGTCGCCCGTGACCGTCGGGTCGACCACTCTCCTTCAAGTGACCGTGACGGGCGGGAGCGGCGTGTACACGTTCGCGTACTTGCGCCTCCCGGCCGGCTGCACGAGTCAGAACAAGTCCACCTTACCGTGCGCTCCGTCCGCGACCGGGACGTTCAACGTGAG